>CBIHKY010000050.1:0-24314 GCA_966205705.1 uncultured Alphaproteobacteria bacterium
GGGCGAGAGCGCTCGATGAGGCCGAGTTCCTCCAGATGCAAAACCGTGCGGCCAACCTGGCTCTTGTCCCGCCCGATTGCGAGAATGAGCTGTGCAAGTGGCATCCCCTTGTGCGCACCGATGAGCGCAAGCACATGCCATTGGAAGTTGGACAGCCCATGCGTGCGCTGGCAGCCAAGCATTGCCGCGCGCTTGATATAGGCCACCAGCCCAAGCAGGCGTGGCGTGATGAGGTTGGGGGGCGGCTGCGGCTCGCTGCCGCCCGGCCATGCGGGTGCCGTGGCCGATGGCGAGCCGGGGCTTATCGCGCCTGCCTCCACACTCAAACGGCGCTCCTCGGCATAAATGTCTGCCGCCTGCAGCTTGAGTTGCTCGGCAAGCTGACTGAACCGCTGGAGATCATCCGACGCAATGCCAGCGATCAGCAAACCATCACGCACTTTGCTGATCGCCGTGATCCGCTCGAAAATCTTGCGGCCCGGCGCTAGTAGCATGAGCTTGGCGCGCAAGCGTTCGCGCGCGATCAACCCTTGCTGCTCCAGCGGTTTGATCGCGCGGCTCACCTGCGCTTTCTCATGGCCGGTAATGGCCACGATCTCCTGAGAGCTCAGCCCGCCGCCAAGGCCGATCATCATGATGAGGTGGCGGTGAATTTCCTTATAGCCGATCTCGCGCTCATAGCGTGGCACGCCACTTTCGCGGATCACACGCATCAGGCCAAACAGGCGCAGGCTCAGCAGCGATGGCTCCTCAACCTCGCGCCGCTCCACTTCGATCGTCTTGTCGGCCAGGTCCGTCTGCATCGCCTCCGCACGCCTATGTGTCAGTTGTGGGACCGATAGAGAGATGAGTGTAAAGCCGATCCTGCGCCAGCAATCAACGCTTGCGCGCACAAGCGGTGAGAAAGCGCTGCATATGTGGTGCTTCGACTTTGCAAGCACCGGTCGCACTGGCGTGATTGAGGCGCATCCACTAAGGCGATGATGCTATCGTTTGAGGGAGGCAATGTGCTGAAATTGTTCCGTTATGTCGCGCTGATCGAAGGCGTGACGACGCTCGCGCTGTTCCTTGTTGCGATGCCGCTGAAATATGGCTTGGATTATCCCGCCCTCATCCGCCCGGTTGGCATGGCGCACGGCATCGCATTCCTTGCCTATCTTGCGGCGATGTTGTTCGCCATGCCCGGCAAGGGCTTTGGCTTCATGGGCTGGTTGCGGACATTTGTGGCATCGCTGGTGCCGTTTGGGACATTCTTGAATGATCCCTACATTCGGCGGCGTGAGGAAGCAGTAGCGGCTACCCCCGGTCGAGCATCCTAGCGCTCAGGCGGACGTGTTGCTCGCCTTCGCCTGCTTATCGATCAGAACCGCCTGCTGCCATCTGCCCGGCGCTTTGTCGGTGCGGTGGATACAGCCAGCCCAGCAGCAGGGGCGCTTTTTGCCTTCCCGCAATTCCTCACAAGTCCGCTCGATACGCCGCGCCCGCGTCTTGACCTGCTTTGCATCGTCGACCCAGCAGATGAACTCGTTGCGGCCAAGCGGCGTAAGCCCATCCCAAAGAGCAAGAATTGCGGGCTCTGCGCGCACGGCCGCTTGAAGGTCTTCGCTGGCCTCATGGACAGTGCCATGTAAAAAACTGGCCATGCCGAGCCCGCGCCCGCTTATTTCAACAGCTCGGCATGCCAGGCCACATGCTCGGCCATGAAGGTCGAGATGAAATAATAGCTATGGTCATAGCCCGGCTGCATGCGGATCGTCGCCTTCTGCCCTGCCTTGGCGCAGGCTTCCGCCAGCAAATGGGTGCGCAATTCCTGCTCGAGGAAATTGTCGCCCTCGCCCTGGTCGACCAGAAGTGCTGGCAAGCGCGCGCCGCTCTCGATCAGCGCAACGGCATCATGCTTTGCCCATGCCGCCTTGTCATCACCGAGATACCCGCTCAGCGCCTTCTGGCCCCACGGCACCTGACTAGGCGCAACGATGGGAGCAAAAGCGGAGACGGAGCGGAATCGATCGGGATTGCGCAGTGCGATAGTGAGCGCACCATGGCCGCCCATACTGTGCCCGGTGATGCCCTGCCGCGCCATGTCGGCCGGGAAGTTCGCCGCGATCACCTCGCCCAGTTCCTGCTCGATATAGCTGCCCATACGATAATTGGTCGCGAAGGGCGCCTCGGTCGCGTCGAGATAGAAGCCAGCACCGAGACCGAAATCATATTTGCCCTCGGAATCGTCCGGCACGCCCTCCCCGCGCGGGCTCGTATCCGGCGCGACGAAAATGATGCGATGCGCAGCGCAGGCCGCGCGATACTCGCCCTTCTCCATCACATTGGCATGGGTGCAGGTGAGGCCGGAGAGGTAGAACAGCACCGGCAGCTTCTCGCCCGGGGCGTGCTCCGGCACAAAGACCGCAAAGGTCATGTCCGTGCCCGTCTCGCGCGACTTATGCTTGAAGACGCCCTGAGTGCCACCACGCGCTTTATTGGTCGAAATCGTCTCAAGCGGAGCAGCAGTCATGATGTTCAGTCCTCAGGTGGTGATGCGGTGGAGGGCACAAAGCTTGTTGCCATCGGGATCACGCAGATAAGCAAGGTAGAGCTGGCGGCCCTCCGTCGCGTGGCGAATGCCGGGCGGATCTTCACATGTGACGCCGCCATTGGCGATGCCCGCAGCATGCCAGCAATCCACCTGCGCGGAATCATCCAGCGCGAAGCCGGTCGTGCTGCCATTGGCAAAAGTGGCAGGCTCGCCATTGATGGGGCGAGTTACGAGAAAACGCCCGTCCTTATGTGCATAGACGATCCGTCCCCGCTCATCGATCACGCCGGGGAAGCCGCCGATCGCGGTAAAGAGCGCATCATAAAAAGTCTTCGAACGGTTCAGATCATTCGATCCGAGCATTTGATGACTGAACATGAATGCCTCTCCCCGCGATCGGCGATTTAATTATTCGCCTTCTGGCAACTGGCAGAATGAGCAGATCTTGTTGCCCGTTGGGTCACGCAGATAGGCACCATAGGCATTACCAGGTGCGGCAGGGCGCTTGCCCGGCTTGCCTTCGCTCGTGCCGCCATTGGCAACGCCGGCGGCGTACCATGCGTCAACAGCATCCTTGTTTGGCGCAGCGAAGCCGATGGTGCCGCCATTTGCTGGCGTGGCTGTATCGCCATTGATGGGCGTGATGATGCCGAACGTGCCGCCATTGTGCGAATAAAAGGCGCGATCGCCGATATTGTGGCCAGCAGGTGCGCCAAGTGCGCCGAGCGTGGCATCATAAAAGCGCTGGCTCTCGGCGAGGTCTTTGCTGCCGATCATGACGTGCGTGAACATATATCTCTCCTTTAGGTGGTGGTTCAGGAGAAGGGGATAATTAGGGTTTTAGCAGGCTCAAAAGACAACGACGCTACGGATGCTCTCACCAGCGTGCATCAGGTCAAAGCCCTTGTTGATGTCTTCAAGGCCCATAACGTGGGTAATCATGGGATCGATTTCGATCTTGCCGGTCATGTACATGTCGACGATCTTGGGAACGTCCGTGCGGCCCTTGGCCCCGCCGAACGCCGTGCCGCGCCAGTTGCGCCCGGTGACGAGCTGGAACGGCCGAGTTGAGATTTCCTTGCCCGCTTCCGCCACGCCGATGATGATGCTGGTGCCCCAGCCGCGATGACAAGCTTCGAGCGCCGTGCGCATCACTTCGGTGTTGCCCGTCGCATCGAAGGTATAATCCGCGCCGCCGTCCGTCATCGCGACGATCTTCGCCACAACATCCTCTCGGCTTAGGCCCTTGGAGTTGAGGAAGTCAGTCATGCCGAAGCGGCGGCCCCATTCCTCGCGATCAGGATTGATATCGACGCCGATGATCTTGTTGGCGCCCGCCATCCGCGCGCCCTGCAGCACGTTGAGACCAATGCCGCCCAGACCGAACACGACGATATTATCGCCGACCTGCACCTTGGCGGTATTGATCACCGCGCCAACGCCTGTGGTGACGCCGCAGCCGATATAGCAGCTGGACTGGAACGGCGCATCTTCGCGGATTTTCGCGAGCGCAATCTCTGGCAGCACCGTGAAGTTGGAGAAGGTCGAGCAGCCCATATAATGGAAGATCGGCTGCCCCTTGTAGGAGAAGCGCGTCGTGCCATCGGGCATCAGGCCCTTGCCCTGCGTCGCGCGGATCGCAGTGCACAGGTTGGTCTTGCCTGAGAGGCATGACTTACACTGGCGACATTCCGGCGTGTAGAGCGGGATGACATGATCGCCCGGCACAACCGAGGTAACGCCTGCGCCGACTTCCCGCACAATCCCTGCGCCCTCATGGCCGAGCACGCTGGGGAAGATGCCTTCGCTGTCGAACCCGTCGAGCGTGTAAGCATCGGTATGGCAAATGCCTGTCGCCATGATCTCGACCAGAACCTCGCCCGCCTTGGGGCCTTCCAGATCAAGCTCGACAATCTCGAGCGGCTTCTTCGCTTCAAATGCGACGGCGGCGCGGGTCTTCATGCCTCTTCTCTCCAGCAAGCAGATGGGCGGCACGCTCAGGCCGCATCAATGGCTGCTTGTTGGGACTTGCAGATGATTCGGGCAACCCAAAAGGGAAAGAAGTGTTGGTTATGCGGGAACCTATAGGCGGGTGCGTATGTTCCTATCACTTATGCCCAACGATAGAGCCATTTGGCTAAAACAAGCTGCCCAACATGGAGCGGCTCAGGCCGACGCGCTTGCGATGTTCACCAGATTGCCCAGCGTGACGCTCGCCAATATGGCCGGGCGGTGGGCAGGTGGCGTCTTGCACACGGGCCATTGGCTCGATGGATTGCTGGAGGCCTATGGCTGGTATGGCAAAGCCTTTGATGCCCGCGGTAATGCGCATCCGCTGCTGTTCCACGGGCGCGACAATCTGATCGCGATCAATCCATGTTGGCTGCCGATCCAGTCAGCGGGCAAGAGCCGCATCTCGCGGTCCGCGATCGGACCGGCCTGTTTCAAGCTGGTGCGCGGATTGTTACAAACGCAGCGCCCGCAAGCCCGCCTGTCGCTCATGACCTATGGAGGCGTGGCTTCGGCAGCGATGATCTATGATCGCCTGCCGATCATCGATATGTTCCGCCAGGTCACGCCGACGACGCTGCTGGGCCTCATGGACATGAAGGGAGAGCCGCCCTTCTTCTTCACCCTGCGCCGCGACGATTAAAGGCTCACTCCGGCTCCGGCATAAGCTTCTTCACCCCATCGACTGTGATTGGATCATGATAATCATTGCCGAAATGGGTGCGGATATAGACAGCAACGCCAGCGATCTGCTCGGGCGTGAGCATATCGGCGAAGGCGGGCATCCCGCCATAGCCCTTCACGACCCGTTTGAGCGTGAAGTCCACGTCGGCCAGTTTTGCATTGGATGCGAGCGCAGGGATCATGCCCGCGCCGGTATCGCCTTGCGCATTCTCAAGATGGCAGGCCTGGCAGATTTCCCGATAAGTCTGCTCACCAGTGGCGGACATGGCTGTTTCGCTCCCCGTCCCCGCCGTGTCACCCAGCGATTGGGCCGAGGTCGTGCCACTTACGCCGCACAAGGCCGTGATGAAGATGCCAGAGGCTGCAGCCAGCGCGCGATAGGAGCCCATCATGCGGCCATCGCCCGCTGGTGCACGCGCGTGATCGCATCGATGGACGAGAGCAAGGATGCCTCCATCCATGCGCCGATATAGGAGCAATGCTCGCCGGCCAAAACGACGCGGCCATCGAGCGCGACGAGGTTCTGATAATGCTCCTTGCGCAACTCATCGCTCCAGGTGGAGGCGCAACCCTGGATCCAGGGCAAGCGGCTCCAAGCCACCGCAACGCCGTTGGAGAATTCCGCCCGATATTGCTTGTGGAAAACAGAGCCTTGCGCAAGCGCCGCTTCGATTCGCTGTTCAGGCGTCATACCGCCAAAGGCATAGGCCGCTGCGCCGCCTGCATAGGCGCCGAGCAACACGGCTGGACCTGACTTGAAGAAGCCCGTGCTGGGGTAGGAAAGCTGCGAAATCTGCTGTGTCGTGAAGCTGTGACCGCCATAAATCTGGTCGTCCTGCTCCCAGAAGCGGCGCTTCATTTCCAGCCCAACCTTGCAGGAGGAATGATAAGGCACGCCCTTGATGGCGGCCTGCATGCCGGGTGAGACCTGCACCTCGATTTGGCTGAGGATCGTCAATGGAATGGTACAGACGCAGAAATCGGCCTTGGTCTCATTCTTCTTGCCGGACGCGACATCATCCCATGACACCGTAACACCCGCATCATCCTGCGCGATCTTGGTGACTTTGCTGTTCAGGCGGATCTTGCCCGCGAGGCGCTTGGCGAAGGCCTTGCCGATCATGTCCATGCCGCCAACCGGCTGGAACATTGTCTGCTGCATGGTTGTGTTGTGGAAGAAGTTCATCGTCTGCCACACGCGCGGATCAAGCACGTCGGTAAGACCCGCAACCTTCGATGGTGTTGGTGCGCCATTCACGCCGCCACCTGGTGGCCGATCAAAGCCACGCTGGCCCGATACGCGCAGGCTGCTGGAGTAGGCCATATCCTTATCAAGCACGCCCCAGCCGCGCATCGCCTCCAGCAGCTTTTCCTTATCTTCCTTGCTAACTGCATCGTCGAGTGCGTTGCGGTTCACGGCCTTGGCGAGCAGTTCGGCGACATGGCCCTTATAGTCGGCGCTCACCTCAGAATAGCGCTGAGGCACGCCGCCATAGGCCTTGTCGCTATGCACATAGCCCGCGAAATTCTGCTGGACGAATGGCTCAAGCGCCACGCCAAACTCGGTGCAATAATGCAGCAGCGCCTGATGGTGATACGGGATGCGCCAAGGGCCGGGATTGAGGTAGTTGCCCGGCGCAAACTTCACCTGCTGAACTGCGCCGCCAACTTCCTTGATCACGTCTCCGCCGCGCACCGAATAGTTGCGGCCACCGGGACGATCCTGATATTCCAGCATCGTGACTTTATAGCCCGCTCGCGTCAGCTCATAAGCTGCGACCATGCCTGCAAGTCCAGCGCCCAACACCACAACCGAGGCGCCGGGCTTCGCGCCGTTTAGCTTTGGTGGGCCGGAAAATTGCGTGGGCATGGCGTGACCAAGTGCCGACATCGCCTGATACATGGCGATGGCCCCGCCTGCCTTGCCGATTGCAGTCAAAAGCTGGCGACGGCTGGGGGCTTCAAAATCAAACATATGGGCGCATCCTGCTTGGCAATGTCTTGGGTTCAACGGCAGATAGCCAAGAACCGTGCGCCACTGCTGGGCCGCAGGAGGATGTTCGCCAATGGCGCAAATTACGTATTGCCGGGTGAGCCGTTGTGTCGGCGCCTCAGCTATTGCCAGATTGCGCTTCCATGGCGGCATGATCGAGAATGACGACCGCACGCCGATCCGGCAGGGCGATGATGCCCACCTCCCGCAAGCGGGTGAGCTGACGGCTGACCGTTTCGATCGTGAGGCCAAGCAGGTCGGCCATTTGCTGGCGCGTGAGCGGCAGATCGAAACGCTCGTCGGCGTCAGCGCCAGTGGTGCAAGACGTATCCACCAGCCGCTGCGCCATTTCGAGAAGAAAGGTGGCGACACGCTCGCCAGCGCTCTTGCGGCCAAGGAGCAGCATCCAATGCCGGGCGCGGTCAAGCTCTGTCAAAGTGCGCTGGAGCAATTTATGCTCAAGCTCGGGATGCGCGCGAGCAAAGCTATCAAACGCGGAACGGGTGAACAGGCAAAGCTGCGAATCCGACAATGCGGTCACGCTGTGCTGGGTGGTCTCGCCAAATGGACGCCCGATGAAATCGGAAGGATATACAACACCGACGATCTGCTCGCGGCCATCAGCCGTTGAGGTCGAGAGCTTCAACATGCCGTCGATCACATTCGCGACCAGCAGGCTCTCCTCGCCTTCCCACATCAAGGTCTCACCACGAGCCAGCGGCACGCGCCGCCCGATCCTGTTCAGCACGTCCAATTCTGCGGAGCTGAGGGAGGCGCAAATCGCGCGATTACGCACGACGCAATGTTGGCAACTGGTCACAACGGCCTGTTAGCGTGAAGGGCCAAACTTTTCCTACTGAGAAGCGAGCGCGCCTGCCCCAGTGAGCAGGCGCGCCGAAGCGAATCAATAGCCGACAGTGAAGCGCTTGTTCTTATGCTGTGGCTTCTCGATCTCATCAATCATCGCCACAGCGAAATCTTCATAGCTGATCGAGCTCTTGCCATCATCTGCCGTCAGCAGCGTATCATCGCCCAGACGGAATGTGCCGGTGCGCTCGCCGGGGCCGAACATCATGGCTGGCGAGAGGAAGGTCCATTCGAAACCCGCATCAGCCTTGAGCCGGTTGAGGAAATCCTGCGCGGGCGATGCTTCTACCTTGATGAAATCTGGGAAGCCGGGCGTGTCGAGCAGCACCACGCCATCGGCATTCTTCAGACTGGCTGCGCCGCCCACGACGAGCAGTGGTGCCTGGACCTTGGAAGCGACAGCAAACACATTGTCGAAGTTGAGGCTCTTGAACTGCATCGAAAGGATCACGGCATCATGCCCAGCAATCTTGCTTGCCATGTCGTCCACATCGTCAATGTCCGCCTTCACCCAGGTGACATTGTCGCGAGCCGTCTGCTGATCAGCGCTGCGCGAAATGCCCGTAACTTGGTGGCCACGGCTCGCGGCTTCGGCGACCAGTCGCTGGCCTGCATTACCAGTTGCACCCATGATTGCGATTTTCATTTACTGCTTCCTCTCACTCGATTGGGGCCGTTATCGCGCAGAGAGCACTGGCCGCCTATGGTGGTAGCTACTTGTCCCGCTTTCCGGACAAAAACAAGATGGCGCAGCGCGCCCAAAGGAAAAGGCACACGAGCTACTAGCCCACCTGCCCTGTCTTTTGCGGAGATGATCAACTCCCCACGATCATGCCGCCATTGGGATGGAGCACCTGCCCGCTCATATAACTGCTATCCTCGCAGGCGAGAAACAGGAAGCTTGGCGCGACCTCATTGGGCTGGCCGGGCCTGCCCATGGGTGTGCTTTCGCCAAAATGCTCCAGCTTGTCCTTGCTCGCACCGCCAAAGGGATTGAGCGGTGTCCAGATCGGTCCGGGTGCGACCGCATTTACGCGAATGCCCTTTTCGATAAGATTTTCGCTGAGCGAGCGTGTGAAGGCCGTAATCGCGCCTTTCGTGCTCGAATAATCGAGTAGCTCCTTGGAGCCCTGATACATGGTGACCGACGTGCAATTGATAACGGCCGCTCCCGACGAGAGGTGCGGAATGGCCGCCTGAACCACATAGAACATAGAGAAGATGTTGGTCTGAAAGGTGCGCTTGAGCTGATCCTCCGTAATATCCTCGATATTCGTGTCGGGATGCTGTTCGCCTGCATTGTTTACAACGATATCGATCTGGCCGAACTGCTTGATGGTTTTGGCAACGAGCGCGTCAGCGACAGCCTTGTCGCCAAGATCGCCTGCGAAGGTAAGCGCGTGACGCCCTTCTGCTTTCACCAACTCGGCAGTCTTCTTGGCATCGTCATGCTCGCAAAGATAGGCGATGGCGACGTCTGCGCCCTCTCGCGCGAACAGCACGGCAACCGCGCGGCCTATTCCGCTATCTGCGCCCGTAACGATCGCTACCTTGCCTTGTAGCCTTTCGGAGCCAGGATATCTGGGCTGCCAATCCGGCTTGGGCTCCAACTCGCTCTCATGGCCCGGCAGCTCGTCCTCATGGATCATACCCACAGTGTCGCTCATTGCTCGTTTCCTTTTGCGGAGCCGATCGCGAACGAAGGTGTCGCGACCAGGCTATGCAAAAAGGGCTGGCCGATCATGTGTCGGCCAGCCCTTTGACTTACATGAAGGGGTACGGGATGCCCCAATAGCCATGCACCTGTCGGCCATACACATCATCATAGGATGGATGGTCGCTGGCATAATGGGGCGCCTGCTCAAGCCGTGACTTGTCGATATCGACGACATAGCCACCAAATTCGGTGTTATAGTCAAGCACAGCCCAGGGAATTGGATAATATTCGCTCCCGATGCCGAACAGGCCACCGAATTGAAGCACGGCATATTCAGCCTTGCCGCTGCGCTTATCGACCATGAAGTTGCGGACGTTGCCAAGCTTTTCGCCGGTGCGGTTATAAACGGTCGTGCCGTCAACCTTATCCGATGAAATCAGGCGCTGGGTTTCGTCGATTGCGATCTCTGCTGCCATGGGGCTTCTCCTTCTCTACGGTTAGAGCTGGCCTTCTTCGAGACCAGATGGGCTGCGGCCTCGTGCCACAGCTGCCAGCGACGATTGAACGTCGCATATCTAACCAACAGGCAGGTCGCCTTGGAGTTCCAAGAAATTGCAAGCGTCGGGCGCAACCGCGCCACAGTTGGGCTTCAGCGGCGACGATCTGTTAAAGGGGTAAGTCAGATCATGAGATCGGGGCGGACCAGCCTGTCAAATGTCGCATCGTCCACAAGGCCAAGAGCCAGGCCCGCCTCGCGCAACGTCTGGCTATGCTCATGGGCATGTTTGGCGATCTTGGCGGCATTATCATACCCGATCTCGGGCGCGAGCGCCGTGACGAGCATGAGCGAACGATCCACCAGCTCGGCAATCCGGCGTTCGTTGGGCACGATGTCAGCCACGCAGCGCTCTGCAAAGCTCGCCATGCCGACACTGAGCAGATCAACCGAGCGCAGGATCGCTGCGCCGATGAGCGGCTTGAACACGTTTAGCTCAAGATGCCCCTGCATCCCACCGATCGTCACGGCCTGATGATTGCCGATCACTTGCGCGGCGACCATCGTGAGCATCTCGCACTGGGTGGGGTTCACCTTGCCGGGCATGATCGAGCTTCCCGGCTCATTCGCGGGCAGATCAATCTCGCCAAGGCCGGAGCGGGGCCCTGAGCCGAGAAGGCGGATATCATTGGCGATCTTGGTCAATGCGACAGCAAGCGTGGAGAGCGCGCCGGAGGTACTCACGAGCGGGTCATTGGAGGCCAGCGCCTCGAACTTGTTGGGCGCCGTGCGGAACGGGAGGCCGGTGAGAGCAGCGATCTCCGCCGCGACCGAGGCGCCAAAATGGCCGGGTGCGTTGAGCCCCGTCCCGACCGCTGTGCCGCCCTGCGCGACCGGCATCAGATCGTCCGCAACGGCACGCTCTAGCCGGGCGCGGCAATTCTTCAATTGCTGGGCATAGCCGGAGAATTCCTGGCCCAATGTGAGCGGCGTTGCATCCTGCAGATGGGTGCGGCCAATTTTGACGATGCCGGACCATGATGCCGACTTGGCCCAGAGAAGCTCGGTGAGCGCATCCAGCGCAGGCAAGAGTTGCTGCGTGATCGCGCGCGCCGCCGCAATGTGCAGCGCGGTCGGGAAGCTGTCATTAGAGGACTGGCTCTGATTGACATGATCATTGGGATGCACGGGCTGCTTGCCCCCGCGCGTGCCGGTGAGCATCTCATTGGCGCGGCCTGCGATCACCTCGTTGACGTTCATATTGCTCTGCGTTCCACTCCCCGTCTGCCAGATGACGAGCGGGAACTGATCATCCAGCCTGCCGTCGATCACTTCGGCAGCGGCGCGATCGATCGCATCGGCAAGGTCCGGCGCAAGGCCATGAGCGCGGTTCACGCGTGCAGCGGCGCGCTTCACGATGGCGAGGGCATGGACGATGCCCGTTGGCATGCGCTCGGTTGCAGCGAACGGGAAATTGGCAATGCTGCGCTGGGTCTGAGCGCCCCAATAGGCGCTGGCAGGCACATCGATAGGGCCGATGCTGTCGCTTTCGCTACGGGTGTCGCTCATATGGGTGCTCCTTGCCAGCGTTCAGGGGAAGATGGGCCGGGGTGGTGATTGAGGCAAGGCCTTGATGGTGGTCCAGTTCACAACTCTCCGTCATTCCCGCGAACGCGGGAATCCATTCTTCCCATCATCCTTGAGCAACGACGCGAGGGAGTACCTGGATTCCCGCGTTCGCGGGAATGACGGCGATGGAGGGCCAGTGAGGCCGCACTCATCGACATGCTCGCCAGCCCATCGTTCCGCGCTGGGCCTGATCGAAATGAAAATGATCGCGGTGCTGCGCATTATAATCGGGCGAGAGGACCGTCGCGTAAACTTTGCACGCGCCATCGCGCACCGTGCGCAGAAAGGCGGCCTTATCAGGATCGCCGTCCCAGTCCGCGAGCACGGAGATGCGGCGCCCGTCCGTCAGCAGGAAAGCGCCGATGTCGATGGCGTTGGCCGTCGCATGCTCGCTCCAATTTCCCTCAGCGCGACCATAAAGCCGCCGGCAACTATGGCTGCCCATATGCTCGATCCGCGCCACGGATGCGCCCAGGATGCGCTGCGCTGCGGGCTGCACGATCTGCCAGTTCCAAACAGCCAGCGCGGCAGCGACCGGACAGGATGGGCGCACATTGGCAGGCGTGAGGGGCAGCATCTCCTGCCCGGCGGCAATGTTCACGGCGTTCGTGACGCGGCATTGTGCCTCGCCGAACGGCTGGGCTTGCTCGACCTTGAGGCCGGTCTCAGCGATCAACGCCACGCAAGCTACGGGATCATCGGCCAGTGCGCTGAGCTTGCGTCCCGTGAAGGCGCCAATCGGTTGATCGAGTGCCAGCGGCGTCCAGGGCATATCCTGCGGGCCGGGACGGAAGATACCGAACAGGACGGCGCCCAGCCCGATCAGCAGGGCAATCCAGATGAGGAAGCGTAGCAATCGGAGGGGAAGCCGGGCGTTCATTACCCTTCCAACGCATCAAATCGGATTGGGCTGCGGGCGGCAACCCGCAAGGCCACTCAGTCCGTCAGGTCCACATCCTCCGGCGCACCGGCGCGGGCCACGTCGATCGTGTGGATCTGCCCATCGCGCAGGCCATAGACCACGAACACGCGCACCGCGACAGCCTCACCCTTTGCAAGCGGTCGCACGACGAAATCGGGTGCATCCGTCTGGGCAATGAAGGTGCTGGTGCAGTCCACAGCAATGCCATTATCGTCCATCACCAGACTATGAACAGTCAGATGTTCGCGGACATTCTGGAACATATTGCCGTAGAAATCGCAGATGCCCTCGCGCCCATGAATCGCGGGCACAGAAGGCAAGCGCAGTACGCAATCCTCAGTATAATAGCGCCCTGCCCGCTCCATATCCCCAGCGCTGAATGCTGCGGCATAAGCATGATAGGCAGCGCGTCCACCCGGGTGGCTGGAGAGCAAAGGCGCCTTGATCACTTCCTGCTCCGCAGGCCATGTCATCGAGCAAAGCTCCTGGATCCGACCTTCATCGTTGAGCTTATAGGTGACGAAGAAGCGCACCGTGATGATATCGCCGGGCAGCAGCGGTTTGAACGGAAAGTCCGGGCGCGGCGATGTGCAGATGAAATCCATGTCGAGATCGACAAAGACGAAACTGCTCTCCTGCATGATCTGCCGGGGGCGCACGACTTCGCGCACGCCATCATGCGCCCATTCGAGGAAGGCCAGCAACTCATCCCGGCCACGGCTCACGCGCGTGGTGCTGTACATCACGCAATCCGGCGCGAACCATGTGTCGACCAGCTTCTCGTCATCGCCCTCGTTAAAGGCGGCGATATAGGCGTCATAATTCATGTCTTGCTCCGGATGCTGCCAAGACCGTCACGCGCCAGCACATCCGCCTGCCGTGCGATGCGCAGCAACATGCCATCAAGTTGTTCGAGCGAGTCCTGATCGAAATCGCTGGTGAGACTATCGAAAAAGCCGCGCCGCTCTTTGTGGACGCTATCGTAAACGCCCTGCCCCTTGGGCGTCAGCACCAGCAAGCTGCTACGGCGGTTGCGCGGGTTGTCCGTGCGGATGAGGTAGCCGCCCTTTTCCAGTGAATGGACAGCCCGGCTCACTTCTGCACGATCCACCAGCGCGGATGCCGAGACTTCGCTCGCGCTCTGCGTGCCCATCACGGCAAGGTGGACGAGGACGCGCCATTCGGCGAGCGAAATGCCTGCCTGATCGCGAATGTGCTGGACCGAGAGCCGGTCCAGCATCTTGCCCAGCATCAGCAATCGATAAGGAAGGTGGCGGGCGCCGAACACCCGCCAGGCTTCTTCAAGTGGGCCATGCTCTGTTTGAGCTTTGCCCGTCACATCATCGCCCACCTGATCTCATTCCTTATAGTGCGACGCTGACCGCCTTGAGCTCCGTATACGCTTCAATGCCTGCCTTGCCATTTTCGCGGCCCCAGCCTGACGCCTTGAAACCGCCCAATGGCAGAGCCGGATCGACACCGCCAGAGCCATTGATGCGGATGGTGCCTGCCTTCAGCTTGCGCGCAAGCGTGTGCGCCTTGCTGATATTCTGCGTGTAGATGGACGCCGAGAGACCGAACTCGGTCTCATTGCCGCGCGCTGCCATCGTCTCGATATCGTCAGCATCCGAGAAGCGCATGGCGCACAGCACGGGGCCGAAAATCTCTTCCTTGCGCACACGCATGTCCGGCTTGGTATCAAGCAACACGGTCGGCTGCACGAAATAGCCGCCGCCAAAGCCGTCGCCCGTCAGCGCATCACCACCGACAAGCACTTGCGCGCCCTCGTCACGGCCCGACTGGATATAACCAGTCACGCGCTCAAGCTGGGTTGCGCTCACGAGCGGCCCGATGACGGTTGAAGGATCGAGCGTCTGCCCCACCTTCATGCCGCGCGCCATGTTGGCTACGCCTTCCAGCACCTGATCGGCCACCTTCTCATGCACGAACAGGCGCGATCCTGCCGCGCAAACCTGCCCTGCGTTGAAGAAGATGCCCATCGCAGCGGCGGGAATGGCGCGGGAAAGATCAGCATCGGCGAAGATATAGGTCGGTGACTTGCCGCCAAGCTCCAGCTGCACGCGCTTGAAATTGGTCTTGGAGGCATCGATGATCGACTTGCCAGTGACGGTGGAGCCAGTGAAGGCGACCTTATCGACATCGCGGTGCGACGCCAGCGCAGCGCCTGCGGTGCGGCCAAAGCCGGAGATGATGTTCACGACGCCCTCGGGGATGCCCGCTTCCAGCACCAGCTCACCAAGGCGCAGTGTGGAGAGCGGCGTCTGCTCGGCGGGCTTGAGGATGACGGTGCAGCCTGCAGCCAATGCGGGCGCGAGCTTCCCGACCGCCATCACGAGCGGGAAGTTCCACGGCACGATCTGCGCGCACACGCCGATCGGCTCGCGCAGCACATAGGAGAACCATTCGCCGGGCGCGCTAATGTCGTTCGTTTCGCCCGCGATCTTGGTCGCCCAACCTGCATTGTAGCGCAGCTGGCTGATCGCGCCGTTGATATCGATCATCCGCGAGAATTGGATTGGGCGCCCAACGTCCAGCGTCTCAAGCATCGCCAGCTCGTCCGCATTTGCCTCAATCAGGTCAGCGAGACGCAGCAACATGCGTGAGCGCTGGTCCGGCTTTACCTTCGACCAAGGGCCTTCGAACGCAGCACGGGCGGCGGCAACGGCGCTATCGACATCCGCCTCATTCGCGCTCGCAACGTTGGCGATCAGTTCGCCGGTCGAGGGATTGAACGTCTCGAATGTTTCACCCGATGCCGATTCGACCCAGTTGCCGCCAATGAGCATCCGCACGGGCTTGCTCGCATAACGGCTCTGCAACTGAGCAAGAAGGTCTGGATTATAAGGGGCATTCATCGGGCAAGCATCCTTTCCTGCGACCATCCGATAAGTTGGATGAGCGAGACTTGTTGAATCATCATGAAATGGTCAATAACAGCAGGACGCACAAAGCGCCAACCCGGTGCGCGTTAAAAACCGACCCGACAAAGTCAACGAGAGAGCATGCGACCCGTGGAAACATATGACTATGTAATTGTGGGCGCGGGCTCGGCGGGATCGGTTTTGGCGGCGCGGCTGACGGAAGACCCGAACGTGCGCGTGCTGCTGCTTGAGGCAGGTGGCGGCGCGGACAATTGGCTCATCAAGATGCCGCTCGGCTTCCTGCGGGCGTTGCGGCAGCCAAAATATACCTGGCCCTATTGGACCGAGCCAGAGCCACACATGAACGATCGCAAGCTCATCCTGCCACGCGGAAAGCTGCTCGGCGGCTCAAGCTCCATCAATGGTATGGTCTTCATGCGCGGGCACAGCGCGGATTTCGATCGCTGGGCGCAGATGGGCTGCACCGGCTGGAGCTACGCCGATGTGCTGCCCTATTTCCGCAAGATGGAGACGAGCTGGCGCGGCGCATCCGATCTGCATGGCGGCGATGGCCCGCTCAGCGTGACGCCCAATGCGACCAAATGGCTGCTGCACGATGAATTGATGGCGGCGGCGAAGGCGGCGGGCCACCCGCTGACCGACGATATCCACGATGGCGATGAAGGCGGCGTCGGCAAGATCGAGCTGACCATCGACAAGAAGGGCCGTCGCGCCTCGACCTATGCGGCCTATCTCAAGCCCGCCATGAAGCGCCCAAACGTCACGGTGCGCATCAATGCCCTCACCCGCCGTGTGCTGACGGAAGGCAAGCGGGCGACTGGCGTGGAGTATAGCCATGAAGGGCAGATCAAGACCGCTAGCGCCAGCCGCGAAGTGATCCTCTCGGGCGGCAGCTATAATTCGCCGCAACTGCTCATGGTCTCCGGCATAGGCCCCGGCGAGCATCTGCGCGAGATGGGCATTGAGGTCGTGCATGATCTGCCGGGCGTTGGCCAGAACCTCTCCGAGCATCCGCGCGTGCCCGTGCTGTTCGAGGCTAAGCCGGTGACGTTCGTCAATGAGCTGCGGTTCGACAAGGCCACGCTCAGCGTGCTGCGCTGGTATTTCCTCGGCACCGGGCCTTTCGCGCGGCAGGTGAACAGCGCCAATCCGGTGCTGAAAACCGATCCGCGCCTTGCCCAGCCGGATATTCAACTCTGGTGCAATCCGGTGACGCTGGACGCGCATTTGTGGTTCCCCGGCATCAAGAAAGCGCCGCAGCACAAGCTGACGGCAGACGTCATCCTGCTCCACCCGGAGAGCCGCGGGCGCCTGTTCCTCAAGTCGCCCAATGTCGAAGATCATGTCGGCATTTCCCTCAACCTGTTCAGCGCGCCGAATGACTTTGCGACGGCGCGGGCAGGCATCCGCATCGCGCGGAAGATTTACGCCACCTCGCCGCAGGCCGAGATTACCGGCAAGGAAATCTCCCCCGGCGCCTTCAGCCAAAGCGATGAGGCGCTCAACGAGCATATCCGCGCGACCGCTGGCACCACCCAGCATCCGCTCGGCACCTGCCGCATGGGCGCAGGACCGATGGCAGTCGTCGATCCAGAGATGCGCGTGATCGGCATGCAGGGCCTGCGCGTGATCGACGCATCGGTGATGCCGGACGAAACCGGCGGCAACATCAACGCGCCCACAATCATGATGGCGGAACGCGCAGCGGACCTGATCAAAGGTCGCGTGCTGCCCGCTGACGAAATGCCACGCTATCGAGAGGATGCAGCATGACCCGCGACGATTTCGAGACCTATATCAAGGCCTTCAACGCCAATGATTTTGAGGGCTTCTCAAAATATTACGCTGACGATGTCGATTTCCAGCTTGGCTCGGGCAAGCATATCGTGGGCCGCGAAAAGATCGTGGAATTTTATCGCGGCGTGAAAGCGCATTTTGAAGAGACGCTCACCATCATCGATCTGTTTCTGGGCGAATCCGGCGCTGGCCTACACGTCTACACCAAGTTCGAGACGATCAAGGACTGGCCCGATTTCGAGCTATGGCCCACCAAGAAAGGTGACGTGCGCGAGATTGAGAGCCTGATCCTCTACACCATCGCGAACGGCAAAATCACGCAGATCAAATCCGCGCGCTTCAAGGAATTATGAGCTTTGGCTAACAGTATTCCAGACTTCATCGTCATCGGCGCAGGCTCGGCTGGCGCTGTCATCGCCGCGCGCCTTTCCGAGGATCCCCATGCCAAGGTGCTGGTGCTGGAAGCGGGCAAGCGTGAGCGCGATATTCGCCTCGCCATGCCGGTGCTGTTCCCCTTCGTGATGGCCGATCCCAAGTTCAACTGGAGCTATACGGGCGAACCCGAGCCCTTTGCGAACGACCGGCAGATCCGCCAGCCGCGCGGCAAGGCGCTGGGTGGCTCATCGATGATCAACGGCATGCTCTATGCGCGTGGCAACAGCCGCGATTATGATGAGTGGCGCCAGCTCGGCAATGAGGACTGGAGCTATGACGATGTGCTGCCCTATTTCAAAAAGTCGGAAAATCATTGGGGGCCTGCCGATCAATGGCATGGCAAGGGCGGCCCGCTGAGCGTCAAGCAACAGCCCAAGAATAATGAGCTGTACCGCCGCTTCATCGAGGCGACCAAGACGCTCGGCTATGAGGAGCGCGACACCTTCCACAGCGCCGGACCTAATGGCGAGGGCCAGGAAGGCTGGGGACCGCCGCCGCTCAATATTCATGATGGCACCCGCGCCAGCACGGCTGCGCGCTTCCTCATCCCCGCGATGAACCGCCCCAATCTGATCGTCGAAACCGGCGCTCTCGTCACGAAGATCGAGATCGAAAATGGCCGCGCGGTAGCCGTGCAGTTTCTCGACAGCGAGGGCCGCTCCAAGCGCGTCACCGCCAATCAGGAGATCATCGTCTCAGGCGGCGCGTATAACTCGCCGCAGATGCTGTTGCTCTCCGGCATCGGCAATGGCGACGAGCTGCGCGAGCATGGCATCGATGTGGTGCATCATCTGCCAGGCGTTGGCATGAACCTGCAGGACCATCCAAGCGTGGCGATGGTGCTCAATGCCGTGCGGGATGTGACGCTCACCAACAGCCTTCGGCTCGACCGCGCAGCCATTGCAGGCCTGCGCTGGCTGATCAACAAGAGCGGGATGATCGGCGATATGCCGGTGACGGCCAATGGCTTCATCAAGACGCGGCCCGAGCTTGAGCGGCCCGATGCGCAATGCCTCTTCCAGCCCACCATGATCGGCGCGCATCTGTGGGCGCCGGGCTGGCGCGCACCCAAGGCGGATGTGGTGGCGATGGCCTGCGTGCTGCTACGGCCCGAGGGACGCGGCTGGGTGAAGCTGCGCTCGTCCAATCCGGCGGACAAACCGCGCATCCTCTCCAATGTGCTCTCCACCGAGAATGACCGCGCCTTCTTCCGCCGCCTCATCCCGCAACTGCGCGAGATTTTTGCGACCTCGCCACTTGCCGACGTGCTGGGCGCCGAAGTGATGCCCGGCAAGGATGTGCAGACGCCTGACGAGATCGACGCGTGGGTGCGCACCGCTTGCAACACAGCGCTGCATCCGGTGGGCAGTTGCGCGATGGGGCAGACCGAGCAGTCTGTCGTCGATGCGCGGCTGCGTGTGCATGGGCTCAAGGGGCTCCGGGTGGCCGATGCTGCGATCATGCCGCGCATCGTGGGCGGCAATACCAACGCCGCCTCGATCATGATTGGCGAGAAGGCTGCCGACATGATCAAGCAGGATAATGGGTTGGCGGTGGCCTGACGATTTGATGACATAAGGTGAGCAATTTCAACGGCTCGGCCATATGTTGTTGATTCCCCATCAACGCCATGATTGAGTGATGTCTGACAAGATGGCCCACGCTGATGGGCACACATGGGATGCTATTGATGACACAGTTTGACGTCGAAGCTTTTGTCGACCGCACGAAAATCGGATCGACGCAGATGGTGGCGCTGCTCATCTGCATCCTCGTCTGCTTCATCGATGGCTTCGATATCTTCATGATCGGCAAGATCGCGCCCGCGATCGCCAAGGACTTCAACCAGCCATCCGAAGCGATGGGGCAATTGTTCGTCTATCAACAGATCGGCCTCGCGATCGGCGCCTTCACGGTGTCGCCCCTTGCGGATCGCTTTGGGCGCCGCATGATGCTGATCATCTCTTGCCTCGTCTTTGGCAGCATCACGCTGTTCAGCATCCATGCGCGTACGCTGCATGAACTTGCGTTGCTGCGCGGTCTGGCTGGCATTTTCATGGCGGCAGGCTTGCCGATGGCGATGGCGATGATTTCCGAAATCACGCCCAAGCACCGCCGCGCCAGCTTCGTCGCAATTGCACTGGCTGGCTATTCCTCCGGCAGCGCGGCAAGCGGCGTTGTCGCGGCCTGGTTCCTCGATATTTATGGCTGGGAAAGCGGCTTCTGGATCGGCGGACTCGTGCCGCTCATCTGCGTGCCGCTGCTCATCCTCTTCGTCCCCGAATCCCTCAAATTCCGCGCCGAGCGCGACCCTGGCGATCCGCGCATCGCCAAGACGCTGCGCCGTCTTGACCCCAGCGTTCAGCTGAGCGGCGATGAAATCTTCGTGCTCGGTGCAGGCAATGCGAGGGGCCAGAAGGCCAAGCTCAGCGATGTGTTCTCGGAAGGGCGCATGGGCATGACCATTCTCATCTGGGCCGCCTGCTCGCTCAGCATGACCAACACCGCGCTGATGGGCGCATGGCTGCCAACCTTTTTCCAGGAGATGGCGGGCATTCCTATTCAGGAATTCGCCAAAGTCGCGCTCGTCGCCTATCTTGGCGGCATAGGCGGCACGCTGTGCGTGGGCTGGTTGATGGATCGCTTTCAGGCGACCACTCTCCTTTCTTTCTTCTACTTCATGCTCGCTGCCTCGCTCATTGCTCTCTCGATGACGCCCTTCCACAGCATGTTGTTCGTCGTCGTGGCGCTCATCTGGAACTTTTTCCAGACCGGTGGGCAGGCAGGCATCAACACCATGATCACGCTGGTTTATCCGCCCCGTATGCGCAGCACGGCACTCGGCTGGGCAGGCGGCGCGGGTCGTATCGGTGGCATCATCGCCCCGATCGGCGGCGCCTTCGCGCTGGCTTCGCACTATTCGCTGCAACTCACGATGACGCTGGCGGCGGCGCTGCCGGTGTCGGTCGCGGTGTTGATGCTTTGCCTCGGCGTGGTGATCCGCCGCGACAAGAAGATTGCGGCGGATGCAGAAGCGGCGGCAGCGGCATGATAGTCGACCGCAACTGGTTCGAGACCTACATCGCTGCGTTCAACGCCAATGATTATGACAAGTTCGGCGCCTATTATGCCGAGGATATCGAATTTCTCGGGCTAAGCGCCACATTGCGCGGGCGCGACACCATCCTCGATTTCTATCGCAGCGTGGAGAAGCGGCTGGTGGAAACCGTCGACCTGCTGAGCTTCGTCGCATCCGACAAGATGATCGCCGCCGAGATCCGGGTGACGCTTGATCCGCTGGAAGACTGGCCGGACTTTGGGCCAACGCCGCTGGTCAAAGGCCGGCGCATACAGAGCCTGGTGTTCCTTTTCTATGATGTCGCAGATGGCCAGTTCACGCGCATCCGCTCGGCGCGCTTTCGTCGCATCGAGCAGGTGTAAGTCTTCACAGGCTCATAAAAAATCCCGGCCCCCGCACAGTTGCGAAGGCCGGGATCGTCATTCGAACCTCAGCGTGCAATCAAGCCGCTGAACTCAGCCCCATCCGGTACTGCCCGCTCTCCAGCGTCTCCTCCGGCACCCAGGTCCCGTGGAACGTCGAGCGCACCCGCACTGGCAGCTTGAGCAGGGCTACCGGCCCTGCCGCAATATTCTGCGCGTCCAATATCGCCAGATCGCTGCGGTTCTGCGAGACACGCGAGACCAGCACGAGCAGCCAGCCATCGCCTTCCGGCGCATCGGGAGAGCGTGGCACGAACTGCGCCTCCTGCACGCCATCACCCGGGCCGGGCTGCCAGACGTCCATCTTGCCCGTTTGATGATCGAACCGTCCGGTGCCGCTTTGCCCGTCCATCGAGCGGGAAATCACATAGCCATAGCGATAGGGCCGCCCCTGATAGCGGTCGTCCGTGCGCGGCATTTCGCAGGGCTGATGCAGCAGCTTCGTCGCCGTGAAGCTATCCTCATTGCTCGCCAGATCGAAGGTCATGCGCGTGAGGAAAGGCGGAACGCCCGGCACCGTCTCGCCCTGCGGCGTGCTGAAGAAGGGGAAGCAATTGCCCTCATAATAGCACAGGTCCAGGTGAATCTTGGTGCCCTCACGATGCGCATTCATCATGTGCCCGGCGCTGCCATTCGGCCCTTTGAACCAGCGAATATCCTCCGCCTTGCCATAACGTGGCACCAGCGCGACATGCACTGGCTGATCGGGGTGCCACTGATAATAGTCGCCGCCCGCCTTGATCACCTCAAGGTCCGTGATGAGCGGGAAGAAAGGCACGACCACCCATTCATCCGTAATCGCGAAATCATGCACACAAGCCGCATAAGGCATCTCGAACCAGATCTCGTTGACGATCTTCCGGTCCGGCCCGAACACATAGAAAGCAAAGTCCGTCGTCGCGTCGCCCTTCGCCTGATAGGAGAAGGTGAGCAGTTCGTTCGTGATCGGATCGACCTTGGGGTGCGCGCTCAGGCTGTGCGCCTTGATCTGTCCGTCAAAATCCACACGGCCCATCGTTTCGAGCGTATCGGGGTTGATCTCATAAGGGAGATCATCTTCCTTCAGCGCATAAAGATGCCCGGCATGGAACATCGCCGTGGTGTTCGCCGTGCCGAGGTTCACATCCCGCGCGCTTTCATCCGCCGTATAGCGATTGCGGTAGGAACCGAAGAGACCGCGCCGCGCCTCCTTCTGGCGCTTGTAGCGCTCGGTCTCCACCCACTTCACAACATAGTCGACCTGACCATCCTTGAAGCGCAGCATGTGCATCTGCCCTTCGCCATCGATGAAGATGTCGTCCGTGCGGCCCGAGGGATATTGGCGATCCGCCCCGCAGCGATACAGCGCGCCCTCAAGCCCGTCCGGCACCGCGCCGGAGATCAGCTCCAGTCCCTGCATCTCGATGTTGGCGCGCATGGGCTCGCCCCAGCCGCGATAAAGCTCAATGTCGGGGAATTGGATCGGTTCGACCATGATGATCTCCTGCGTTGCCTGGCGCCTCTAGAAGGTCGCGATGAAATTCATGATGTGATGCTCAAGATCGCTGTCTGGCGTGCCAATCTCCAGCACCGGTGAGATGTGATTGTGCCCGCCTAGCCAATGCAGACGGGGGAAGGCCTTGTTGGTCGCGGCATAACGGCCCGCGAAGGCCGCAGCCTGCTTCTGGAAATCGACCGGATCATATTCCGACACGGCCATCATCAGCGGCGTTTTGGTCGTGAGCAGCCCGGTGATCGTGGACGCTTGAGGCCAGCCAAACTCATCATCGCCGTAATAGGCCTTCTGGAACTGATTGGGCACAGCAGCAGGGACATCATAAATGCCCGAGATGAGCAGCGCGCCCGCAATCTTGGGCGAGAAGCGCGCAACATAGTCAGCGACATGCACAGCGCCTGCCGACTGCCCCATCACGAAAATCCGCTCAGGATCGCCACCGAACTGCGCGATATTCTCACGCAGCCAGTCGACCGCCATGCCGACATCTTCACCGCCCGAAGGCCAGCGACTGCCCGGCGCAAGGCGATAGGTCATGGTGACGCCGACCCAGCCCTCATCCACTGCAAAGCCGCCGATATTGTCGTAGAAGGGCAAACCTTCGGTCGTCTTGTCGCCCATCACGAACCCGCCGCCATGCACGAACATCAGCACCGGCGCCTTGTCGACACCATCCTTGCTGAAGATATCAAGCCGGTGGCGCTCATCGGGGCCATAGCGATTATCCCGGCTCAGCTTGGCGCTCGATGGCAGCCCGGGCTGGAGTGCGCGATAGATTGCCTGCGTGCCACCCATCATGTCTGGCGTGAGGTCCTGGCCGAAGCCAGCCAGTTGAGCGCGGATTTCAGGGGTCATGCGGCATCTCCAATTGTCAGCACGGGCTTGATAACGGTGCCCGCTTCACAATCATGGAACGCCTGAGCGATGTTTTCAAAGGCATAAGTTTTGATGAGCCTGTCGAACGGGAAGCGACCCTGCCGCCAATAATCGATGAGCATTGGCAAAAAGGTGCGCGGATTGGCGTCCCCGCCAAGAATGCCGCGCAATTGCCTGCCGCCCGCCAGCATCGGGAACATCGCTGGCGCCCACTCGCCGCGTGGGGCTGCAACAAAGCCCGCGGTGCCGTTCATGGCGAGGCATTCCAGCGCAATCGTATGCACCGCCGCGACCGTCGTCGTATTGAAACTATAGTCCACACCACGCCCGGTGATCGCACGAATTTGCTGCGCAACATTTTCGCTACCCGCATCGATGATGTCGGTCGCGCCAAGGTCCATCGCAAGCTCAAGCCGCGCCTTATTGAGGTCCACCGCGATGATACGTTTCGCGCCCACCAGCCGCGCCGCCATCACAGCAGAAAGGCCAACGCCGCCGACGCCCAATATCGCTATC
>CBIHKY010000051.1:0-23376 GCA_966205705.1 uncultured Alphaproteobacteria bacterium
GAATATCCTTGTCCACCTTAACCGCCGTGCGCTCCGGCACGATGCAATGCGTGGCGAAGGAAGATTGGCCGAAGAAGTGCGAGTGGACGCGCTCCTCACCACAAGACAAAGCCGTCGATCCATCCAGCCGCTTGCCGCCGAAATTCATCGGCATCGCAAGGTCGCAATAGGTCGGCCGCCCGGCGATGCAGCTTGGGCAGCGCCCGCAGCTGCTGCCCGAGAGCAGCACATGATCGCCCAGCTCAAAGCCGCGCACGCCCTCGCCTAACGCATCGACAATACCCGCGCCCTCATGCCCCAGCACGATCGGGTGCGGGGCATGGCGGCCCGGATGCTCATGCAAATCGGTGTGGCAAATGCCCACCGCCGCCATCCGCACGCGCATTTCGCCAGCGCGCGGCTCCTCAAGCTGGAGCGTCTCCAGCACCGGTGCGGCCTGATTACCGCGACTGACGGCAGCGGTGATCTGCATCACTTGATGACCGCGACCGGGGGCGCATTGTTGGTGGGCTTCTTCTTGAGCAGCATTTCGCCCTTCCACGGCACCTGATCGGCAGCCGTCCAGGCATTCACATGCAGCGACTGGAAGCGCCACACGCCTTCCTTCTTCGTCACATGATCCTGCCGCGTGCCGATGCCGAACACAAAATTGGTGTGATAATCGGTCTGGAACTGGATGATCTGGAAGAAGCAGCGAATGTCCACTTCGCCTTCCTCGGCGCGTGGGTCCATGATCAGCGTGTTCATCAGATGCTGGCGCCCATACCACCAGCTCTGGCGATCATTCCACAGCGACTGCAGGTTTTTGAGGATCTCCTCATGCCCCTGCACACGACCCTGCCAGAGATGATCGAACCAGGCATCCTGCGCGAAGGTGGAGAGCGCCGTCTCCGCATCGGCAAGGTCGATGCCCCAGGCGTAACGCGCATAAAGTTCCTGAATTTCAAGCCGGTCGAGGGCGCTCAATTGCCATGCCATTTCAATGTTCTCCCGGTTTGCCAAGATGATGATCGTTCTGAATGTCCGCCGGTTCGCCATGCTGCGTCATCAGCGCCTTGCGCCGCACAAAGCGCAGGATCGCCTCCGGCCCGGTGCGCGATCCGCCGCCCACGCCCGAGAAGCCAAAGCTGTTGGTGCCGATGGTGCGGTTCTTGGCGAAGGTGAGGAATGTATCTTGCACGAACACCGCGCCTGCATTCACTTGGGCGGCGATCGGCAGCGCTTCATCCTCGCTGCCCGCGATGACGGACGCGGTGAGGCCAAAGCTCGTGTCATTCGCCAGCGCAATCGCTTCTTCGACTGTATCGAACGCCATGACCGGCAAGAGCGGCCCGAAGGTCTCTTCCTGCATCACTTGCATCTGGTGCGTCACGCCAGTCAGGACCGTCGGGCGCATATAAAGGCCTCCATCAATGGTCTCGACCGTGCCGCCAGTCAGCACCTTGGCGCCCTTGGAAACGGCTTCGGCAATCTGCGCCTCAACCATCGCAGCCTGTGGCGCGAAGGTGAAGGGATGCACATGCCCGGCGCGCGGATCGTCCGAGTTCAGCCGCACAAGCTGCGCCTTCTCGACCAGCTTCTGCACGAACTCGTCATGAATGCTGCGCGCAGCATAAATGCGCTCGACCGAGAAGCAGACCATCCCATTGGCATGGACAGCGCCGCGCAGAACGGCGGTCACAGCGCGATCCAGATCGGCCGTTTCCGTCACGATCACAGGGTCTTTGCCACCCAACTCCAGGAAGCAGGGAATGAGGCGCTGCGCACATTGCACCGCAATCTTGCGCCCGGTTGGCACGCTGCCGGTGAAGCAGACGAGATCGACCTCATCGATGATCGCCTTGCCCGTCTCGCCATCGCCCTGCACATAATCGAAAACTCCCGCCAGCTCCGGAACGGCGGCGACCGTCTCGAACAATGGCTCGATCCAGCGCGGGGTGACTTCCGATGGCTTGATGAGCACGGCCGAGCCAGCAAACAGCGCGGGGATCGCATCCAACAACACCAGCATCATCGGCGCATTCCACGGCCCGACGACGCCGACCAGCGCGTAAGGCACGAACTGCGTGCGCACCTCGACGCTCGGCATGGATTTGGATGGGCCATTATAGCTCGCAGCATCAAGCGCGGCCTGCGCATCCTCGATCCAGCCGCCGATGTTTCCCATCGTGATGAAGCCCTGGATATAGGAGGTATGGCACCCGCCCGTATCCACCGCATCCGCCTCGCCAATATCCTTGGCGCGCTTGGCGACTTCGCCCAACCAGCGCTGCATGATCCCGATGCGCGCCGCCAGCGGCTTGGCCGCCCATGCCTTCTGGTTCGCGCGCAGAGCAGCAGCCTTGGCCGCTACGTCCGCCGCAGACGCAACGGGCAGCATGAAATCGATCTGGCCAGTGCGTGGATTGCGCACGGGCAGGCTGCGTTGTTCGCTATCCGCCATCAAACTTCCTCTCCCGAGTGAGAGACTCACTCAATTAGTCAGACATTGTTGTATATCGAGATGCCGGCATGATCAACTGGTTGATTTCATCAATTCATGCGCCGCTCAGTAAATCATCGTCCCAGCTCAAACAGCCAGGGTAGCGAAGACGGTGTGACTGGGCCCGAGCAATGGTATGGAGATGTGGCAGCAGCCGCAAAACCGTATCGTCTGGCAGGGAGGACATCATCTCGACCTCAGATTGCTCGGCAAGGCGTTGCAGCACCGCAGCATCCTCGCGTCCCTGATCGGTTACGAAATAGAGCGTCTTGCGGCGATCGTCGGTCGCACGCTGCGTCATCAGAAGGCCGCGCGCGACCAGATTTTTGAGCACGACAGCGCAGGTCGACGGATCAAGCCCGTAAGCGCGCGCAAATTCCACCTGACACATGCCGGGATGCAGATGCAGAATGAGCAGCGCTGAAAATTGCCGCAAAGTGATCGTCAAAGGCGCCACACGTGCCGTGAACTGGGCGTGGGATATCTGGAGCGCGCGCCGGAACAAC
The DNA here is from genome assembly GCA_966205705.1 of uncultured Alphaproteobacteria bacterium. GTDB lineage: Bacteria > Pseudomonadota > Alphaproteobacteria > Sphingomonadales > Sphingomonadaceae > Sphingobium. The sequence goes on from CBIHKY010000051.1 coordinate 2,989, forward strand.
ATGCTGGGCGTCGCCTCGAACGGCGATCCCTCAATCGTCCATTGCGGCGCCAGGCTATTGCCGGTGCGCGCAATTTGCCCAAGCAGGTCGATCAAGATTGCGCGGGCGCCGGGCTGAACAGCTTCCAGCAATTGCTCCTGCAACTGAGCAAACGCCTCGTGGACTTCCGGAAGCCGCGCTCTGCCCTCCTCTGTAAGCAGTGGCAAGCTGCGGCGCCGGTCGAAAGGATCCTGCTCGCGCGTTATCAGCCCGGTCACTTGCAGATTGCCAATGATGACAGCGGCGGTCGATGTGTCGATGCCGCAAGCCCGTGCAAGCCCCACCTGATCGATGCGCTCGCCCTGTGCGATCGCCAACAGCATCTCCGCCTGCGCCAGCGTCTCCCCACCAGTGGAGCATGTCGCGTAAATCACATTGGCAATCTGATCGATGCGGTTGAGCAGAAAGCCGGGCTTGTTCGAGAATATCCGCATCACCTGCTCAATGGGCATGGGCTTCGCATCATGGCGATTATCGAAGCGCGGATCCGCCTGTGCGCGTTGCTGGCCCGTGGCGGTCACGCAATTGCTTCCTGAAATAGCATCTCACTCATCCTTGAGCGCTTTCGACCAGAACCCCTCAAACATGCAATGCCCAAACCATCGCCGCCGCCCATTAATCTGTTGATCCGAGCGCCAGAGCTGCTTAGATGTTGAAGAATCAACAAATATCACAATGGCCTTAGGATGAATGATGACGCGAGAGGATTATGCCGACTATATCGCGCGCTTCAATGCGAATGATTTTGAGGGCTTCGGCCGCTATTATTGCGATGACGTGATCTTCAATCTCGGCGACAAGCGGCAGATCATCGGCCGCGAGGCGATCCTTGATTTTTACCGTGACGTGAAATCGAAAGTGCGTGAGACGCTGGATATCCTTGCTGTCGCGGCCGATAAAGACACACTCGCCTGCCACGTCCGCACGGAGTTTTACGGCCTTGCCGACTGGCCGGATTTTATTGCAGGCCCGCTCATGAAAGGCCAGTCGATCAACATTGAGAGCCTGGGCTTCTATCATCTGCGCGATGGCAAATTCTCCGAGATTTTGGGCGCGCGTTACAAGACGCGACCCGCCTCCCCCCTTTCAAACTGACATGATCTACAGGAGCTGATCGACATGGATATACCCACACCGCCTGCCCACCCCTTTGCGCCCAAGTTCGAGTTCGCCTTCACCGTATCGATCGATCTGACGCCACCTGTTTGGATCAAGCCGAGCAGCATGGGCTCCATGCGCGCCGCCGTCTGGGCAGCGCAGGGCACGTTTGAAGGCCCGCGCATTCGTGGCCGCGTCATCCCGATGAGCGGCGGTGACTTTCCGCTGGTGCGCCCCAATGGCGTGATCGATTTCGATGCGCGCTACATGCTGGAAGCCGATGATGGCACGCCGATCTATCTGCAGAGCCGCGGCTATCGCTGGGCCGAGGGTGAAATCGCCGAGCGCATGGCGCGTAATGAAGAGGTCGGCGCAGACGAATATTATATGCGCGTCAGCCCCAAATTCGACGTGCCTGAAGGCCCGCACGAGTGGATGGGCAAGCACATCTTCGTGGGCGTCGCGGAAAAGATTCCCAAGGCGAACCGCATCCATTATTTCATGCTGCTCTGATGCCGCGTTGGCTCTGGCACGCGAGCGCCGGAGCCATGAATTTCAAGACCTAAGCTGGAAGGCGCGTTGCCCGTGAATGATCCCCAAGTCCCCGCCCACCTCGAATATGTGTTCGAGATGCGTGTCGATTTCCGCCCGGAGCGCTGCATCTTCGGGCCGCTGCCCGGTGGCGGCAGCCAAGGCTATACGCCGTGTGCCAGCGGGACGATTTACGGCCCTCGCCTCTCCGGCCGGGTCATCCCGGATAGCGGCGCTGATTATGCAGCCGTGCGGGGCGACGGCACCATCGTCGTCAATTCGCATTATATGCTGGAAGCCGATGACGGGACGAAGATCTATATCAACAATAATGGCTATCTGATCCCTGCCAAGCCGGGCGAAGGCCGGTTGGATCATGGCACGCCGCAGCCTGCCTATTTCTGCTTCTCGCCCACCTTCATTGTGCCGGCAGGCCCACACGAATGGATGGGCAAGACGCTGATCGTTGGCACCGGCAGCCGGCGCTCAGAACCGTCAGACCATTCGATCTTCACCTATTATGCGCTCAAGCAGACGATCGACTGAGCACAGGCCGCTTGTCCGGCTAATTACAAGAAGGGCGCGGACCATGTGATCCGCGCCCTTCTTCTGTTCCAGTCGCGCGTGTGGGACGCGTGCTGGCCCAAGCTTATGTCGTCGGGATGACCGGTACCAGCAGGTGGCTATCAAAGCTGCCGCCCGTGTGGATGATGTGCGTGCCCGCATTGCGCAGCTCTTCATGCCGCGCAAACGGCAGCATCGGCAGGCCCTCGCGATAAATATCCATGCCCTTGACGACGACGCGCAATTGCTCGCCTGCGCGGAAGAGGGTGGAGGATGGCCAGATCTCGATCTCGACCGGCACCGGCACGCCCGGCACCAGCATCTCCTCCTTGGTATGGAGGTGGACAGGCTGGAACGGCGTGGATTTCTCCGTATCGAGCGCGCGGTGGCTGGCGCGCAGCCAGCCCAGCGCAACCGGGCCATTCTCGAAAAAGGCGTAGAAGGTCATACCGACCGGTGCGCCGTCCGCGTCCAGCTTCTGGAGCGCAACGAACAGGTCCATGTCGTCCGCGCCCTGCGCCTCGACCCAGAGCTTGAGGTTCATATAGCCGGTGAGCTCGGTATCCTCATCGAAGCGGATATCGAACCGCGCTTCGCCTGCCTCATCAAGCGGATCATAGCTCAGCTGCGCTTGCGACGTGACCGGCTCGGGGGACAGCGTTCCACTGGCGGCATCGAGATAGAGCGGGCGATACTCAGTGCGCGCGAGCGGCCATTCCTGCTCACCGCGCATCTCCCATTTCGATGCGCTTTCACGCACCTCGATCTGCACCTTGGGCCATTCGCTGATCGCGGTCTCTTTGCCCTTCAAAAACCGGTCGAAAAAGAGCAGCGCAAGCTCCTTATTTTCGGGCTGATAATAATGCGCCCATTTCTTGCGGCCATGCCCGATCAGCCATTTGTCAGCCGAGGAAAATTTGCGGAACGCCTCGAACGTGCCGCGCGTGTGCAGCGCCTGATCCGCCCAGCTGCCCACGACAAGCGCGGGAATGTCGATTGCGGAGAGGTCAGTTTCCTTACTCGCCCAATAGGCATCATACAGCGGATGAGCGAGCGCATTGGCGTTCGTATCCTCATAGCGCTGCTTGCCGAAGCGAAGGTTGCTCGCGCCACGCGGCACAAAGCCCGTTTCGCGAATGCCGCCATGATAAGCAAATTCGCGATACCAGTCCGAAAAGCCCTCCCAAGGATTGAGCGCAGCCAGATGCGGCGGCTTGAGCTCGCCAACCAGATATTGCACGGCGGCGAGATAGGACACGCCGGTCATGCCGACCTTTCCATTGCTCCAGGGCTGCACGCCGAGCCACTCGATCAGATCATAGCAATCCTCGCCCTCGCCCCGGCCATTGTGGCGCACTTCGCCTTCGCTGAGCCACATGCCGCGCGAGTCCGCATTGCACACGGCATAGCCACGTGCGCACCACCATGCCGCATCGGGCGCCTCGAAGGCGGTGTAGGGGGACATCCAGCCAGCTTCGACACCGGAATGCGGCGGGAAGAGTGAGGCCGAGAGGCCATGTTTGCCATAGGGGCTCCAGCCAAGCAGGATCGGCAGCGGGCCATCCGGCGCATCGGCAGGGCGATAAATGTCTACGAGAATGCGGATGCCATCGCGCATCGTCACTTCGACATTGCGATCGATGAGCAGGCCGTCCTGCGTCAGCTGAACATGCTCGCGCGGAGGAAGCGGCGGTTTGCCGAACGCTGTCGTCGGATCGACACTATCCTGCATGATGAGCGTGAAGCCAGCATCGCCAGTCATCGGCATCCTCCTGAAATTCATAAAAGAAAAGCCCGGCGACCTGTGAAGGCCGCCGGGCATTTTGTCAGCCTCAGAACTTGAAGCGAGCGCCGATCTTGTAGGTACGGCCAACCACGTCATAAAGCACGTTGTTGGTCGGGCCGAAGCTCGACGGCGCATCGACCGGTGGATCACGGTCGAACAGGTTGTTGATCACGCCGAAGATTTCCACCTTCTGCGCATCACGGCTCCATACTGCGAAGCTGCCGTTGATGTTCACATACGTCCAAGGCGCGATATAGTTGTCGCTCACGCTGTTCGGCAGACGTGGGTCATAACCAAATTGGCCGGGACCGATCAGCGAGGCATTATAGGTGCCGCCCGAGATGTGACGCACCTGAACCTGCGCGCTCACCTTGTCCGAGTTGAACGAGAGGTAACCGTTGACCGTATAACGTGGCACGCCGGAAGGCTGCGACGTTGGCGAACCATTCATGCCCGCACGATCAACCGCAACGCCCGCTGACTCCGTCGTGAGATCATCGACGATAGTTGCAAGGCCGCGCAGCGAGATCTGCCCACCGAACAGGCCGACCGGCAAGGTGTAGAGCGCCTCAATATCCCAGCCGCTGGTGTTGATGGTGCCGAGGTTGAGGTTCAGGTTGCGGATCGACGTAATCCCCCCATTCGCATTACGCGTGATATCGGCGCAACGAACTGTCACACCAGCCTCACAATCATTCACGACAACCTGCGCACCGAGCGTTGAAATAGCGCCCTTCAGCTTGATGTTGTAGTAATCGACCGAGACACGGAGACGACCCGCCGAACCCAGATCAGGCTGGAATACCGCGCCAACAGTCCATGTGTCCGCCACTTCCGGGGCGAGCGTCGGGGTGCCGCCAAGAACCACTGATGTCAGCACCTGACCACCCGATTCAGTCTGAGCCGGGATGGCTAGGTTGCGTGGGCGCGGATCGTTGACCGATTGGAACGACGACTGCAACGGGCCATAAAGTTCGAAGATGTTCGCAGCGCGAATATCCCGCGAGCGGGTGCCGCGCAAACGGAGCCAATCGGTTGCGCCCCAGTCAAAGCCAACCTTCCAGGTCGTCACAGAGCCGCTGCTCGAATAATCTGTGCGGCGTACGGCACCATTAAGCTCAGCCCCTGTAAACACAGGGACGACAAGCTCACCAAATGCTTCGATGACGTCGATGTCACCGCTGATCGGTGCGCCCGGGCTAGTGTAGAATTGCAGCGCAGTGGAGATGGGATCGGCAGTGCCGCGGGCGATATCCTTACGATACTCAACGCCAGTGGCCATCTTGATTGGCCCTGCCCAGCCCTGCAGCAATGTGCCCTGACCGGAGATGGACAGAACATTCTGCGTCAGGTGCGTTTCCTGTGTGGCCGTGCCGGTGACATAGGCGCGGGCTGCAGGCGACGTGTTGCCTGCCCCGAACGGATTGAGCGGCTGACAGCCAGCAGCGCGGGCTGCAACGTTGCGGCAGACGATGTTTCCGCCGACGTTCACGGCATCCAGCGCCAGCGTCATACGCGGCGTGATCGTGGTGTTCGTGCCGATCTGCGAATAGTTGGTGCGACCATATTGATAATATGCGTCGAGAGTCCAATCATCCCACATGTCGAACTTCGCGCCAGCCACGATACGGTAGGTTTCGCGCTCGACCTTGCCGAGCTGCGGGCCAATGTCGTTCCAGATGCGGCCCATGTTGAACGAAGTGACACCGGCTGTGACCATACTCGCCAGAACAGGGGCAGGCAGGAAGGCGTTATCGCGCGTGATAACGATATTGCCAAGGTCGCGACGCTGCGCGCCGATGGTGTTGCCCTTCACGCGGCCATAGCTGCCCTCGAGGAAGAACTGCGTCTTGTCCGACACTTCAAATTTGAGGTGCGAGAAGGCGTTGATGCGCTGAACTGGCGCGGAGATGGCAAAATTCTCGTAGAAAGCGAGACGTGGATCACCGCCGCCGCTCTGGAAAATACCAGTGCCATAGTAAGTGCCGTAATTATGGGCAAACGTGGTGCCATTAGGATTGAACTCGGTGCCACGCAGCGCCGTGTTGGTGGGGATGCCATTCACCGAGGTGCTGGTGATGATGCCATTCACCGTGGACGTCGATGTCCGCGCGTTCGGCACGATAATCGTCGCCGCCTGACCAGCAGCAACGCGTTGCGTGGTGGAGCCGGCAACGAACGGGTTGGTGATCGTGTTGTAAGACTGTGAGCACCAATCGCGCGAGTAGCAATCGCCGCTTCCCTTGCTGTCGGAATATTCCACGCCAGCAATGATGTGGCCACGGCCATCGGCGAACTTCATGCCGCCAGCGAGCGAGAGCTGATACTCTTCATTGTCGCCAGCATCGGTGATGCCATATTGCGCCGAGCCCTTGAGACCCTGCAGATTGGTGTCGAGAATGATGTTGACCACACCGGCCACAGCATCCGAACCATAAGCGGCAGACGCGCCGCCGGTCACAACATCGGCACGCTGCACGAGCGAGGATGGCACTAGGTTGAGATCGACCGCGCCAGCAGGCGTGAACGAACCGCCCGAAACGGTCGCGGGAACGACTCGGCGTCCATCGATCAGGACCAGTGTGCGGTTGGAGCCAAGACCACGAAGATCGGCCGTTGCTGCACCAAGGTTGCTGAGGAAGATTGCGCTCGTCGCGGGCGTGGACTGCGCGCGGAACGAAGGGAGGTCGTTCAGCACTTGCGAGATGTTCGTCGCGGCCTGACGCTCGATCTGATCAGCACCCAGCACAGTGACTGGCGTTGGCTGATCGAAGCCGGAACGTGCAATGCGTGACCCTGTGACCACAATGGATTCATCGCTGAGCGCATTGCCCTGCGTGTCAGCATCCTGTGCGAAGGCGGGGCTTGCGACCAGAGCAAGGCTCAACGCAAGCGCACTCAGGCTCGAACCTCGCGTACGATTAATGAATGGGGACATGCTTTAAACTCCTCTCCTGAAACGGTAAATGCTTGAATGATAGCGTTAAACGCCAACATCGGGACGACCTGACCGGCTTAAAGCGGCTTAATTCATCCATCGAAAAGCAACGAACACTGGCTATCAACGATCCGTTGATATCTCAACAGTTTTCGCGAAAGCTAAGTGCGCGGAAGGCGTTACACGCGCTGAGGCGTTCATCATGTTGCATATTAGCAACGCTATTGACGCACATCAGGTTTTGATTGGAACGGCGTCGTTGACCTGGCGCGGGGTCAGTTTTGGCGAGGCGCTGGTGCGAACGTCACAGGCCCCAACCGCGCAAGCCAGTCCAAACCGATGACCGAGTGGGGTGATGTGGAGCTGATCTGGAGCGTCATTTCGTGCAAGCGATGTCCTCCAATGTCCACATTGGAAGCAGTGTAGGACGCTTTCGCCACTTCAGACTCCTGCAACGGAAAAGACAGGCGCTCTGCATCTTGCATCGAGAGGCGGCTCTGCGCTGTGCTCGTATCGACAATCATGCGCAACGGAACGCCATCAACAACGACGCGCGCGCTATAGGCGCCCTCATGGTCTTCAACGAATACCGCGCCGGACAACGCATCGCTGGCAGGGATGGTCGCGCGATCGCCGCTGTCGAAGCTGATGACACCCGCCAGCAGGCCGGTGCCCAGCAACGTTCCACAGGCTGCAGCCATCACCAGCATTTCGAGCCGTCGCCAGAAGAAGCGCGCATGATCAGGCATGGCAGTCAGCCCAACTCTCGAACCGACCCAGCACGTGAACCGGCCACCACCCGGCGCAGTCTTCAGCCATGGGTGAGCAAAGTCGTGATGCGGGGGACGACATCCGATTGAAGGCTGTAGCTGCGACGCCCGGTCTCGATTGCCCCGTTGGGCAGGCCATGCCACCAAGGGTCCGAGCGGGCGCTGCGTGCCGATATATTGACCGCGAGTTTTACATCCGGGTCTTCCTCCAGCGCCGCCAGCACCCGCGACACGACATGATGATCGAGCAGATTGATCAGGCCGAGCTTCTCGAGCGCGAGCAGCGATGGCGTAGGCGCGCGCCACACGCCATGACCGTCCACAAACCGCAGGAGCGCCTCATAATAAAGGACGTCGTCAGGGCTCGACGCGTCGCACACTGGCTGCCAGAGCAGCAGCAGAAGCTGGCTCGCGCGATCCGGCCGATATAATTCAGCGGGGGCGAACGCCGCCAGCGCCTCTGCGGCGAGCGCCATGTCGCTGCGATAACTCTCGGCCCATGCCGGGCCTTTACCATGCAGCGCATCAGCGGCAGGGTCCGCCATATGCCAAGGGTCCACCGACCTCAGCTCTTCCGCCAGTTCACCCTCTGGCAGCGTATCCCAATCACCTGATAGCAAAGGGAAAACAGGGCAGGTCACGCCATCCGCTCTTGAGCGTGCCACGTCGATAGGCATGCTCGACATCGCCGCGCAGAGAGCCCAGAGCCAGGTGCGACACGCTTGGGGCGTAGCCTCGACCTGCAACGTCGTGAGGTTGGTAAGGCTCACCATCACCTCGCCATAGGCAGCTGGCGTAGCCACCCCACCGCCCTGAAGCACTTGGTTAATACGGTTAACCAACTGATCGAGCACTTCAAGCGCTGTATCCTCGGAATAAGCGCGGCGGATCGCCCTGTAATTTCCGATCCGAAGCGTAAAATGCCCCAGTTCTGCGCCATAAATAGCTTCATCGTGCAACGACAAGCTGAGCGACTCTCCGTTCTCACTTCCGCAGATACTATCAGCACTTGGCATGAATTGCCTCCAGCTTGGATGCATTCTCCTTGAATGACCCTGAGACAATCTAGCCAAAAGTGTAACATTAGCTAATGTTAGATAAATTATTACTTATTCACACTTATTTTTATCAATAATCACTTCGAGGTAACCCCAATCGTGAGCATACAATGGACAGTTTATAGTAATGATGGCCAGAGGAAGTATCTGACCAAGTCCGAGATAGAATCTTTTCTGGTCATATCGAAGTCGCATGGCGGATCGGTTCACGGGCTTTGCTGGATATTGGCCGTGACCGGCTGCCGAATTTCAGAAGCGTTGTCGCTTGGAGTCCAGAGCATCGATTTTGAAGCTAAGCAGGTCATCATCCTGTGCCTCAAGAAGCGCCAAAAGCGCGTCTTTCGGGCTATTCCATTGCCGATGGAACTGCTCAGAAGCCTTGAGCGATGGATTAGCAGCGGCATACTACCGCGCGAGAAATTCTGGCCGATCTCCCGAATGACAGCCTATCGCCGGGTTTGTGAAGTCATGCGGGAAGCTGGACTGACCGGCAGCTACGCCTCGCCCAAGGGATTACGGCACGGCTTTGCGGTGCGGGCTGTGCAATCCAATGTGCCGCTCAGCCTCGTGCAGCGATGGCTGGGACATGCCGATATCAAGACGACGGCCATTTACACCAGCGCAATGGGGCCTGAAGAGCGCGAACTTGCGTCGCGTCTTTGGTCGGGGAGATCAGAAGTTGTAAGACCTGAAACCATTTCCGCTCCAAGGCGGAGCAAAGCTATTGCAAATCATGAATCTGCGGCTGAGGCGACGGACCAACGCCTAACGCTTACGCAGCTAGCGGCTCAACCCATTGAATTGCGCTATTTAACGGCGATTTGTTCAAACCGGCTCAGCATGACGGCTGGGCGAGATGAGATCGCAATGCCAACCTCCCAAGTTGCAAATGTGAATCAAATCTTCCGAATTGGATCAGTTCGGTCTTGCTGACTGTTACACTTTTGGCTAAAGTGTAACAACATTAATTGAGCTCTTTCAATACGTTATGAGTATTCCTTACCTAAAATTCGAAAATGGCAGCCTAGTTTTACCTTGATCCAATTCCGCGCGTCGCCTCCTCTAATCCTCCAACGCACCCTTGGTTTCATCAGAGGAAAATTCAGGGATCGTGCATCACCTTGGTGGTTGGCTGATTGACAGGATTGCTGGGCAGAACCGGATGCGTGACCCGCATATCCCGAAAGTCTTTAACCAAATCTGAAATGCGGCATTTTGAGCGTTAGCCGGTGAGTTGCTGAAGGTGACATGCCCTGCCAACTTGGCTGTCAGCGCCGCTTCTTGCGGTCGGAAAGCTCGATCCACACTGGGGCATGGTCGCTGGTCTTTTCCCAACTGCGCACATGCAAATCCACTTGCGCCCGGACCAGCTTCGGCGCGAGAGCGGGGCTGGCGAGCAGATGATCGATGCGAAGGCCATCATTGCGTTCGAATGCGCCGCGCCAATATTTCCAGAATGTGTAGATCGTCTCGTCGGGGTGAAGCGTTCGCACGCTGTCCACCCATCCTTGGTCGAGCAACTTGAAATAGGCCGCGCGCACTTCCGGGGCGAACAGCGCGTCGTCCAGCCAGCGCTCAGGTTTGCGCACATCCTGCTCTGTTGGCATCACGTTGAAATCACCGATGAGCATCGCGGGAACATCCGCCGCGATCAGGCTGGCGGCATGGGTGATAAACCGCTCGAACCAGCGCAGCTTATAATCAAACCGTGGGCCGGGCCGGGGATTTCCATTCGGCAGATAAAGGCAGCCAATCAGAATCCCGTTCACGGCGGCTTCGATATATCGGCTCTGATCATCCTCCAGCTCACCCGGCAATCCGCGCCGCGTTTCGTGGATTTCGCCAATGCGGCTAAGGATCGCGACGCCGTTCCAGCTTTTCTGCCCGTGCCAGATCGCGTCATAGCCCAATGCCCCTATCGCCTTGCGAGGAAACCGCTCATCGGGGCACTTAAGTTCTTGAAGGCACACAATATCTGGCTGATCTTCCTCCAGCCATCGTAGCAGCACGGGCAAACGGCCATTGATGCCGTTCACATTATAGGTTGCGATCTTCACAGATCCGGGAGGGACTGATCCGCCCGTCCCCACCCGGCAAGATCCTTGGAGGCAGCACGCTTCACCATCTCCGCGCCATCGCAAATGTGCCAATGCGCGGGCGTATCGAGATCGCGCAAATCCTCCCAAGTGAGCGGCACTGCGATTGGCGCCAGCGGGCGGGAGCGCGCGCTATAGGGCATCACCGCCGTCGCGCCGCGCTGGTTGCGCAGATAGTCGATGAAGATGCGCCCCTTGCGCTTCGCCTTTGCCAGCGCGGCTGTGAACCGATCAGGATCGGCCTGGGCCAGCGCCGTGGCGAAGCGCTGGGCAAAGTCCTTCACCTGCGGCCATTCCGGGCCGGGCGTCAGGGGCGCGATCACATGCACGCCCTTGCCGCCTGTCACCATCGGGAAGGAGACCAGCCCCATTTGGCTCAGCACATCCTGAATATGGAAGGCTGCGGAGATCACCGACTTGAAGTCCACCTCCTCGTCCGGATCGAGATCGAATACGAGCCGGTCGGGCTTCTCGACATCCTCGATCCGCGCACCCCATCCATGAAATTCAATCGTGCCCATCTGCACGCAGGTCAAAAGGCCCGCCGCGCTATCCACGAACAGATAAGGCTCGTCATGCCCATCCTTCTCGCGGATGCCGATTTGTTTGACGTCCTCGCCAAAGCTGCCTGCATCATGCTTCTGGAAAAAGCATTTCTTCGCCCGCCCTTGAGGGCAGCGCACCAGACTGACCGGACGGCTGCCCGCCCAAGGCAGCATGATCGGCGCCACGATCTCATAATAATCCGCAAGCTGCCCTTTGGTGAGCTTGCCTTCAGGGAAAATCACCCGATCCCGACTACTAATCTTGATGCCGCTCGTAACCTGCGGCTGCGCGACCGTCTCGACCGCGGCGGGCTTCTCGCGCACAATCGCCTCGGGCTTCTTGTCTTCCCGCAGGCCAAGATAGCTGGAATGGCGTAGCACGCCGTCATCCGTCACCTCGGCATAAGCGACTTCCGCGACGAGCTTCGGCTTGATCCAATGCGCGGTGCGCGCAATTGCGCGCGGGGCGTCCACGGTGGCCTTCTCCTGCCGGAGCGGCGCCATCAGGCCTTGCAGCCGCTCCATCTCATCAGCGTTGAAACCTGTTCCAACCTTGCCAGCATAGCGCAGCTTGCCATCCTCATTCACGCCGAGCAGCAGGGAGCGAAAGCCGCGCTGCTTGTCCGACGCGGTCCAGCCGACGATCACGAATTCCTGGCGCTGGATGCATTTCGTCTTCACCCAATTTTTGCTCCGCGCGCCGACGTATCGCGAGTCTGTCCGTTTGGAGATAACCCCCTCCAACCCGGCGGCGCAGAAGCGGCCCAGCAGCGCTTCGCCTTTGCCGACGATATGGTCCGAATAGCGGATCGCGCTCTTGCCCCTGCCGATCAATGCCTCAAGCTTTTGCTTACGCTCGATCAACGGCAAATTGGTGAGGTCTTTGCCATTCAGCTCCAACAGGTCGAACGCGAAATATTCGATCTTGTCAGGGCTCTCTTTTAACGCCGCCTGCAGCGCCTGGAAGCTGGTGCGCCCATCGGGCAGCATCACAACGGCTTCGCCATCGATCAGAGCGCTCTCCGCCTTGAATCCCACGGCATCTGTTATGAGGCGCGCAAAACGATCCGACCAGTCGAGACCCGAGCGCGTGTAAGCCCGCCCCTCGCCACCGCTGACCGCGATAAGTGTGCGATACCCATCATATTTGAGCTCGTGCAGCCAGCCCTCCCCCGTCGGCACATGATCAACCAATGTTGCAAGCTGCACGGGCTGGAAGGGCGGCAGCTTCGACACGGCGCCTTTTTTTGCGGCTGGCTTTTTAGGGCTCGCTTTGCTCGCCTTGCCCGCCGCAATCTCGTCCATCGTGCGCCCGCTCTCGATGCTCGTGAGGTGCGTGCCGACAAGGTCGTCCGACCCACCTGCGAACTCATCCTGAACCTTGCGCAATATCCAGTTCTCGCGCTTCTCATTGCCGCGCGGCTTGAGGCGGAACAGGATCCACTCGCCCTGCATACGCCGCCCGTGCAAGACGAAATGCAACTGCCCTTCAAGCAGCGTCTTGCGGGGATCTTTGCCTGGGATCGACTCCCAACTGCCATTGTCCCACAGCATCACCGATCCGCCGCCATATTCGCCTTTGGGAATGGTGCCCTCGAACCGGGCGTAATCAAGGGGATGATCCTCCGTTCTAACCGCCAGCCGCTTGTCATCGGGGTTGGAACTTGGACCGCGCGTGACAGCCCAGCTCAGCAGAACGCCGTCCAGTTCCAGCCGAAAGTCGTAATGGAGGCGGGTCGCTGCGTGCTTTTGGACAACGAACCCATTGCCTGCCTTCGACTTTTTCCCGCCTGATGGTTCCGCAGTGCGCGCAAAATCGCGTTTGGCGCGATAGACGGCCAGCGTGTCAGCGGAGATATCTTTTTGATCAGTCTTGCCTGATCTCTTGGTCGGGGCTCGCGCCATCGTGCAGGCTCCATTTCGCTATCTGGCGAAACCATCGCCCGCTCGACTCGTTCCCCGATGAAGCGTGAGCATTTCGTGTGAAGGCAAATCAATGCGGGTCCACCAGTTCGCCGGGTCCTCAAGCATCGATCATCTGACGTTCGATGAGGCGACCGGGACATTGACCGTCATGTTCCATGACAGCGGCAAATATGTCTATTTCGATGTAGATGAAGCTGTTTACGACGCCTTTTGCGCGGCAGCATCGCCAGGCGCATTTCTCAACAGCGGCATCAAAAACCGGTATGAATTCAGTCTCGACCCCGCGCGGCGCAGATTCGGGCCCAAGGCCAAAACCTAGCGCTCCGGAGCGTGAACACTTCCGGTTAATCCATGTTAAAAAATCAACTCATCGCATTGAAGTCGGTGCCACGGCGGACTATTCTCATGGAAATAACCGGGGTTTAATCAAATCAATGGCATTTTCATCATTTGATGATCAAACCAGCCGTCTGCTCTCCCAAGTGTTCGATGGTGCAATGATGGTTTTAAATGCCATGAAGAGTGAAGCTCTGTCTGACGAGCGCCGTCAGGATACCATTGCGCGCATCACAACACAGCTCGTGAATGCGGCCTCGGAAGGCCATCGTGATTTCCAAACCCTGCAGCTAAAGGCCCTGGAAGGCATCAGCTAAGCCGGGATCAGGCACTTTTTTTCGCTGGCGTTTTAGCAGGCACCTTCTTTTTTGCGGCGGGCTTGGCAGCCGCTTTGGCGGCAGGCGCCTTCTTCGCTGCGGCACCCGATCCCACAGACTTTTTAAGCGCAGCCATCAAATCCACCACATTTGACCCGCGCGGATCGGCATTGCCATCATCGCTATCGATGTTGAGCGTCTTGCCCTTTTTCTTCCGCTCGATCAGCTCTTTGAGCGCATCGACATAGCGGTCATGGAAATCGCTCGCGTCGAACTTGCCAGTCTTCTTGTCGATCAGCGTCGTGGCAAGATCAAGCAACTCATCGTCCGGATCACCATCACCAATTTCTCGGAAATAGCTCGCCGCTTTGTGAACCTCGTCGGCATAGCGCAGTGTCTCCATCACCATGCCGCGCCCGCAGGCCTTGATGCTGACGACATGCTCGCGACCGCGCATCGCAAGCTGCCCCAAGCCAATCTTGCGGCTGCGGCGTAAAGCCTCGCGCAGCACGATGAAGGCTTCCTCGGCCAGATCATCCGCCGGCACGACATAGAAGGGCTTCTCGAAATAGATCATGTCGATCTCATGCGCGTCGACAAATTGGGTGAGTTCGAGCGTTTTCTTGCTCTCTAGCTTTACGCCCTCAATCTCTTTCTCATCGAGCAGCACATATTCGCCCTTGGCATATTCAAAGCCTTTGACGATGTCGTCGACATCGACTGGGCCGATGCCCGGCACCACCTTTTCATATTTGATGCGCTTGCCCGACGGCTCATGAATCTGGTTGAGCGCAAGGGTCGCGCCGCTGCGGGTCGCCGAATAGATTTCCACGGGGATCGAGACGAGCGCCAGTCGGATCTGGCCTTTCCAATAGGGACGCGCAGCCATTCAGCTTCTCCTTGCCAGACAGCTATAATGTCGGCTGGCGCTGCTTGTTCCCGCTCGCTTCATTTAGCGGCGCAGCTTGAGCCGCCAGTTCACGTTGAACCGCCACCCACCTTGCGCCGTCGCGAACGGCTTCTCGATCACGCGCGCGCCCTCAAGCTCCAGCCAGGCATAGGGATTGTAGGCGATGCGAACACCACCCCCCGCCGACGCGAGGCCGAAATTGGCGCCGAGAAAGCCCGGACGCGGAACGAGGCGGATTTTTGCGCCATCGATAAAGCCATAGGCCTCGGTATCCTTGAACTGCGCTGGCAGCTTCGGCCGCAGCGCAAGCTCGAAGGAGCCGCCGAAGCCGCGATCCCCGCTGATCAATGAGGCCTCGAACCCCCTTCCCAGCCCCGGCCCGCCAATCGTGAAGCGTTCATTGGCGGGGAGCGGGTCCTTTGTATATTGGCCGGACGCTCTGATGCGAGCGACGAAAATCTTGCCGAGCATCCGGTCGTAGCCCGCACGAGCCGTCACCTTGGTGAAGTCGGTCTGCGCAATGCCGGGCGCTGTCCGTGCGCCGAAAATGTCCAGCCCGCGCGCGCCGACGACGCTTGCTGTCAGCACGCTCTTATCCGTGACGAGGGAATAGCCTGCCGAGGCACGCACCGTACGGATGCGGTCGGAAGAGAGCACAGAACTGAGCAACGCAGCCTCGCTGTTAAGCCCATCCAGGCCGACGCTCACGCTCAAATTCCGCCTGTAGCTGCGGATCACGGGATAGCTGACCGAGACGCCTGCCGTCCACGCCTCGCCCGAGATGGGCGGCTGCGAAATCTGCGTGGCGAGGTAGGAGCCGGAAAGCCCCAAGGTCATGCCATCATTGCCCAGCGGCGTCTGATGACTAAGCGCCACATATTTGAACTGCTTGAAATCGATCGCGGAAAGCAGGGTTAGGTCTGTGCGATCGCCGTCGCGCAGCAGGCTATACGCCTGCGCATTGGCCTGCGCCTGCCCCCGTCCCAAGCCAGCCTGCGCCACATTGTTGACGCCGATGCTGAAGTCGGTGCGTTTGCGGGTCGGCACGATCTCCAGCCGCACGGCGCCCGCCTGCGTGCCGCGCAGCACGGACACATCGACCTTTGCGCCCGGAATATCGCGAATGAGCGACAAGGCTCGCTCCAGCCCACGTTTCGTCAACGGGCGCTCGCTGCGCAATTTCTCCGCATAGGCGCGCACGAGGGGGCTGGCATCCTTGGGATAAATGATATCCTCGACGAAGCCCTCGGCCAGTAACACCTTCACCTGACCCGTGGACAAATCCTGCTGAGGGATGGCAACGGTGTAGAGGGCAACGCCCGTCTTTGCATAAGCATCGGAAATAGCCTTGACGAGCGCTCCCAGCGCCTCTCGAGACGCGGGGCGCCCGAGGAAAGGCCGGGCGGCATCGGCAACCCTTGCTGGCGCATCGACACCCACGAAGGACACGCCTTTGATCGGCGCGGCGCTGGCCACAGCATCCACGGCGACGAGCTCGCCGGGCTTCACATTGGCTGGATCATTCGGCTCCGGGATCGCCGCCCGGTCTTCTTCCCGACCCTGCTCGATGAGCGGCGGCGTCAAAGGCGCGGCCAGAGATTGCGCCGCGAGCATCATGGCTCCGGCTACGGTGGTCGTCATTCATGCCCTCCCTGTATGTTGATCGGAGGGCAGCCATCGCCGCCCTCCAACCCCAATGCTTAGCGCAGGCCCCCAAGCAGGCCGCCGGTCACGCCTTGCACGGCGCCAGTGACGCCCTGCACGGTGCCAGTCACAGGCGAGAGCAGGCCCCCGCCGCTATCCACCGTGCCACCAGCGCCAACCGCGCCCGTCAACGTCGTCGTTACGCCGCTGAGCAAGCCGCCGCCCGTTGCGCCGCTATCCACGCTGCCGCCAACCTCAGCGCCAGCACTGGCTCCGCCGCCCAGCAGCGGCGTTGAGCCGAGCACACCGCTCACGGTCTCCACAAGCCCGCCAGAGGTGCCGCCACCCGTGAGAGACTCAACCGTCTGCGTAACAGGTGAGAGAATGCCGGTCGTGCCACCGGTGCCGCCAACTGCGGGCAAGCCGCCCGGCAGAAGATTGGCATTGACCAAAGCGGGGTCGCCGCTCCCGAGCAGCTGATTGCCGCCGAGCGCGACATTCAGCAGATCGCCGGAAGCGCCGCCGGTTGGCGCGGTGACATTGCTGACCCGCACATCGGCAAGGCCATTCACACTTGCCAGAACCGTATTGCCCGCATTCAGAACGCCTGCGGTGGCAATGCTCCCTTCTGGCTGCGTATTGCCCAGCACGCCGAGGCCCACAGCGCCCTGACCGCCGCCAAGAGGCGTCGTGACCGCTCTGTCGCCCACATTGATGTTCACGACGTCGCCCACCACGCCGACAAGGCCTTCAACCAGCAGGGTGCGGCCCTGACCGGCATCGACCAGCACGGTGCCGGTGTCGGTGAGTATCTTGGTGATCGTGCCACTGACCGGCTGCGTGACGGGCAGAGCCGTCGCAACCCGCGTAAGCACAGTGCCGGAGCCATTAGAAACGCCAAGCACGGCGTTGCCCGCCGTGACCAGCAACGGTCCGGCGACATCCGTCACGGCAGCGTTGATGGGGCCACCACTGTTGGTTGGGGTTGTCCCGGTGCCGCCGGTGCCTCCGGTCCCGCCTGTCCCACCAGTGCCGCCGGTTCCACCAGAGCCGCCGGTGTTCCCGCTTCCGCCCGACCCCGAGCCGCCGCCAGTGCTTCCGCCGCCTGTGTTTCCGCCGCCGCCGTCATTGCCGGATGCACCGCCGCCGCCGGGCGCGCCAATGCTGCCCAGACGCAAGTTGCCCGAGCTTTCACACGCTGACAGCGTCAAAGCGAGAGCTGCACATAAACCTATCGTGAAAGGTGTTTTGTTGATTGTCGTCCGCATGTCCATCTCCGTTCCTGCCAATCCGGCTGGGGGAAGGTCGCGGCGACGCCATATGGGCATCGAATAGGCTATGGGCGCGTGAAGAGTTGCGGCGTCTAAAGAAAAATAAAGCAACTTTCATCGGGGCACGTCAGCACTAATCGGTTCCTTCGGCGGCTCCGCTACCTTGTCTCCAAGGCCGGAAGCTTTGCGTCCCGACGTCGCCGCCGGTTTGCCTTTTCGGGCACATGCCCTAAGCCAGATAATTCTGGAACCAGATGATTAGTTCCAAGATCATTGACTAACTCACTCTTTTGATGGTTAATCGTACGGCATCCTTCGTATCACGCAGAGGACCGCCAATTTTTAAGGACATTGGTGGTAGTGCGCAGCGAACAAAGGATTAGTTTTGCAGAAGCGCTCGCCGCAAACCGATTGATGGAAGTTAATTCTAAAGGAGTCGGGACACTTTGCTTCGCCTCGTGGGTTGGATGGTTTGCAAGGCGCATCCAGCGCCGCCAACCTGATAGGAGCCCCCCATGTCAGACAATAGCCATGACATTTCCATCCTGAATGATCTGATCGCAACGACGATCGACAGCGCCGACGGATATTCAGAAGCCGCGAAGGATGCAGGCACGAGCCGCTTCGCATCGCTTTTCACAAGTCGTGCGTCTGAGCGTCGCGGGATCACGGTTGATCTGCAGCGCGCAGTTTCCAGCCTTGGTGGAACGCCGGAAGATGATGGCACGATCCTCGCCGGAGCCCATCGTGTATTCGTGAACCTGAAATCGATGGTGACCGGTCAGGACGAAAAGGCGCTGATCAACGAGGTCGAAGCAGGCGAAGATCATATCAAGGCGAAATATGAGGATGCCCTGCGCGATCGGGAGATTTCTTCCACGACGCGTGCGCTCATCGAGCAGGCTTATGTGTCCGTGAAAGCCGGTCATGATGAAATGCGGGACATAAAGCACAGCATGGAGCGTTGAGTTGATGGGGCGGCTTCGCTGAGGCCGCCCCGCTCATCAAACACATCGCAGGATAGCTACATGTTCACCGACCGCTTTCTTAGGCATCGCAAAGGAGTGCTGTTGACGCCAACCGAGCGGCGTCGACTTGAAGCTGCAGTGTCTGACGTGAAGACCTATGGCGCGCGGCAGACGATCATCAAAGCTGGCGAGCCTCTGGATGTCAGCACGCTTCTGGTTGAGGGTTTTGTCTCACGCTACATTGATGATCGGCAGGGACTGCGCCAGTTGGTCGCGGTTCATGTGCCGGGCGATTTCGTTGATTTGCATGCCTACCCGCTTCGAGTGCTTGAGCATGATGTGGCGACGCTGACCCCCGCGACTGTCGCAGTCGTGCCCCATGTCTCGCTGCGCGAAATCATGGATGAGCTACCTGATCTGACACGCAAGCTGTGGTTTTCCACACTGCTTGATGCAGCTATCCACCGGGCATGGCTTTTCCGTCTTGGGCGGCTGGATGCGGTGGGGCGCGTGGCGCATTTTCTAAGCGAAACCAATGCCCGGCTCGAATTGGCGGGACTGAGCGACGGCCATCGCTTTGCGCTCGGCCTTATTCAGGCCGACCTCGCGGAAATCTGCGGATTGACCAATGTGCATGTCAATCGCGTGATGCGGCAGTTGCGCGAAGAAGGATTGTGCGTATTTCGTTCATCGCTCGTCGAAATTCCTGATCCTGCGGCCCTCGCGCGCCGCGGCCAGTTTGATCCCGACTATCTCTATATCGACAAATCCAATGATTGAGTTTCAGCGAAGCGGAGACGCGCAATGACCGACGATACTTCCCTGCATCAACCTTTGGACGTGCCGGGTGTCGCGACAGCCGAGGGTGGCCTTGTGCTGCTCGACGGTCCGGATGGCGTAGCGGTCACTCTCACACCCTCGGCAGCCGAAGGCACTGGCCAGAGCCTGCTCGCGGCTGCACGGGATGCGTTTAAGCAAGTCGAGACGCCGAGCAATCGCGGGTGATCGGGCCGTTTGAAGGCTGGTCACGCATGGTATCAGCATCGATGGCGATGGCGCAGACGGGCATGAAGATGCTGGAGACATCGCGGGCATCGAATGACGTGATCGCCGCGCGTTCGGATTTGATCAATGCCGCATTCAAATCGCCGCTGACGGCGGACCATCGAGAATGGTCGAAGATGATCCTGGAGAAGGTTGAAGCATTTTCGCAGGCAGGCGCATCGATTTCGAACATCTGGTGGGGTATGAGTTCCGCCTGGATGAGCCAGGCACAGCATATGGCGGGGCTCGCGACGCGCGGTAAGCTTCTCACAGTCTCGGAACTGACGGCGCTCCAGCAGCGAACAACCGCTCATGCGCTCTCGGTGATGGATGCCAGCGTTGATATGGGGACAAAGTCGCTTGCCCCCATTCACCGAACAGCGACCGCAAATGCGGCGCGGCTCTCGAAACCTGCGGCGAAGAAGAGATTTCGTAACAATTGAGATTTGCGTTTTTTGCCTGCCGCTTCCCCGCGATCACCCTTCCCTACTCCCCGAGCTTAGGAAGAGTGACAATTAAAGTTTTAAGGCATTTTTCGGCTTGTAAT
>CBIHKY010000052.1:0-23330 GCA_966205705.1 uncultured Alphaproteobacteria bacterium
TGAACGTTCCCTGCGCGAAAACGCCCACCCAATCGTTAATCTCATATTTGCCGCGTGCATACATATTGTAGCGGTTGAGCGGCAGAACGACCAATTCATCCTGGAAGTTCTGGCCAAGCGTGCCATCTGCCTGACGCTTCCACTTCAGGCCGGTCAAGTCGCCACGGAAGCGCCCTGCGCCACCTGGAGGGCTTTGGAAGAAGCCGGTGAAGGCGGTGTTATCTGTGTTGAAATAGAAGCGGCTGGAGTTAAAACCAGTTGGCACTCTGATGACGGGATTGCTGCCCGGAACGTTGACAAAGTCGCCCGGAACAACATTGGTGCCAAAGATCGCATTGACGCTGGCCTGGCTTGGATTATTGCCGCCAACTGGCTGGAAGCCCGAGAAATCAGGGAAGAATTCAGTGCCGCTGAAGCGCGGGTCCTGCCAGGCCTTGCGGAACCATGAGCGGTCACGGCGATAAGCGCCTTCACGATCATTCATCGAAAGACCGATGGTGATGTTGCCGCGACCATCGGAGAAGTTGGTGCCCATGATGCCGCTGATCGAGAATTCACGACCATCGCCACGCTGGGAAATGCCCATCTGGGTATCGATCTGCAGGCCCTGGAAATTCTTTTTCAGGATGAAGTTGACGACACCGCCGACAGCGTCCGCACCGTAAGTTGCAGAAGCGCCGCCCGTGATCACTTCCACGCGCTCGATGGCCGCAGATGGGATCGTATTGATGTCGACCACGCCAAGCGCATTCGCTGGCGTCGCACGACGGCCATCGACGAGGACGAGGTTACGGTTGGTGCCAAGGTTACGCAGCGAAACTGTCGCAGCACCCGGTGTGCTGGTCGCGGTTGGCTGAATGTCACCGGCGATGGCAGGGGTCTGCACTGGCGTGAAGGCCGGAAGTTTGTTGAGGTTTGTCTCGATTGCGGCGGTCGAGCTGTTCTGGAGCAGCTCCTGCCCAGCCGTCACGATCGGGCTGTTCGACTCATAATCACGGCGCGCGATGCGCGAACCGGTGACGACGATTGCCTGCTCTTCGCCCGCGTCGGCGCCCTGCGCTGTTTGCGCCACTGCCTGCCCTGGCAGGGCCAGCGTGTAGAGCGCAGTTGTGCAGGCCAGCACAGCGCGCACGCAATTCACTCGTGATTTAGAAGACATGCATCCCTCTCCCGTTGTTGCCGACGCTTGACAGCGCCCACCCACTCAGCCCGCTCTTTCCGAGCGTCGATCATTCATTTTCAAGTCGCCAGCAGAACCGGTTGTTATGGTTTCAGCGGATCGATGAGAGTGGGACTAGCTATCATGCTATCTTATTTCAAGCAGATATTATCATCAAATGTCGTAACGTTTGGACTGTTGCCTGATTGTCACGAAGAATAATTAACACATTGATTCAGAATGCTTTTCTAACAGTTAGCGTGGTAGAATTGTTGAGAGATCAACCAAACATAGCTAGCGTTACATCGTCAGCCTTAGTGGATGAAGTCAATGATATGCAACACGTACAATGCTGCACCGCCGTCCTTTCAACAGCAACGCACGGATATTATGCGATTTCTTGGCTGCACCGACATGATCCCAACTCGCGCTGTTACATGAGCGGGAAATTGACTCCGTCCAGCAATTGCGTGCTGGGTGCCTTGATTGCCGCGATGTGCGCGAGAGCCAGCGGCAAGCGCTGTGTGACGAAGAACTCAGCAACAGCGCGCTTATTCTCAAGGAACGCCGAGCGCGCATCGCCCGCATTCAGGCGCGCTTCGGCCTCCTCTGCCTGACGCCCCAGCAACCATCCACCAATCACGCCGCCACATAAGGCCAGAAAGGGAGAGGCCGCAGCGCCAGCACCCTCTGCACCATGCGCGAGCATCGCCGCGCGCGCATCCGCCAGCACGCCGAGCGCGACTTCCAATGCGGTTCGGCGCGCGCCCTCGCCCCAGCGCGCGACATCCTGCGCCATCACGGCCTCAAGCTCGCGCATCGCCGCTCCTTCGTCCATCCGCAGCTTGCGCCCCGCCAGATCCATCGCCTGAATGCCGTTCGTCCCCTCATAAATCGCCGCGATCCGCGCATCGCGATAATGCTGCGCGACGCCGGTCTCCTCAATATAGCCCGCGCCGCCATGCACCTGGATTGCAAGGCTGGTCACTTCATTGCCGATATCGGTGGACCATGCCTTGCTGATTGGGGTGAGCAGATCTGCCCGGCGCTTCCAGTAAGCGCGCTTGTCCGCATCCTGATGCTTGTGCGCACGGTCAACCGCTGCTGCATTGGCATAGACGAGCGCCCGCGCCGCCTGCGTCAGACTAAGCATCGTCATCAGCATGCGGCGCACATCGGGGTGGGCGATGATGGGGCCGAACTGCACCCGATCGCCCGCATAGGCCCGCGCATCCTGCCAGGCGCGCTCGGCAATCGCGACGCCCTGCGCGCCCACATTGATGCGCGCGTGGTTCATCATGGTGAACATCGCCGCCAGCCCGCCATGTGGCTGGCCAATCAGCCAACCGATGCAGGCATCGCTCTCGCCCAGCGCCATCGTGCAGGTGGGGGAGGCGTGAATGCCCACCTTATGCTCGATGGCGATGCAGCGCACGTCATTGCGCAGGCCGGGATGCCCCGCCTCATCAGGCAGATATTTGGGCACGAGGAACAGGCTTATGCCCTTGGGTCCGGCCGGGGCTTCAGGTAATCGCGCGAGCACGAAATGGATGATGTTCGCCGCCAGATCATGCTCACCCCAGGTGATGAAAATCTTCTGCCCTTTCAGGCGATAAGTGCCATCGCCCACCGGCGCCGCGCTGGTGCGCAGTGCGCCGACATCAGAGCCAGCCTGCGGCTCGGTCAATTGCATGGTGCCTGCCCATTCGCCCGAGATCAGGCGCGGGAGATACAGTGCCTTGAGCGCATCATCGCCATGTGCGGAGAGCGCCTCGATCGCGCTCAAGCTGAGCATAGGGCAGAGCGAAAAGGCCATGTTCGCCGCACTAAACTGCTCCTGCACCGCGACCGAGAGCGCGAAGGGAAGCCCCTGCCCGCCATGCGTAGGATCAGCGGAAAGACCATTCCAGCCCGCGTCCACATAATCGCGATAAATCTGCGCAAAGCCGTCCGGCAGGATCATTTTCCCCGCCTCCAAGCGTGCGCCTTGCCGGTCGCCGATGGCGTTGAGCGGCGCAAAACCTTCCTGCGCGAGTCGGGCTGATTCGGCGAGGATCTGGCCCGCCATCTCAAGCGTCGCATCCTCGAAACCGGACAGGCTCGATAATTCCGTAAGGTCACAAATGGTGTTGAGCACGAACATCTGCTCATCATGCGGCGCGCGATAATCGGCCATAAGTCGCCTCTCCTCATCTATTTGCACGGAGTGTATCGCGTGACGCGCCGGGCGAAAGCCTCTTTTCACCAAGGCTTGCCGCATCCCCTCTCACACCCTAGATTGAGCGTATGGCCCAAGCCGCACATAAGCATGATCATAGCGAGCCAACCGGCACGCACCTCTCCCAGGCCGCTCGCACCACGCTGGAGGCAAAGGGCGAGCAATGGACGGATATGCGCGGCGATATTTTCGCTGTGCTGGCCGCGGAGGAAAAACCCGCCTCAGCCTATGATATCGCAGACAAGGTTTCCGTGCGGCGTGGCAAGCGGGTAGCGCCCAACAGCGTGTATCGCATTCTCGATCTGTTCGTGGTGAACAACCTTGCCCAGCGCGTCGAGAGCGCCAACGCCTATGTGGTGAATGCCCACCCCGGCTGCCTGCATGATTGCATTTTCCTCGTGTGCAAAAACTGTGGCGAAGCCACGCATATCGATGATGACAAGCTGACCGGACAAGTGCGCAACGTGGCGACCAACGAAGGTTTCGCGACTGAGCGCCCTATCATCGAACTGCTCGGCACCTGCGCGAAATGCGCTTAAAGGCCTCGCTCTAACGCAAATCCAACGCTGAGAGCGTCCCGGCGCGAAACGCGATGACATGGTTCGACATTTGTTGACGATGTCATTAGATATGGCGCGATGACAGACCAACCCGCCACACCGCTGCTCGATCAGGTGAACATTCCAGCCGACTTGCGCAAGCTCGCGCCAAGCCAGCTGCGCCAACTTGCGGACGAGTTGCGTGCGGAAACAATCTCGGCCGTGGGCGTCACCGGCGGCCATCTGGGCTCGGGCCTTGGCGTGGTCGAGCTGACCACCGCCATCCATTATGTGTTCAACACGCCGGAAGATCGGCTGATCTGGGACGTGGGGCATCAATGCTACCCGCACAAGATCCTCACTGGACGGCGTGACCGCATCCGCACCCTGCGCACGGGCGGAGGCCTCTCGGGATTCACCAAGCGCAGCGAGAGCGAATATGATCCGTTCGGCGCGGCGCATTCCTCCACCTCGATCAGCGCGGCTTTGGGCTTTGCCATCGCCAACAAGCTGACTGGCCAGCCCGGCAAGGGCATTGCCGTGATCGGCGACGGCGCCATGTCCGCCGGCATGGCCTATGAGGCGATGAACAATGCCCGCGAGGCGGGGAATCGCCTGATCGTGATCCTCAACGATAATGACATGTCGATTGCGCCGCCCGTGGGTGGCCTCTCGGCCTATCTCGCGCGGATCGTCTCCAGCCGCGAATTTCTCTCGGTACGTGACGCCTTCAAGAAGCTTGCCCGCAAGCTGCCCCGCCCGCTGCATCACGCCGCGAAAAAGACGGACGAGTTCGCCCGTGGCATGGCGATGGGCGGCACACTGTTCGAGGAACTCGGCTTCTATTATGTCGGGCCGATCGATGGCCATAATCTCGATCAGCTGATCCCCGTGCTGGAAAATGTCCGCGACATGGCCGATGGTCCGGTGCTCGTCCATGTCGTTACGCAAAAGGGCAAGGGCTACGGCCCTGCCGAAGCTGCGGCGGACAAATATCATGGCGTGCAGAAGTTCAACGTCGTCACCGGCGAGCAGGCCAAGGCGCCAGCAGGGCCGCCAAGCTACACCAACATCTTCGCCAAGGCGCTGATGGCTGAAGCCGAGCGGGACGAGCGCGTGGTTGCGATCACGGCCGCCATGCCATCTGGCACGGGCCTTGATAAATTTGCCGAGAAATTCCCCGGCCGCTGCTTCGATGTGGGCATAGCCGAGCAACATGCGGTGACGTTTGCGGCTGGTCTTGCCGCGCAGGGGATGCGGCCCTTTGCGACAATATACTCCACCTTCCTGCAGCGCGCATATGATCAGGTGGTGCATGATGTGGCGATCCAGAATCTGCCCGTCCGCTTCGCGATCGATCGCGCCGGGCTGGTGGGCGCGGATGGCAGCACCCATGCGGGCAGCTTTGACATCACCTATCTTACGACCCTGCCGAATATGGTGGTGATGGCGCCTGCCGATGAGGTGGAGCTGGTCCATATGGTCCACACGGCCGCTTGCCATGATAGCGGCCCCATCGCGCTGCGCTATCCGCGCGGCAATGGCCTTGGCCTGCCCCTGCCCGCCACGCCCGAGCGGCTGGAAATCGGCAAGGGGCGCATCGTGCGCGAGGGCAAGAAGGTCGCGATCCTTTCGCTCGGCACCCGGCTGGAGGAAGCACTCAAGGCCGCCGATGCTTTGGATGCACGCGGCCTCTCCACCACGGTCGCGGATCTGCGCTTCGCCAAGCCCCTCGATGAAGCGCTCATCCGCAAGCTGCTCACCACCCATGAGGTTGCGGTGACAGTCGAGGAAGGCAGCATTGGCGGCCTCGGCGCGCATGTGCTGACGCTGGCGAGCGACGAGGGGCTGATCGACACGGGCCTGAAGCTGCGCACCATGCGCCTGCCCGATGCCTTCCAGGATCAGGACAAGGTCGAGAAGCAATATGACGACGCGCATCTGAATGCGCCGGACATTGTGGACATGGTGCTGAAGGCGCTGCGGCATAACAGCACGGGCGTTGAAGAAGCAGGCGTGCGTGCTTAATACGAGCAACGGAATAGTCGCCTTTTAAAAGCTGTGGCCGTGACCGAGCGCAACTGTTTGCGCGTCGTCGTGATCGCGTGCCTCAAGAGTGAATTGGAACAAAAAGCATGACTACAGGCACCATCCGCACCGGCATCGGTGGCTGGACTTATGAGCCTTGGCGTGGCGCTTTTTATCCGGAAAACCTGCCCAAAACCAAGGAGCAGGACTTTGCCGTCAATCATCTGCAAACCATTGAGATCAATGGCACCTTCTATCGCACCCAGACGCCCGCGACCTACGCCAAATGGCGGGACACCGCGCCCAATGGCTTCGTCTATGCGGTGAAGGCGCTGCAATATTGCGTGGCGAAGAAGAAGCTGGCCGAGGCGGACGAATCCATCGCGCGGTTTCTGGGCTCCGGCCTCACGGAGTTGGGCGATAAGTTGGGGCCGATCCTCTGGCAGTTCCGCGATACGCGCAAATTTGATGCTGATGACATCGCCGCCTTCCTCGCCTTGCTGCCCGTCAAGATTGATGGCGTGCCGGTGCGCCACGCCATCGAAGCGCGGCATGAGAGCTTCGCTTGCCCGGAATTTGTGGACCTTGCCCGCAAGCATGGCGCCGCCATTGTCGTCGCGGATCATATCGAACGCCCGATGATCGCCGATCCGACCGCCGATTTCATTTATGCCCGCCTAATGAGCAGCGAGATGAGCGAGCGAGACGGCTATGACGCCAAAGCGCTCGACCGCTGGGCTGATGTTGCACGCCAATGGGCAAAGGGCGAGCGCCCGGATGACCTGACCTATGTGACCGACGCGCCAGCCGACAAAAAGCCGCGCGATGTGTTCGCCTATTTCATCTCAGGTGCGAAGGTGCGGAACCCGGCAGCGGCGATGGCGCTGGCGAAACGGCTGGGGGAATAGCCAAGTAGCGGTTTGATTTGACCGACAATATCTACCTCCGTCGTCATTCCCGCGAACGCGGGAATCCAGATACCGAGATGCTGGTGAGAAGTTAATTCTCGAGGTCGGAACTCAAGCCGATAGCTTGCTTGGATTCCCGCGTTCGCGGGAATGACGAGGTGGATAGCGGCCGGCTTAAAGCTGAAAATGAGCGCGGCGGCCTCGCATCACTGCAAGGCCGCCGCACATAATCGCAAACCTGGTCAGACCGTCGTCTGCACATGCTCGCCTGCTTGCTGCGGGTCAATCTTGCTGCCGGTCATCAGCTTGAGCAATCCGACGACGCCCAGGTCCGCCGTCCAAATCTCGATATCGTCCAAGTCGAAGCGCAGCGCGAGCAGCGAGGGGTCCTGACGGCCACCCTCAAACCATGCAGAGGCTTGTGGAGACCAGAGGCTATCGATCAGCGCCTCGTCCTTCTCTTCAACAATGCTGCCGGAGATGCAGGCGAACAGATCATGCCCCTTGGCGCTGAACTGCGCCATTGCGAGACCGCCGGGCGCGAGGCGGTTCTTTTTGTCGGTGAAGAACCACACTGCGCCGCCATGGGCCGGGCCCTCTTCCTTATCGAGCTGCGCAGTCATGGGCAGCGCATGATCCTGGCTGTCGTCCAGCTTGACCATCAGGAACGGGCTTTTGGCGAGCGCCTTCCAGAATTCCTGCTTAATATCGTGCGTGTCGTGGGCCATGAGGCATCTCCTTCGCCTGCCCAACGGACAAGCGGGAGAATTGGTTTCCGACTAAGATGGGCACCACGCCGGTCTGCGCGTTCGCGGCGCCAGACCAGGCAGCCAATCAGATATTATTGCGCGGATGCGACCACGCGGGCGAACTGGCCGTCACCTTCAGGTGCTGCGACGATGTCCTGCGTGGTGCGGCCCTTGTCGACCACATTGGTCTTGGGGTCGCCGACGGACGAGCGAATGCCGACCTCAGCAACCGAGCGACCTGCTTCACGCAGCGCGGATGTTTCGCTGGTGCTGCGCGGCGCGGTGCCGCCGAACATGGCTTCCAGCGCCTGCTGCTGCGTGTCGCGCGATCCGGTCGCCGTGCCGGGCGCTGGTGGCGAGAGCGAGAAATCAGGCGGGATCACCAGCGGTGGCTGGCGGGAAACGGCCATTTCGTCGGGACGATCCCGGTTGAACAGGCTGGTGCTGCCGCACGCCGAGAGCATGGACATGCCGACGAGCACGAGCGGAAGACGATAGGACAAACGCATGTTAACGGGACTCCTTGGGTGCGGCCTTTTCGCGCAGCAGCAGCGCACGTGCAAGCAGGATCAGAACGCCGATGGTAATCGAGGCATCGGCGAGGTTGAAAATGAGGAATGGCCGCCACTCACCGATATGCAAATCCGCATAATCGACGACATAGCCGAGCCGCGCCCGATCGATAATATTGCCAATCGCGCCGCCAAGCACCAGGCCGAGCGCCAGCGCATCATAGCGCTCCTTCTCGCGCCACAGCCACCAAGTGACGAACCCGGAGACCGCGAGCGTCATCGCCACCAGCAGCCAGCGCATAACGTCCGTCTCGGCATGGAAAAAACCCATCGAGATGCCGCGATTTTCCATCCAGGTGAGTTTGAAGAAGGGAATGAGCTCGATGCCGAAAATCCCGCGGGATTTGAGATCAAGCACATACATGACATAATATTTGATCAGCTGATCGACGACAGCAATGCCGAACGCCAGCGACAGCGCGCGCTTGCGGTGTGGGCCTGCTTCAACCGCGCTCATGCAAGGATATCCTCGCAACGACCGCACAATGTGCCATCGGTGGTCACATCAGGGAGCAGACGCCAGCAACGACCGCACTTGTGATGTTCCGTTGGCGTGATCGCCGGGCTTTCAAGGCTGGCATCTTCCGTGACGCTGGCCACGATGCACATCTCCGCAAAATCAATATCCTGCGGCACATTGGCCATGCGCACATCCGCCTCAAGGCTGGAGCGCACCACCTTTTCGCGCCGCAACGGCTCAATGGCCTCGTTCACCTGATCGCGCGCTGAACGGATCTCAGCCCAACGCACGCCCAGCGATGGGTCACGCCAGCTGCGCTCGACCTTGGGCCACTCCAGCAGATGCACGGACTGCGCTTCATCGGGATAGCGCGATTGCCACACTTCTTCCGCCGTAAAGGGCGTGAGCGGCGCGGCATAGCGCACCAGCGCATGATAGAGATGATCGAGCACGGTGCGGTAGGCGCGGCGCTTGTCCGTCTCCTTGCCCGTTGCCGGATCGACATCGCAATAGAGGCAATCCTTGCGGACATCGAAGTAGAAAGCCGAGAGATCATTATTGGCGAAATCGCTGAGCGCACGGGTGTAACGCCCAAACTCCAGCCAATTGTCCGATCCTTCCGCCTTGTCGACAACCGCGCGCAGTTCTGCATCCAGCTCGGCGAGGCGATGGAGCATATACAGCTCCGGCTCGGGCATGGCGGAGACCGGCACGCGGTCGGTCTCGCTATCAAAGCCGACGAGCGCACCCAGCATGTAGCGGAAGGTGTTGCGCAGCTTGCGATAGGCATCGGAAGCGCCCGCCAGCACTTCCTTGCCGATGCGCACATCATCGAAATAATCGGTGGAGGCGGCCCACATGCGCAATATGTCCGCGCCGCTCTCGTCCATCACCTTGAGCGGATCGACCGTGTTGCCGAGGCTCTTGGACATTTTGCGGCCCTGTCCATCGAGCGCAAAGCCGTGCGTGAGCACCGCGCCATAAGGGGCGTGGCCGCGCGTGCCGCAGCTTTCGAGCAGGGAGGATTGGAACCAGCCGCGATGCTGATCGGACCCCTCGATATAGAGGTCAGCCCGTGCATCCGGCCCAAAGCGTGCCTCGACGACGAAGCTGTGCGTGCAGCCGCTATCGAACCACACATCGAGAATGTCGTTCACCACTTCATAATCGGCCAGATCATAATCCGCGCCGAGCATCGCCTGATGATCCGCGCCGAACCATGCGTCCGCCCCGCCCTGCTTGAAGGCCTCGACGATGCGGGCGTTCACTTGGCTGTCGCTCAGATATTGGCCGGTCTGGCGATTGACGTAGAGCGCAATTGGGACACCCCAGGCGCGCTGGCGGCTGATAACCCAATCGGGGCGGTCGCTGACCATCGCATGGATGCGATTGCGCGAGCGCGCAGGCACCCAGCGGGTCTGCTCGATGGCGTCCAGCGCGACTTCGCGCAGCGTTGGGCCGTTGGTCATGCCCTTGCCTGCATCCAGCGGGTTGACTGCTAACGCGACGCCAGCGCCCACGACTGGCAGCGGCGCGACCTCAAAGTCGGATGCGCTCGCGGCCTTGTCCATCGGGATGAACCATTGCGGCGTGCAGCGATAAATGATGCGTGCCTTGGAGCGCCATGAGTGGGGGTAGCTATGCTTGAAATCGCCTGCGGAGAGCAGCGCGCCAGCCTTGTGCAGGTCGCTCAGGATGGGGCCGTCAACGCCGTTGAACTTGGTGTTGATGACGCTGCCTTGGCCGGGCAACCACTCCCAATCTTCGCGATAGAAGCCCGCCGCATTGACCGCGAAGACGGGTTCGATGCCGACCTTCTTGCAGGCGATGAAATCTTCCTCGCCATGATCGGGCGCCATGTGGACAAGGCCGGTGCCCGCGTCGGTCGTGACATGATCGGCGGCGATGAAGGGGCGTGGACGGTCGAAGAAGCTGAGCTTGGCGCTTCCAGAATCCACGTCACCCCGGACTTGATCCGCGGTCCAGCTGCCTTCGCCGCCGGTGACAGAGGAAGATGGATCCCCGCTTTCGCGGGGATGACGGAGGCGGTTGGCCATAGGATGACGGGCGATGGCTCCGGCGAGTTGGGTGCCTTTGCCGCTCCAGACAACATCATGGGACGTCAGGCCGATCCGTGCAGAAACCTGCTCGATCAAAAGCGTGGCGACAAGAAGGTGAGAAACGCCACCCCAACTCGATCCAAGCACAGGATCGACCCGGTTTAGATGAAGCATTGAGTACTCAATCCCCTCCCCATAAGCGATCGCCTGATTCACAGGGATCGTCCACGGGGTCGTCGTCCAGATCACGGCATGCGCGCCGACCAGCTCCGGCGCATTAGGCGCCTCGACAATCTCAAACGCCAGATCGATCTGCGTCGAGACCACATCCTCATACTCGACCTCGGCCTCAGCCAGCGCGGTCTTCTCGACCGGGGACCACATCACCGGCTTGGCGCCGCGATAGAGCTGGCCGGACTCCGCAAACTTCAGCAGCTCGTTCACGATGGCCGCTTCCGCCTCGAACTTCATGGTCAGATAGGGATCTTCCCAATCGCCCATGATGCCGAGCCGCTTGAACTGCTCCTTCTGCACGCCGACCCAGCGGTCTGCATAGGCGCGGCATTGGGCGCGGAATTCCTGGGGGGGAACCTCGTCCTTGTTCAGCTTCTTCTTGCGATATTCTTCCTCGATCTTCCACTCGATCGGCAGGCCGTGGCAATCCCAGCCGGGCACATAGGGCGCATCCTTGCCGAGCAGGGTCTGGCTGCGCACGATGATGTCCTTGAGGACCTTGTTCATCGCATGGCCCATATGAATGTCGCCATTCGCATAGGGTGGGCCATCATGCAGGATGAAGCGCTCGCGGCCTTCGCGGGCGGCACGCAGCTTGCCGTAAAGGTCCATCGCCTGCCAGCGCGCCAGAATGCCCGGCTCCTTCTGCGCGAGGCCCGCCTTCATGGGGAACTCGGTCTGCGGCAGGAAGACGGTGGCTTTATAGTCTGGCTGGTTGGTCATGGCGTCGGAGCAATACCTTCAGTCCGGTTGTCAGCTCGCAGGCGTGGCTTTCCCGGCCCTGCGAAACCCCGGACAAACGGAGGGGAAATTCAGCGCCCGCCCCTACGCGAGCGCGCGCATCTGCGCAAGCGATGGCGGGATGTGGAGGGTGTGCGCGGAACTTCTAAACCCGTTGTTCGTTTTGAGCGCACCAGCACCATGTAGGTCCGCCCATCGATTCCAGACATTGGATCTGGCGCATGACGGAATGGCTGGATCGCAAGGGAGGGAATTTTCATGTCGCTACTTAATCTCGTCGTCATCCTCATCGTCGTGGGCGTGCTGCTCTGGCTGGTGAACACCTACATTCCGATGGATGCGAAGATCAAAAGCATCCTCAATATCGTGGTTGTTATCGCTGTGGTGCTCTGGCTGCTGCAGGCATTTGGCGTGCTTGGCTCGCTGGGCGGCATCAGGGTCGGCTAGGCCGCCCAAAACCCCATCATGATAAAAACGAACCCCCGCGTGAACATCCGTTTACGCGGGGTCTATTATAAAGGCTCAGACAAATGAGAGTATCATCAACTCTGGCCGTAGTGGCATTTGCCGCTCTGTCGCTCTCCGCATGCAGCGAAAAAGCGCAGGAAGAAACCAGCGAAGCAGCCAACGCCGTGGGAGCGGATGTTGAGCGGGTTGGCGAAACCGCCGCACAAAGAACCGAACGCCTCGCCAATGAGGCAGGCGCTGCGGCAGACCGTGCTGCGGAGCGCGCAGGTGCAGCAGCAGATCGGGCGACTGAGCGCGCAGGCGCCGCAGCAGACCGCGTTGGCCGGGACATCAGCGAAGGCGCAGACGCTGCCGCAGATTCAACCGGCAGGGCAATTGAGAATACCGGTCGCGCTATTCGCGACTGATTTGCCATGATTTTGAGAAGGGTCGGCAGGAGTGAGCTCTTTCCGGCCCTTTTTGATGCATGATTTCGGCCCGAACACCCCCTCGTCATCCTCGCGAACGCGGGGATCCATCTGACCTATCGTAGAAGACGTTCGAGTGCAGTTCGGCACGCCCAAACCATCACCCTTATCGAACTGTAGCAACTGGATCCCCGCGTTCGCGAGGATGACGGAGTCCCCTCAGCCCACCAATCGACTATAAGCCGGTGACCGCGTGAATGCTTCCCATGTAGTGCGCCATTTGCGGACTGGCTTGGCGTCTGGCCAGAAGGGCGTCCACATCTCGCCCGGCTCCGCCCCAAGCCCTCGCGCGACCTTCTGGCTTGCCGCATTGCTGTCATCGATCATGTGCAGCGTCTCATTGCGACCGAGCGCCTCATGCGCCCATAGGAAAGCCGCAGCCGCCGCCTCGCTGGCATAGCCTTTCCCCTGAAAGCCCGAGAAGATGCCCCAGCCGATTTCGAAAGCGGGCCAGCCGGGTGGGTTCATGGGGCCGACATGGCCAACGAACGCACCGCTGCCCTTCTCCTCGACCGCGAAATTGCCATAGCCGCGCGCGACCCAATGGCCTGCCATGCTGCAAAAGCGCTGCCAGCTCTCGCCATAACTCAGCCCCCGCCCCTCTTTGGTGATGAAGGTGGCGAACCCATCATCGGCCATCTGCGCGCAGAAGGGCTCTGCGTCCTCAGCGCGGAAAGCGCGCAGGCGCAGGCGGGGCGTTTCGATATCCGGGGCTTGGGTGAATAATGGGCTGGTCATCAGGCTCTCTCCTATGAACGGCTCTTTGTCCGCTGTCGGGCAGGCTTTTCTTACAAGATGCTCGTCTGTGACAATGGGAAACTGTTTCCCTTCATCGTCAGCGAAGGCTGGGTCGCGGGCAGCCAATGCGCGAGCCGCGCCGCTGGGCAGCGTCTCAGCAGATGCCAGCCTGCGCTGGCATGATGGACATTGGGAAGACGCTGGCTTGGTTCGATCCCGCCACCCTCGCCTAAAACCCCACTCGATCCCGCAGGATATCGCGCGCACGCAGGACGTCCTTGTCCATCTGCACGACCATCGCTTCAAGGCTGTCAAACTTCCCCTCGCCGCGCAGAAACTCGATCAGCGCGACCTCAATCGTCTGGCCGTACAGATTCTCGGAAAAGTCGAACACATAGGTTTCGAACAATTCCTTGGGCGGATCGAAGGTCGGGCGGATGCCGAGATTGGCGGCGCCGGGCATCACACGGCCATCGGGTAAGCGCGCCATCACGGCATAAATGCCGTAAGCAGGCCGCACATAATTGCCGAGCATCATGTTGGCGGTGGGGAAGCCGATTTCCCGACCCAGCTTGTCGCCATGGATGATCTCGCCGCGCAACGTGAAGGGCCGGGTGAGCAAATGCGCCGCCCCCGCGCAATCGCCCCGCGCCAGGGCCGCGCGAATGCGGCTGGAGGAAATGATCGCGCCTTCCTCATCATGCACGGCGGGCACGGCCAGAGCGCGCAAGCCATGCGCGGCGCCAAGATCGTTCAGCACGCTCACATTGCCGCTGCGAGCCTTGCCGAAGGTGAAGTCCTCACCTGTTACGACAGCCGCAGCGCCGAGGTCCTGCGCGAGCATCGTGACGAATTCGTCCGCGCTCTTGGCCGCCAGCTCCGCGTTGAAATGAAACACCAGCATCGCATCAGCGCCAACCTCACCGAACAACGCCTCTCGCTGATCGAGTGTGGTCAGCCGGAAAGGCGGCGCATCGGGTTGGAACAGCCTGGCGGGATGTGGATCGAAGGTCGCGACGATGATGGGCCGGTTTTCCGCGCGCGCAAGCGCGATGGCGCGGCCTACCACGGCCTGATGCCCGGCGTGAAACCCATCAAAATTGCCCAGTGCAATCACCGCGCCCCGCAGGGCCGTCGGCATGGGCTCATCGCTGCTAATCCGTATCATTGCGCGCGCCTATAGGACGGATGGCAATTTCCGTCACCCCGGACTTGCTCTGAGGTCCGGCTTTTCTTGGGCGCTCGACGAAGGCAGCGGGACCCCGGATCAAGTCCGGGGTTGACGTTGACGCAATAGCTGGCGATCGGGAAATCCACAGCGGCGTTCAAGCGATGCGCTCAAAGCGCAGATAGCTGAAGCTCGGCATATCGTCCCGCGCCACGACATCCTCGCGTGCTGTTTCCATCCATTGCACCGGATCAGGCGCGTCGACGCGCGCATCGCCGGGCGGGGACAGGTGAACCTGCGTGATTTCCAGCCGGTCCGCGAGCGGCTCGAACAGACGGTAGATCTCCGCCCCGCCGATAACGGAGAGCACGGGCGCCTGCGCGGCGGCAATGGCCTCCTCGACCGTGTGAACCACCTCGGCGCCCTCAGCCTGCCAATTGGGATCGCGCGTAAGCACGATATGGCGGCGGCCCGGTAGCAGTCCGGGCAGGCTGTCGAACGTTTTGCGGCCCATCAGCATGGGCGTGCCCATCGTCATCGCATTGAAGCGCTTCAAGTCGCCGGGGATTTTCCAAGGGATATCCCCCTCGCTGCCGATCACGCCATTATCGGCACGGGCCAACAGAAGCACGATCTGGGGCCGTACGGCATCGCTCATGCCAGCGCCTCATGATCGAAATGCAGCCGCGTCACATGGCCCATCTTGCGACCAGCGCGCGCCTCATGCTTACCATATAGGTGCAGATGCGCGCTTTGGTCCGCGAGGATATCGCGCCACTCATCCGCCTGTGCGCCGATGAGATTTTCCATCGACACGGCGGGCGCAGCGAGCAAGGTGGAGCCGAGCGGCAGGCCGCACACGGCACGGATGTGATTTTCGAACTGGCTCGTTACCGCGCCTTCGATTGTCCAATGGCCGCTATTGTGAACGCGCGGCGCCATCTCGTTGAAGATGGGGCCATCTTCGCCCGCGAAAAACTCCAGCGTCAGCACGCCGACATAATCGAGCGCATCGGCAACCTTGGCGGCGATGGCCCGCGCTTCATCCACCTGAGCGAGAATGGGCGCGGGAGCGGGCGCAGTCGAGGTCGCAAGGATGCCATCGACATGAATATTGTGCGGCGCATCCCAGAACTGGATCGCGCCATCATGGCCGCGCACGAGGATGAGCGAGAATTCATGATCGAACCGCACAAAGCCTTCCAGCACGGCGGGATGCCCGTTGATCTCGGCCCATGCACGATCGAGCGTGGCAGGCGCATTGTCCATGAGGCGGGCTTGTCCCTTGCCGTCATAACCAAAGCGCGTGGTCTTGAGGATGGCGGGTGCGCCGATCTTTTCGACCGCCTCCCCCAGTTCCGCGCGCGTGGTGACGCTTGCATAAGGCGCGGTGCGTCCGCCGAGCCCGGCGACGAAGCCCTTTTCCGCCAGCCGCTCCTGCGCGATGCCGAGTGCGCGGGCATTGGGCTGCACATGGCCAAGGCCAGCGAGCAGCGCCACGGCCTCACTCGGCACATTCTCGAATTCATAAGTGATCACATCGACCGATTCGGCAAAGCGGCTAAGCGCCGCTGCGTCCTCATAATCAGCCTGTGTCCAATCGATCGCGACGTCAGCGGCAGGACCGCTCGACTCAGGCGCGAAAATGTGGACGCGATAGCCAAGCTGGATCGCGGCAATGCCAAGCATCCGGCCAAGCTGACCGCCACCCACTATGCCAATTGTCGATCCGGGCGCGATAGTCTTCATTCAGGGCTTTCCGCGACCGACTCTGTCTGCTGCGCGCGCCAGGCCTCAAGCCGCTCGGCCAGCGCCGAATCGCTATTGGCCAGGATCGCAGCGGCCAGCAGCCCGGCATTCTTCGCGCCAGCCTTGCCGATGGCGAGCGTGCCCACAGGAATGCCGCCGGGCATCTGAACAATGGAGAGCAGGCTATCGAGACCGGACAATGTGGCGGATTGCATCGGTACGCCCAGCACGGGCAGGCGCGTCATTGCAGCGACCATGCCGGGTAGATGCGCCGCCCCGCCTGCGCCTGCGATAATCACATGAAGTCCGCGCCCAGCGGCGCTTTTGGCATAATCCACGAGTCGCTCGGGCGTGCGATGCGCGGAGACGATTTTGGTCTCGCACTCCACGTCCAGCGCTTGGAGAACCTCCACTGCGTGCCGCATCGTCTCCCAGTCAGACTGGGAACCCATGATCACACCGACTTTCACCATGGTTCCTGCCCCACTCATCGCTCAAACAATGCCTAACGTCGTGATGGGCATTTTCTTGCAACCCCTCGTTAAGTTTCCCGCCAATAGAGACCTGCGCCATGAGGCACAACTGGTCAAAGCGGTTCATTAAACAGCCGGAGCGCAGTTTCGGCACTGCCAAAATTTTTAGGCGGCAACTAAAACGACGAGAGTGGGTTCATCTGTCAATCAAGCAAGGGAGGTAGAGCTTGGCACGAGCCACCACCCAAGCGGTGCTCGCCACGAACCGTGATGATGTTTCGAGTCTCGAGCACGAGCTTCACGCGCTTCGTCAGCAATTGCACATGCTACAGCTCGCCAATAGTGAGTTGGAACGACTGGTCATTCGGGACACACTGACGCCGCTCTATAACCGGCGACACTTCGTGAATTCGCTGGAGGAGCGGTTGAGCCGTCTGGAACGACATGATGCGCCTTGCGTGCTCGTATTCGTCGATGTCGATGCGATGAAGCACATCAACGACACTTATGGGCATACCGCAGGCGACGCAGCGCTCGTCCATATTGCGCGGCTGATTAGCTCTTCGATTCGTTCCAATGATGTCGCTGCACGCGTGGGTGGCGATGAGTTTGCGCTGCTGCTCGATGGGCTGGACGAAGAGGGTGCAGCCGCGAAGACCGGGCAACTCGCCAAGCTGATCGCGGAGACGGACTGCTATTGCGGTGTCCACCGCCTGCCCCTCTCCGCCTCGTTCGGCTGGACCGCTCTTCGGCGTGGCGACACGGATTTCGCAGCGCTCGCCCGAGCGGACATGGCAATGTATGAGTCCAAGCGGCGGCTGAGCACGCCATTTTGAATGAATGGAGGCCATGATGGATGATGTACGGGATAATGGTGAGCGTTCACGCTACGAGCTGGAGGTTTCCGGCGAGATCGCAATTGCCGACTATCGCCGTCAGGGCGACACGTTGCTCATCACGCATACCCACACGCCATCAGCTTTGCGGGGACAGGGCATTGCAGGGCGTCTCGTTGCAGGGATGCTCGCAGACGTTCGCGCTCGGGATCTGAAGGTCACGCCCTTGTGCAGCTATGTCGTTGAGTATTTCGAACGCAATCCGGATCAGCAGGACCTGTTGGCAGGTTGACTATTAAGCCGCCCGGCCGGGCCGGATCGAAACCCAGCTCCACACGAAGGCCGCGCCACCGCATAGGATCATCCCCAGCGCGAGCATATGGGGCGCTCCGTCGGTGACTGCTGCGAACAGCGCAACGACGGTGCCAGCCAAGGCAAGCTGAACGAACCCGATGAGCGACGAGGCTTGCCCGATCGCTTCAGGATGTGCGGAAAGCGCTCCTGCCTGCGCCTGCGGCTGCAACAGCCCCCAACCGATCGTGTAAATGAATTGGGTCAGAACCATCGCGGCCCAGGCGGATGGCCAGAGCAGCGTGATCGCAAGCATGACCAATGGCCCCGCAAGCAGGAACGGCGCGCCGAAGCGGAGCGTCCTATCCACTCCAAGGGAGCGCACCAGCCGGAACGACAGTGCATTGCCGCACAGAAAGCCGATGGAGGATGTCGCAAACAAGGTCGCATAAGCAACGGCTGGAACAGACAATGTCCCGATCATGACCTGCGGCGCGGCAGCAGAGAATAGCAATATCCCGCTATAAGCGAGCGCATTGGCAAACACATAGGCCATAAGCGAACGCGAACGCGACAGGTTGGCGAGCGAACGAAGTAGGTCAGAGGCGTCGAACGGCAATCGCTTCTCCGGCGGGAGCGTTTCGGGCAGGCGCAACAGACTGATGATCCAGATAATGCTCCCCATCACCGCCATCGCGATGAGCGGCGCGCGCCAGCCGCCAACCATGATCAGCGCGCCGGAAACAAGCGGCGCAACAATGGGTGTCATCGAGAAGAAGATGCCTATCAATGCCAGTGCCCGTGCAGCGGCATCGCGTGGCAACTGATCGCGTACAATGGTCCGCGCGAGCAATACTGCCGCCGCTGCGCCAAAACCTTGTAATATCCGCGCGAAAAGCAGCAGTGTGAAGCTCGGTGCGAAGGCGCTCAACAAGCTACCGGCTACGAAAATGCCAAGGCCGACCAGCACGACAGGCCGCCGACCAAGCGCGTCGGCAAGCGTCCCGCCCACGAGCTGCGCAATCGCGAAGCTGATGACAAATGCACTGATGGCTGCCGACATATGGGCAGCCTCCGTCTCAAGCGCGCTGGCGATTGCGGGTAGCGCGGGTGAAAAGCCGTCGATCGCCGCAGGCAGGAGAGCCGTGAGGGCTGCCAGCAGGATGATCTGGCCGAGCGGAAGGCGCGGCTCTGCCCCTGCTTGCCCGACCTCGCGAGGCGCTTGCGCAGAAGCGTCTGGCCTCTGCGCTTGTGTGTCGAAACCCTGTGTCAGCGCTTATATCCGTTCAAATGTTGCTCGGGCTATCGAGCTTGCCGAACTTCGCCTCGAATCCGGCTACGTCCCCACTGGCAAGGAAGCGGGCCTGCTCGATCCAATTGTCGCGCACAATCCGGCCTTTGAAATTTCCCAGCTGGGAATCAATCAGCGTGACGTCCGCCTCGTTCCAGGTGGCGATCTGATCGAAGCGTGTGATGCCAAGTTGCGTGAGCAGCGCTGCAAGCTTGGGGCCAACGCCCTTGAGGAGGCGGAGATTATCGGCGCCCGTGCCAATGCTTGCTGCGGTCGCGGAGGGCGCATCTGCAGCAGCGCCAGCGCTCGCCATGATCGCCGCAGCTTCGCTGGGCGCTACGGCGCTCGCGTCCGCCTTCGCGCTGCTCGGCGTTACATCGGCTTTGGCGGCGGGCGTCACCGCTTTGGAAACATCCTCCGCCAGATCCCGCACGGCTTCCGTCACTGCGCCGACTGCCGTGACGGATGTGTCGATATGATGGTTCGGGTTTTTGCGCGATCGCAGAATCCAGACAATCAGGAGCACCGCGACCAATGCGGCCAGGATCAGGAGAGTGGTCTCGGACATGCCAGTCGTTCCTCTGCAATGTTAACCTGGACAACCCTTAAATCGTGATCGTTCAGTTTGCCAGCGGACAGGCGATGCTGTCCCTCCCCACGACGAACCGATCCGATGATTCATCCACAGAATTATATTTTCGCGTGCCGTTTCCGCTCTTGCTTTTGAGGGAAGTCGCGCAGGCTGGCGCGTCGCGACAGGGCAGCCTGCGCTTAACCAACATTCAACCAAAAATTGATGCACGGACAAGCCCATTAAACCTTGCATCATTTGCGCCCTGTGGCACTATGCGTGGTAGCTGAGGCCCGGGGGTCACGCTACAAATTGTGCTCGCTCCATTTCATGCTGCTTCGACAAGGCGCGCATGAGGTGGGGCGAAAACCCGCGGGACTATGGGGCTGCGCTATGCGCTACACCCCTTTATGAAATCGATTATTGAGAGAATGGTGGGGGCCTTGAACATGGAGTTTCGGGATTTGCAGGCTGAAGGATCGGCTGAGACTTTACTGTCCGCTGAGGCAGTGAGCGATATCATCCAGCAGGCAACTGGGTCTGCGGAAAAGGTGAGCACGTCTCACACTGTCGACGTGCGTCGTTTCGACGTTGTTACCGATTCAACGCGCGATGCTTTGCTGACCGAGTTCGGCAAGGAAACGCTGCGGGACCGCTATCTGCTGCCCGGCGAATCCTATCAGGATCTCTTCGCCCGCGTCGCATCGGCCTATGCTGACGATCAGGCCCACGCCCAGCGGCTCTATGATTATATCTCGCGCCTGTGGTTCATGCCGGCAACGCCCGTGCTCTCCAATGGCGGCACCGGTCGCGGCTTGCCCATCTCCTGCTATCTCAACAGTGTGGATGACAGCCTTGAGGGCATCGTCAACACCTGGAACGAGAATGTGTGGCTCGCCTCGCGCGGCGGCGGCATCGGCACCTATTGGGGCAATGTGCGCGGCATTGGCGAGCCGGTCGGCCTCAATGGCAAAACGAGCGGCATCATTCCCTTCGTCCGCGTGATGGATTCGCTCACACTGGCCATCTCGCAAGGCTCGCTGCGGCGCGGCTCGGCGGCTTGCTATCTCGATGTCTCGCATCCTGAGATTGAGGAATTCCTCGAAATTCGCAAGCCATCGGGCGATTTCAACCGCAAGGCGCTCAACCTGCATCATGGCGTGCTCATCACCGATGAGTTCATGCATGCCGTGCGCGATGGCGCCGAGTTTGATCTGCGCAGCCCCAAGGATGGCAGCGTGCGCGCCACGGTGGATGCGCGCAGCCTGTTCCAGAAGCTGGTGGAAACCCGCCTCGCGACCGGCGAGCCCTATATCGTGTTTGCCGATACGGTGAACCGCATGATGCCCAAGCATCACCGCGATGTGGGCCTAAAGGTCTCGACCTCGAACCTCTGCTCAGAGATCACGCTGCCCACAGGCAAGGATCAGTTCGGCAAGGATCGCACCGCCGTGTGCTGCCTCTCCTCGGTCAATGTCGAGACATGGGATCAGTGGAATGGCGACAAGCTGTTCATCGAAGATATCATGCGCTTCCTCGACAATGTGCTGCAGGATTATATCGACCGTGCGCCGCCAGAAATGTCGCGCGCGAAATATTCCGCCGGGCGCGAGCGCTCGGTCGGCCTTGGCATCATGGGCTTCCACAGCTTCCTGCAAGCGCGCAGCATCTCCTTCGAGAGCGCGATGGCGAAGAGCTGGAACCTCAAAATCTTCAAGCACATCAATGCCGGTGCCAACGAAGCGTCCATGCAACTCGCCGTCGAGCGCGGCCCCTGCCCCGATGCTGCCGATCAGGGCGTGATGGAGCGCTTCTCCTGCAAGATGGCGATCGCGCCCACCGCGTCGATCAGCATCATCTGCGGCGGCACATCGGCCTGCATCGAGCCGATCCCGGCCAACATCTATACGCACAAGACGCTCTCGGGCAGCTTCATCGTCAAGAACCCTTATCTTGAGAAGCTGCTGCAGCTGAAATCCAAGGATTCCACCAATGTGTGGAACACGATCCTGGAAAAGGGCGGCAGCGTCCAGCATCTCGACTTCCTGACGCAGGAAGAGAAGGACACGTTCAAGACCAGCTTCGAGATCGACCAGCGCTGGTTGCTCGAACTGGCAGCTGACCGCACACCGTTCATCGATCAGGCGCAGTCCCTCAACCTCTTCATCCCCGCCGATGTCGAGAAATGGGACCTGCTGATGCTGCACTATCGCGCATGGGAGCTGGGCGTGAAGTCGCTCTATTATCTGCGCTCCAAGTCGATCCAGCGTGCGGGCTTTGCCGGTGGCGTTGAGGCAGACAATACCGCTGAGCTCAAGATAATCGAGCTGACCCCTGGCGAATCCACCGATTATGACGAATGCCTCGCCTGCCAGTAAGAGCGCGGGAAAGAACATGATTGGAAAGGGGGAGAGTGAAGATCCTCCCCCTTTTTGTGGCGTTTGCCTGAATACATCGCCTGAATACACCGCGCACTGTCATCCCGGGCTTGATCCGGGATCCCGCTGCCTTCGAACCAGATCCCAAGAAAAGCGGGACCCCGGATCAAGTCCGGGGTGACGGGGTTTTTTGGGGATCTGCGCAGCTACCATTGCCCAATCAGGGAACTCTGCACCCTCTCCAATCGTTGGTGAGGTAGGAGAGTTCGGAAAGGGACAATCATGACAATTGCAAATTATCGCGTCGCTCTGATCGCCGTTGCAGCGGCCATTCCATTGGCGGCCTGCACGGACATGGATGGTCGCGGACGTGGCCCCGGCTATGCCTATGATCGAGATGGCTATGTGCTTGGCCCCAACGACAATATCTATCGCGAGAATGACGGGCGCTATTATTGCAACAAGCCAGATGGCACGCGCGGCGCTGTGATCGGCGGCCTAGCAGGCGGCGTGCTTGGCAACATCATCGCACCCGGCGGCAGCAAGACGCTCGGCACGATCATCGGCGCAGCCGGTGGTGCAGTTGCGGGCCGGGCGATCGAGCGCGGCGAGGTTCGCTGTCGCTAATTTCTTCCAACAACCATTGCGAACAGCGGCGCGCGCGCCGGTTCGCTACACAGGAGGCACATCATGTTGAAAGCATTTTTCTACGGCGCTGTGGCAGCGTTTGTCGGTTCAAAACTCAAGAAGATGAACGATGAAGGTCGTCTGGAGCCTTACAAGGAACAGGCGCGCCAGAAGATCGCCGAGGTCAAAGACCAGCTGAAGGACAAGACGGCGGAACTTGAGGACGCTGGCCAGCGCTTGGCAGACACCAATGTGTCAAAACCAGCGAATGCGCATCCGTGGCCAGCCGATGGAAAAGCGCTGCAATCCAACTGATTGCGCAAAAGCAGATGATCATGACGAGCGCATAAGTGATTATGCGCTCGTTATTTTTTGCCCCTGCCCTTACCGCCGTTTCAGCAAACGGCTGAGCCCATCCTGACGCTCCTCAATCAGTTCGGCCTGCCGCTCATCGTCCTCAAGCCGGTCACGAATCTGGCAGATCTCAGCATCGGTCAAATGTTCGATGCCGATAAACTCATTCATCGCCTGCTCCACCGCGCGGATCAGTTCGTCCATCTTCACCTGAATGTCGCTGGCGTCCCGGTTTTGAGCATTCTGGATCA
>CBIHKY010000053.1:0-23305 GCA_966205705.1 uncultured Alphaproteobacteria bacterium
CCGGCCGCCAGAATGTGTTTAGTGCAGTTGTGGCAAGGAAAAGTTGTGCAGAATTATGTATCAACTTGAACGGAGTTACCGGCACGCGCTGCGCTTCAAATGGCGTTCATCTCAGCGTGAACCACCCGCCCATATTCCGTTAAGTCATTAATTTGAGAATTTTTCAGGCAACCGAATTTCTTGTCGCCATCTAATTTTTCACCGCGACCTAAAAGAACGTCCACAAAATCTTCCGAAGAGGCGGAATATGGATCATTTATGTTAAGTAGGTCGGCGTTGCACAGACGCTCGAGCAAATCCCGCACGACTTGCTGTTTAATGAAGTCGTTTGGGTCTTTGCCAAGTTTAGCATCGCGATAATCAGGTTCTTCGCCATCCCAATAAGTTCCGCCAAATGCTTTGGGTACCTCATTGCAGCCCTGAGTTATTATGTCGCCTTCTTCCGAAAAGATGGAAGCCCCAACCTGCCGAGACAAATCGATTGAACGAAGCGACGCTGCTTTGGCAGCGTACATGCCATATTCCCACTTCGTTGGGCTAATATCTAACCTTCCAAAAAATGATTGGAAAAATCGATCTAACCCTGCGCGGAGTCCGTTTTTATTTACGCCATCAACGAAGATATCAGCTAAATGAAATGTATCTCTAAGATGCTGACCATTGTCATCTGTGCCCTCATCCTGATCTCTTTCGAGAACCCTTTCAGCCTTGTGGAATATATCAGCGTCTGACGTGGATAGAGGAAGTGAGTTTCGGATTTTTTCCGTTAAAGACGATCTTCTGTTATCTTCGCTCGCATACCCTGAAACGAGTATAAATTGCTTTCCATATATTCTGCGAAGTAGAGCTACCTCAGAAGGTCGTTTAAGCTGC
Source organism: uncultured Alphaproteobacteria bacterium (assembly GCA_966205705.1). Classification (GTDB taxonomy): domain Bacteria; phylum Pseudomonadota; class Alphaproteobacteria; order Sphingomonadales; family Sphingomonadaceae; genus Sphingobium. The sequence goes on from CBIHKY010000053.1 coordinate 874, forward strand.
CTAATTATATAGCAAGTCGAAGGAAGAACTATAGGAGTTTTTTCATCAACTTTTTTAAAATGGTCCATGATCAGCTGTTCACGTTTAAATGTGATAGCTTGCACAGCAGTTCTAATTACATAGGCAGAGTCGTTAGCATCCTCACAAAGTTTATTGGCGTAATCCATTTTGAACATCATGGTATTGAAATAATCTGAACCATGCTGCGATATGCCAGGTGCAGGATATCGAGTCATTTCGGTAGTTACGTGAATTATGTGAGATTTATAATTTAGAATTTCTAGAGACGCTGAAATCTCGTCACAGATGGAATTTATATCTATTCCGATTGCTCCGGCAATTCCGACGATCAATTCTGGATGAGAAAGCGCCGTCGGTTCATCGTACATTTCACCGTCCTCCACTAATTTTCGTAGCGATATATATGCATTCAACGTACGGTGATTTTTGCCAAGCGGAAAGGGAGCTCCGGATGGACGAAATCCAACACACTGAGTTACGTCAGTCGTACGAGCAACGGCTGAGCCAAGCCATTGAGCGTATGACAAATAGGGTCGGCGGTCATTTTGTACATAATGATCGTTGGGCTGACGTTGTGCGTGAACCATCGCATACTGACGATAACAACAGACGCTAATACAGAGGTATTTTTATCCTCGCATATTAATTTGAGGTATCGGGAGGCGCGCTGATTTGCGGTTTCCCGCCCTTACCCCTTCTTCCCCAACAGCGGCGCCAAATACTTCCCCGTATAGCTCCGCGCCACCTTCACCACCTCTTCCGGCGTGCCGGTCGCGACGATCTCGCCGCCTTTCACGCCGCCTTCCGGCCCCAGATCGATGAGGTAATCCGCTGTTTTGATGACATCGAGATTATGCTCGATCACCACGACGCTATTGCCCTGTTCGACCAGCGCGTGGAGCACTTCGAGCAGTTTGCGCACATCCTCAAAGTGCAGCCCGGTGGTGGGCTCATCGAGAATGTAGAGCGTGTTGCCGGTGGCGCGGCGTGAGAGTTCCTTGGCGAGTTTCACGCGTTGGGCCTCGCCGCCCGAGAGCGTCGTCGCCTGCTGGCCGACCTTCACATAGCCAAGCCCCACTTCGGCGAGCATGGCCATCTTGTCGCGGATGGGCGGCACGGCCTTGAAGAATTCGACGGCGTCTTCCACCGTCATATCCAGCACGTCCGCGATGCTATGGCCCTTGAACTTCACCTCCAGCGTCTCGCGATTGTAGCGCTTGCCGTGGCATTCCTCGCACGTGACATACACGTCCGGCAGGAAGTGCATCTCGATCTTGATGAGGCCATCGCCCGAGCAGACCTCACAGCGGCCGCCCTTCACGTTGAAGGAGAAGCGGCCGGGCTTGTATCCGCGCGCGGCGGATTCCGGCAGATTGGCGAACCAGTCGCGGATGTTGGTGAAGGCGCCGGTATAGGTCGCCGGGTTGGAGCGCGGGGTGCGGCCAATGGGCGACTGATCGATATCGATCACCTTGTCGAGATGCTCAAGGCCGGTGATCTTGTCATGCGCGCCGGCGATGACGCGGGCGCCGTTCAGCGCGCGGGCGCTGGCGGCATAGAGCGTATCGATAGTGAAGCTGGATTTGCCCGATCCAGAAACGCCGGTGATGCAGGTGAAGGTGCCGAGCGGGATGGAGGCGCTGACGCCCTTGAGGTTGTTCGCCCGCGCATTGCTGACCGTGAGCTTCTTGCCATTGCCCTTGCGGCGCTTGGTCGGCACGGCAATCTCCCGCGTGCCATTGAGATAATCGGCGGTGAGCGATCCCTTGGTGGCGATGATATCGGCAAGGCTGCCCTGCGCCACGATGCTGCCGCCATGCACGCCAGCGCCGGGGCCCATATCCACGATATAATCGGCGGCGCGGATGGCATCCTCATCATGCTCCACCACGATGACGGTGTTGCCCAGATCGCGCAGGCGCTTGAGCGTGACGAGCAGCATGTCATTATCGCGCTGGTGAAGCCCGATGCTGGGCTCATCGAGAACATAAAGCACGCCCGAGAGGCCCGAGCCGATCTGGCTGGCGAGGCGGATGCGCTGGCTCTCACCACCCGAAAGCGTGCCGCTGGTGCGATCCAAATTGAGATAATCCAGCCCCACATTGTTGAGGAAGCCCAAGCGCTCGACAATCTCCTTGAGGATGGCCTTGGCGATCTGGTTCTGCTGATCGGTGAGGTGCGCGGGGAGGGCGGAGAACCAGCCCAGCGCATCCTCCACGGACATGCGGGTGGGCACGGAGATATCCTGCATGGCGATCTTGACCGCCAGCGCCTCCGGCTTGAGGCGCGCGCCGCCGCACGTCTCGCAGGGCTGCGCGGTCTGGAACTTGCCCAGCTCCTCGCGCATCCACGCGCTATCGGTGGAGAGCATCCGGCGATTGAGATTGCCGATAACGCCCTCGAATGCCTTCTTCACCTCATAGGTCTTGCGCCCATCCTGGAATTTGAGCGTGACGGCCTTGCCGCCCGTGCCATGCAAGATGATGAGCCGCACTTCGCCCGGCAGATCCTCCCAGGGCGTATCCAGGCTGAAGCCAAACGCGGCGGCGAGCGAGGAGAGCACCTGCATATAGTATGGGCTGGGCGGATTGGACTTGGCCCAGGGGACGATGGCGCCCTTTTTGAGGCTCAGCCCCTCATTGGGGACGACGAGCTGCTCGTCAAACTCCAGCTTCTCGCCAAGGCCATCACAGGCCGGGCAGGCGCCTTGCGGGGCGTTGAAGGAGAAGAGGCGGGGGGCGATCTCCGCGATGGTGAAGCCGCTGACGGGGCAGGCGAATTTTTCCGAGAAGATGATGCGGTTGGCGGGGATGCCGGTGTTTTTCATGCCGCTAGTGGCCCTCTCACCCTTCGCTGGCGCGGGGGGAGGTTCGGCGTCGAATGTCGCGGGCATTTCGCGCACGGCGGCGTTGAGCCCCCTCTCCCCAGCCCTCTCCCCCACAGGGGCGAGGGAGCTTAGGGTTCCGTCCGCTAGGTCGATATACGCCAGCCCCTCGGCCAGCTTTAGCGCCGTTTCGAAGCTCTCGGCAAGGCGCTGGGCAATGTCCGCCTTCACCGCGATGCGGTCCACCACCACTTCAATGTCATGCTTGAACTTCTTGTCGAGCGCGGGGGCATCCTCGATCGCGTAAAACTCGCCATCGATGCGCACGCGGGTGAAGCCGCTGCGCTGCCACTCGGCCAGCTCCTTGCGATACTCCCCCTTGCGGCCACGCACGACCGGGGCGAGCAGATAGGCGCGCGTCCCTTCCGGAAGCGCCAGCACGCGATCGACCATCTGGCTGACGGTCTGCGCGGAGATGGGCAGGCCGGTCGCGGGCGAATAGGGGATGCCGACGCGCGCCCACAGCAGGCGCATATAATCGTAAATCTCGGTGACGGTCGCCACGGTGGAGCGCGGGTTGCGGCTCGTCGTCTTCTGCTCGATGGAGATGGCGGGCGAGAGGCCATCGATATGCTCGACATCGGGCTTCTGCATCATCTCCAGGAACTGGCGTGCATAAGCGGAGAGGGACTCCACATAGCGCCGCTGCCCCTCGGCATAGATGGTATCGAACGCCAGCGATGATTTGCCGGATCCCGAAAGCCCGGTGATCACCACCAGCGCATCGCGCGGCAGATCAACATCGACAGCTTTGAGATTATGCTCGCGCGCGCCGCGCACGGAAATATGGGTGAGGCTCATATCCGCTGTTCTATCTATGTTCTGTGAGGGAATCCAGAGGTGAAGATAGGATCGCGCGGATGAAGTTGCGAGGGGGGACGCGCAGAGTTTTCATGTATGCAACGCATATGGGCGCGGATCGTTTAGTGGTCGGCTCAGCAGTGCCGAACATTTTCCCGTTGGCGCCGGGCCAGGATATCAAGGAGACAGATCATGCGGAACAAAACTCTCGCGACGCTGGGGTTCGCAATGGCCGTGATGATGGCAGCGCCGATGGCCGCTATCGCGCAGGACAGCCCCGAAGTGCAGGCCGAGCGCCAGGCGCTGAACGGCGCGCAGGCGAAGAAGGCCGCAGATCAGATCGCCGACTATGAAGCGCAGAAGAAAGCGTCAGCCGACACGACCGCCGCGAACGAAGCCGCCTACCGTTCGGCGCTTGCCGCGCATGATGCTGAAGTCGCCGCCATCAACCAGAAGGCCGCAGACGATCAGGCCAAGTGGGAAGCTGGCGTCATCGCTTGCAAGAATGGCGACCGCAAATTCTGTGCGCCAAAGCCCAAGCGCACGTATTGATGAGAGGATAGGCGGCCCGCGATGCCGGGGCTGAGCCTCGCATCGCAGCCACGCCTTATTCGTCCAACATGCTCAAAACCCTGATTGTGGCTAGCCGCGACCGGCAGCGTCTTGCGGAAATTCTGCAGGTCGCGTCTCGCTTTGGCCTTGGCGTGATTCTGGCCCGGCTGGGGCTGGAGCGCGGGCAAGATGCTGATGCGGGGCCGGACGGCGCGAGTCCGCTTCCGCGCCGAGTTCGGCTGGCGCTTGAGGCGCTGGGGCCGACCTTCGTCAAGCTGGGGCAAATCCTTGCGACGCGCAGCGATCTGCTTGAGCCTGAATGGATCGCGGAGCTGGAGCAATTGCATTCCAGTGCGCCGACCATTCCGTTCGAGATGCTGCGCCCCGCCGTGGAAGAGGCGCTTGGTCAGCCGCCCGAGACGGCCTTCGCCCAGTTCGATCCCTTGCCGCTCGCCGCCGCCTCCATCGCGCAGGTCCACCGCGCCACGCTGATGGATGGCACGCCGGTCGTGCTGAAGATCCGCCGTCCGGACATTCGCCCGCGCATGGAGGCCGACTTGCGCCTGATCGCGCAGATCGCCGCGCTTGCCGAGGCAGCGAGCGCCGACGTGCGCCGATTCCAGCCCGCTGCGATGATGCGCCAGTTGGCGCAGGCCGTGCTGGAAGAGCTGGACTTCACGACCGAGGGCCGCAATGCCGACCGGCTGCGCGCCGACTTTGCCGATGAGCCGCGCGTTGTGATCCCGGAGATTATCTGGGCCTGGTCCTCGCAAGCGCTGCTTGTGATGACTTATGTGGATGGCGTTCCACTGCGCGATGCGGCGACGCTGCGGGCGGCAGGGATTGATCCTGCGGCGATTGCTTCGCTCGGTGCCGATGTGGTTCTGGACATGGTGCTGGTGAATGGGCGCTTTCATGGCGATCCCCACCCGGGCAATCTGCTCACGCTGACGGGCAACCGCATCGCACTGCTCGATTTCGGCATGATCGGCCATGTTTCGCCACGACGGCGTGAGGAGTTTATCAGCTTCGTGCAATCGCTGATCGGCGGCGATGATGCTTTGCTGACTGACGTGCTCATGCTGTGGTCCGTGGGCAGCAATGTGCCGCGCGAGCGGGTGCAGAGCGCCGCCGAGCGACTGATCATCCGGCACGGCGGAGGCAAGCTGATCCTGCGCACAATGGTGACGGACCTGATGACCCTGATGCGCGACGAGGGCATGACGATGCCTCCGGATCTGCTGCTGATCTTCAAGGCCATTGTGACAATCGATGGCGTTCTCTCCGCTGTCGACCCTGAGTTCGACCTTTCGCAGGCGATGCAGCGGGCCTCAGTTCGCGTTGTGCAGGCAAGGCTTGCGCCGGAAAATTGGGCGCCGATTGCTCAGGCTTTGCTCTGGGAACTGGCGAAAACTGGCGGCGATGCGCCGCGCCTCGTCCGCGCTGCCGTGCGCCGGTTGGAGGCTGAGCCGGCTGTGGTAGCGGACGCCTCCGATGCCGTGCTGAAAGGCGCGCGCTGGATTGCAGGCGCGGTGGTGCTGGGCGCGGGGATGATTATCCTGGCGATGTGGGTGGCTTAGCGCTGGAGTTCTGCCGCTCCAGGTCAGGCCCCCAAGATCAGGAAACTCGCCAAGCTGTTGATGAAGGTTGCGAGGATCCACGTCGAAACGACGAACGCCAGTGCCTTGCGTCGCGAAATGCGGCTCTGGATACGCAGCCAGATCACCTCGATGCGGAAATACCATGCGACGCTGATCAACGCCAATACGCCGCCTGCGATCACAAGGGAGGGATTGGCGGCTCGCACCAAGATTGCCGCAATTCCGAGAACCAGCGCTGGTGGCCCTGCAATATAGCATTGCGCATAAAAGGGCCGTCTCAAACTCTCGCGGTTCAAGGGTATATGCTGGCGATGCAGACGCATGACTGCAAACATGAGCGGATAAATCGAAAAGAGGATCGCCCGCAGCATCAGCAGATTGGTGTCGGAAGACACGATCTGTTGGCCAAGCGACGTTGTCGCCTTTGGCAAGCTTTGGTGAAACGCGACTTCGACCAGATGGGAGAGGAGAATGGTGAGAAGCAGGAAGAGTGGCGGACTGATCTGATCGGTATATTGTTCTTCGGGCGTATCCCTTAGCTCTTCGTCCGAATAGTGAAGCAGATGAAGCGGATGGCGGATCGCCCGCCAGAGCGTGCGTGGGTAGAAGACCAGCCAGCTCATGATCTCATACAGAAACTCTTCAAGTGACTGAATGATTTTCAGAAAGTCCATGCGAACTTGTGGCTCATGACTGGCATCATGACAAGTTTCAAAGGGGAAACATCTGTCGTCCCCCCGCGTTCGATGGTAAAGTTTCGCAAAGGCCATGAAGGAGAGGGATATGCGCGTTAGCTCCGTGATCATGACGGCGGTGGTTGCCCTAACATCAGCAGATTTTGCTGCCGCTCAAGGTGAGGCGGACTTGACCGATCTTGTCGGCGCGCGCGCGGCAGGGGCAGAAACGCAGATGGAAGCCCGAGGCTATGTGGCGACGGTCAGCAACGTCGTGCGTGACCAGCGTTACACATTCTGGTGGAATGAGCGAAAGGGCGTTTGCGTATCGGTGTCGACCGTCGATGGTCGATATGGCTCGATCCAGCCGGTGCCAGCGGGAAATTGCGACAAGACGGAAAATGCCAAGCCAGCCTATGGCGCGGGGCAATCAACGGCTGCCGACCCGCAATCTCTCGTGCTCGTCTGCTACGGGGCAGGCACGAAGCCGGGCGTCGCGCCATCACGTTATGTCTGGAACCCATATAGTCATAAATGTGAGTGGGGCACGCCGCAGATGACAACCGAAGGCTTTAGTTCCGACGTGCAGATCGAGCTCTATGGCGATCATGGCCGTATCCACCTTGGCAAAAGCCTAGTCCCACCCATCCATTCCGGCGGCGACAACGGATGGTGGGATATCGATAAGCTTTCGGTGACGCCTACATTGATCTCAGGCACCTATCGCCTGAACGGGATGAACAAGCCGCGCTTTTCTGTCGACCGCCGAACTGGCCGGATTGAGGTGATCGCGATGACCAAGTTCACCGGGCAATGTGACATCGGTGACTGGGGTAAGGGCCAGACGCGGTTTTGAATGAAGCAATCGCCCTGATGCTGGACTGAGGCGCGAAGGGGCTTTCAACGCCCCAGCCCAACACTGACGAACCATCCGGGGAAACGGGGGTAACCCCGGATGGCGGAGTCGTCAGGGCATTAGAACCGTGTCGACCACATGGATGACACCGTTCGATTGCATGACATTGGCAATGGTGATCTTGGACTTGCCGCCCTTGGCATCGGTCAGCCACCAGGCGCCTGCCTTATCCTTCCATGCGGTGAGCTTTTTGCCCTGCACGGTTGTGAGTGTGGCCTTGCCATTGTGCGCCTTGGCGTTCGCGGCAATGTCCATCGCGGTCATGCGGCCAGGCACGACATGATAGGTCAGGATGTTGGTGAGCATCGCCTTATTCTCGGGCTTCACCAGCGTCTCGACCGTGCCGGCAGGCAGCTTCGCGAAGGCGGCATTGGTCGGCGCGAACACCGTGAATGGGCCGGGACCCGACAGCGTCTCGACGAGGCCTGCTGCCTTGACGGCAGCAACCAGCGTCGTGTGATCCTTGGAATTGACGGCATTTTCGACGATATTTTTCGTGGGGTACATGGCTGCACCGCCGACGATTGGGTTCTTCGCCTGAACAGACGCGGTCCCGCCGAGCAGTAGCGCGCCAGCCACAGCGATAGTGATTTTACGATATTGTGTTTTCATCACAGGCATCCTTCATCTCGCACCGCCTATGCTGGGGTGCGTGATGAGATACGGAGCTGGGTGCGCCGCGGATGCATGGGGGACACGAAATTTTGCGCTAACTGGTGCCAACGCGCCCGTCAGAATGGCATCTCATCATCGCTATCGTCAAATGACCACGGATTATCGGCTGCGGGTTGCGCTGCTCGAGGTAGTTCTAGCCGATGCGCGCAGTAGAGGTTTAAGATATGTTCGCGATCCATGAACATGATTTGGCTGCGCTTGGAATTGTCCAGCACTCCCCCGAGCCAGTTCTTAGCGGCCTTGGTTATCTCCCCGCCAGCCACAATGAAGGCATGATCGACCAGCACCTTCGTGTTGCTGTCAGCGTCGAAAACCTCATGCCCAAGCATCATGAGAACCTGATTGTAAATCTCAGAAATGTTCGCGTTCGATCCCCTGCTAGCCCCTGCTGAATCCAATTTTCCTTTTTTGGCTTGGATGCCGAAGTAGATTACATGCTCTGTCGGCAGCTTATACCGCATCCACACATCCTTGCCGTATTCGAGCGCTTTGTCCTTGTGGCCCACGCTGGTAATCCGCTGGTAGCCAAGGTGCCTAAACATCGGCAGTAAGACCTCCGCAATCAGTTCATCCTCAGAACATTTATCCAAATAAGCGACCAGTAAATCCCGCTTTTCCTGCTCTGCTGGCGTGAGAGGTCGATAAATGTTGACCGGCGTTGATACGGTCATGGTCCTGATATGGCGGATGTAGAAGTATCCATCCTCTCCATAAAAGCCCTCAAATCCCTCCCGCATGAGAGGAACATTTAGGGCGGCCAAAGCGAGGGTACGTTCATCATCCCCGTCCTGTGCCTCGCGCTTATCCATTAGAACTCGCAGGACGTGAGCAAAACGATCTGGAAGCTGATTGGTGTTTGGTTGGGGATCGTCCAGAAGTTCCGCAAGGACGGTTTGTGTCCACGGCACTCTTGAGGTGCCATCATGAGCGTAATCAAGCTCGCACTCTTCAAAGAACTGAGTGATGTAGTAGCCACTCCGATAATGGAAATGGGGAACGTCCCCAACTACCATCTGAGCTATCGGTCTGAGATTGCGCGGCTTGAATATCATGATGCCACGTTAGTGGTTCAGGCTCCTGCGTGAAGCTGTTTTTGGTTGGTTCGAGAGAATTTAACGGAGCACGTTATTGGAGCATTTGGAAATCGTTATTACCCAAAGGTAGTAGAGCCTTGGGGCAGTACCCCGGTAACGAACATTCAAAGACTTTCTAGGCGCCTCAACCCTCAGATAATCGAGATTTTTCCGGTCAGGATCGGCGCTGATGTGGGCGCGGCGTGGGGCGCGGTGGCGGCGTTTTCCAGCGTGATGGCGAGTGTTGCGCCATTTTGCAGGAAGGCGCGCAGTGCTTCGCTTACCGCATGTTTGCCGCCTTGCGGATTGATGATGCCCAGCGAGCGGGGGACGCCATCGGCGGGGATGACCCACAGCTCGGGCGCTTTCGTGCCGCTGGCGATCTGGCTGGTGCCCATGCGCAGCACGCCGGATTGCGGATCATAGCTGATCGCCATCGTCGCCGCGCCTTGCGCATCGGCAAGCTGGGAGAGACCGACGGCGCCGGGCGTGGGCTGCGGGGCGGGACGGGTGACGAGCACGACCGCAAGGCATGCCGCAATCGCGCCGCTCAGCAATGCGCTGCCCTGCCAGAAGCGCAAGCGGCGAACGGAGCGTTCAGCCGCCGGGCGCCCCGACAACGTGCCGCCAATCCGCGCTTCGATTGCGCTCCAGATATGGCCGGGTGGTGACTGTTCGGGCGTCAGATCGAGCATGGGCGAGAGGCGGTGGCCCCAGGCCTCGACTTGCGCGGCAAAGCTGGGGTCCGCAAGGCACAGGCGCAGCGCCTTTGCGCGCTCTTCGCCTTGCAGCAGGCCGAGCGCGAGTTCAGCGGCGAGGTCGTCTCGCTCGGAGGGTGTGAGTGCGTCAAGCATCGCCCAGGCACTCCTTCAGTCCCTGCATGCCGCGTCTTATTCGGCTTTTGATGGTGCCTAACGGGATGCGCAGGTGGTCGGCCAGTTCGCTGTAAGTGAGGCCGCCCAGAAAGGTGCGGCGGATGGCGACGGCCTGATCGGCCTCCAGCCCATCGAGGCAGGCGAGCAGCAGATCGCGCGTTTCGGATTGCTCGAGGATGTGATCGGCCAGCGGACCATCGTCCGGGATCAGCGCCATTACGCGCTCATCGGCGCTGCTGTGATGCGCCTGGGTGCGGCGCCAGTCGACGGCGGCGTTGCGCGCGATGATCGCGAGCCAACTGATCGGGCTTGCACGCTGCGCATCAAAGCTCGCGGCACGGCGCCAGACTTTGACATACACATCCTGCAACACATCCTCCGCAGCTTCACGATCCCCGCAGATACGCAGGCAAATGCCGAAAAGCTTCGCAGATGTTAGTTCATAGACTTGCTGGAGCGCAGCGCGATCACCCTTGGCGGTCTGGTGCAGGGCGGCAACCAGCTGCTCGCGCGCCCTTTCTGCACTCTTGCCATCCATGAGACCTCATCCCTGTTCGCCAGCGCTGCGGCTGACATGATCGACGGCACTATTGCGACACTTCTGGCGCATTCAATCCTGATCGGCAAGGCGATATCCGATCGCCGGCTCATTGCGGATGAGGCGGGGGGCGGCAGGGTCTTCCTCGATCTTGAGGCGCAGCGCGCGGATGGCGACGCGCAGATAATCGACATCGTTCAGATGCGCCTTGCCCCAGACATGCTCCAGGAGGGCGGCATGGGTGAGGACGCGGCCACCGGCCTGCGTGAGCATCTCCAGGATCGCGAATTCCTTGGGCGTGAGCGACACGGGCGCGCCGCGAACGGAAACGCTGTGGCGGGCGCGATCGATCGTGATGGGGCCGTGCTGCAGCGTCTCGTCTGTCGGCTTGCCGTTGCGGCGCAGGGCTGAACGCAGGCGGGCGAGCAGCTCGTCGCCATCGAAAGGTTTGGTCACATAATCATCCGCGCCAAGGTCCAGCGCTGCGACTTTCTCCTGAATGTCCGATCGGGCCGTGACGACGATGATGGGGGCAGGGGAGATAGCGCGGATTGCGCCGATCAGCTCGATCCCGTCCCGATCCGGCAGGCCGAGATCGAGCAGGATTGCATCGATGCTGGTTTGGCCGAGCTTGCTCAGCGCCTCGCGCGCATTGCTGGCTGGAATCGCGTTATGGCCATCGCGCTGCAGGATTGCGCTCAGCAGCCGCTGGATGGCGGGCTCATCGTCGATGGCGAGGATGTTGCTCATGCGCTGGGCAGGGACTGCGGAATGGCGAGGGTGAAGCAGGCGCCGCCATCCGGCGCGGCGCTAATCGTGATGGCGATCCCCATCGCCTCGGCAAAGCCTTTCACGATGGAGAGGCCGAGGCCGCTGCCTTGTGTGCGGTCACTGCCTTGCGCCCGCGCGAACTGATCGAACAGCCGCTCCCGCTCATCCTCCGGGATGCCGGGGCCATCATCTGCAATCGCCAGCAAAACCTCCTGTGCCTGCACCTGCGCCGAGATGTGGATGACCGTTGTGGCATGGCGCGCGGCATTGTCGAGCAGGTTGAGCAGCACATGATGCAGTAGGACCGGGTCGGCGATCACGAAGGGCAGGTCCGCAGGGATGGCGCGATCAAGCTGGATCGCTGCCGGGCGGGTGGCCGCATCGCAGGCGCTCGCCACCACGTCCACCAGATCGAGGCTTTCGAGCGAGGGGGCAAGCGCGCCATGCTCCAGCCGCGCCGCGCCGAGCAGATCCTCGATCGTGCGGTTGAGCCGGTGGGCGGCCGTGAGGGCTTCGCGCGCCTCGGGAGATTTAGCCGAGAGCGTTGCAAGCTGGCCGGTGATGACCGTGAGCGGCGTGCGGAAATCATGTGCCAGCGATGCAAGCAGCGCGCGGCGCAGGCGGTCGCCATGCTCCATCGTTTCGCGCGCTTGGCGTTGCTGTTCCAGTTCCGCCCGGTCGCAGGCTTGCCCTACCAACAAGGCGAGGCTGCGCAAATGCGCAAGCTGGCTCTCGCTGCGCATACCGCCACCTTCCGGCCTTGCGATTGCAAGCAGGCCGCGATTGGCCCAGTTGCGCAGGGAAAGCGGGATGAAGCTCCATTCCGCTGCGGGCATGATGCTGGTGCCATGCCCGGTCATGTCCCCATTATGCAGCGCCCAGGCCGCGGCGGAATGATCGAGCGATGTGAAAGCCGCGTCGCCTTCCGTCCCACCCTCGTGGAGCAGGCGGGCGTGGCCGTGCAGCTGCGCCAGCCATGCCGCGCCACGCTCGGGCGCTCCGGCAATGTCGGCCTCTGCCAGCAAGGCGGAGAGTTGCACTGCTTCCCGACTGTCCGCCACTTGATCCAGCGCTTCCTGCTCGCGCAGTTTGAGGCGCATGGCGAGGCTGCTTGTCACCAGCGCCACCGTCACCAGCACGATCAGGCTGATGACATGATCGAACCCATGGATGGCGAGGCTGAAGCGCGGCGGGAGCAGCAGGAAGTTATAGGCAATGCCGCCCGCAACCGCTGCCAGCAGCCCCGGCCCGATGCCGCTGCGCACGGAGGCAAGCAGCACCGGGAGCAGGAACAGCAGGGCCGACGATGCCAGCCCCAGCATTGGCAAGGCGGCGGTGGTGATGAGCGCCACCAGACCGACCGTGAGCATAGCCATCACATAGCTGGAGAAGCGGCTTTCCATCATGACTTCCTATAGCTCGAACTGGCTGCCAAGTTCGACAACTCGATTGGGCGGGATGGCGAAATAGGCGGTCGGATCGGCAGCGTTGCGGTGCAGGAAAGTGTAGATGCCGATCATCCAGCGCGGCATGCTGGGTTTGATCGCCCGGCGGATCGCGCTGCGCCCCACGAAGAAGGAGGTGCCGCCGGTGCCGCTGAGCAGCCCTTCGCTGCGGGCAAGATCGGTCGGCACGTCGATCTGGTCGATATAGCCATATTGCAGCGTGGCGCGGACGAAGCGATCATCGATGCGGGTTAGGCTCAGGCGTTGATCCACACTCACAAAAGGCACGGCCTGCTGCTCGACCTTGAGCAGGATGTTGGTGCGATGCAGGATCTTGTTATGCTTGAGGTTATGCAGCAGCGCTGAGGGCGCATTGTCGAGATCCTGCGTGAGGAACACCGCGGTGCCTTCCACTTCTGCCGTCTGGCGACGGTCCAGCGCCTGCGCCAGTTCCTCCATCGGCACGCCTTGCTGCACGGCAAGTGCATGGGCCGTGCGACGGCCGCGCTGCCATGTCGCGATGACGACACCGATGATGGCCGCGACCATGATGGGCACCCAGCCGCCCTGAACGATCCGCAGCACATTGGCGCCAAAGAAGATAAGATCGATGGTGAGGAACGGCACGAACAGCGCGACGGTCCAGAAAGGATCCCACTTCCAGCCGCGCCAGGCGATGACGAAAGCAAGGCACGTCGTCACGACCATCGTGCCGGTGACGGCGATGCCATAAGCGGTAGCCATTGCAGAGCTGCTCTGGAAGGTGAAGACGAGGATGAGTACGCCAGCCAGAAGCAACCAGTTGATTGCGGGCATATAGACCTGTCCGATCTGGTGGGCCGAGGTCTGGCGGATCTGCATGCGGGGGAGCAGGCCGAGCGCAATCCCCTGCCGGGTGAGGGAATAAGCGCCGGTGATGACGGCCTGGCTGGCGATGATCGTCGCCATCGCGGCGAGCAGTACGAGCGGCAGGCGCAATATTTCGGGCGCGAGGAGGAAGAACCAGTCGGCATTGGCGAAGGGCTGCCCAACCGCTTGTGCGCTTTCCAGCGCTGTCAGGGCGAGGGCGCCCTGGCCCAGATAGTTGAGGCTGAGCGCAGGCCAGACGAAAGCGAGCCAGCCCAATTGGATGGGCTTGCGACCGAAATGGCCAAGATCGGCAATCAATGCTTCTGCGCCCGTCACGGTGAGGAACACCGCGCCCAGCACGAATAGGCCCGGCACGCCATGGGTGGCGAGGAAGTGGAACGCCGCCAGCGGATTGAATGCTGCGAGAATAGCGGGATTGTGCAGGATGTGGATGATGCCCAAAACGCCGAGCACGATGAACCACAGGGCACAAACCGGCCCGAACAGCCCGGCCACGCTTGCCGTCCCGCGATATTGCATAGCGAACAGGCCGATGAGGATGGCCGAGGTCACGCCCAATATGAGGGGTAGGGTCATGACGGCCTCGAAGCCGGGCACGGTCTTCAGCCCCTCCACGGCGGACAGCACGGAGAGGGCGGGCGTGATGATCGCGTCACCATAAAAGAGCGCCGCGCCCGTTGCGCCAAGCAGCAGCACGATGAGCCATTTGCCCCCGGTTGCCTTGCTGGCGAGCGCCATGAGCGAGAGCACACCGCCTTCGCCCGCATTATCCATGCGAGTGAGGAACAGCACATATTTGAGCGTGACGACGATGATGAGCGCCCAGAGCATCAGCGAGAGGATGCCGATAATCTCTGCCCGATCGACGCCGATGCCTGCGGTGTAATTCAACGCCTCACGAAAGGCGTATAACGGGCTGGTGCCGATATCGCCATAAACGACGCCGACAGCGCCCAGTGTGAGGGCGCCAAGCGTATTTCGGCTGGCTTTGGTTGCGGATGTCATGCGTGAAACCCCTGGAGTTTAGGGGACGCATATCGGCTTGATAGGGATTAAGGGGCCACGGGCATTTCGCGCCGCCGCCATTAGTTTTGCATTAAAATGCTGCGGTCAGGCGTCGAACTTGAGCGGCTCATCGCTGGTCACCGGCGGGGGATAGACGCCTTGCAGAACATGCTCGAAATGATTGCGCACCAGTTGCTCGCAGCCGCAAGCGCGGTGGCGCAAGCCATCGGGATCGGTCACGATCAGGGCGCCGCGCCGCGTCTCCAGCAGGCCATCGCGCTTGAAGCGCTGAATAAGCCGGCTGGCATAGCTGCGCGCGATGCCGAGCAGTGCGCCAAAATGCTCCTGCGTCAATGCCACGCGATTTGACCCGGTGCGATCGACCGCGACGATCAGCCATTTGGCGGCGCGCTGATCCAGCCCATGAACGGCATTGCAGGCGACGGACTGGAAAATCTGCGCGAGCAGGCAATCGGCATAGCGGCTGAGCAGATCGCGGATGCCGGGCGCGCGCGTCTTGAGGTCTTCCAGTGCGTTCGAGTCGATCCGCGCAAAATAGCCGCCATGCATCACTGCTGCGCGCGAATAGGACGCCAGATGCCCCGTGCTGACGATGCCACCGATGGCGCCTTCACGCCCGACCATAGCGGTTTCGACCGAGGAGCCATCCTCCAGCACGACCATGAATGAGGCGACCGCTTCACCGAGCGGGAAGAAGGCTGCCGTCACCTGATCTCCCGGCTCGTAAAGGACCGACCCACTGGCGATCCGCACGATGCGCGCAGAAGTGGCGAAGATCTCGCGATCATGGGGGTGAAGCGCGGCGAGCAGGCCGTTCTTCTCGAGCGTGGGGGATACGATGTCGTGCATAGTCGGCACGAGAACCCGTGGATGACACAAGAGTTCCCGTTTGTGAGCAAAAGTGAACAGACAAGAGTAGCTGAACCGTCCATAGGCTGAGCTTTAAGGGTGAGAGTGGCCGCAGGGGTTGCTCATGGGGCTCCCCTTTTCAGGATTTGGTTAGGCTGTTCCATGTCGAACGTTCTGGTTCTTGAAGATGAAGTCATCATCGCGCTCGATCTCGAGATGACGTTGAACGAGCTTGGTTTTGCCGATGTTCTGATCGCCTCATCGGTCGATCAGGCTTTAAGCTTCGTTGCCGGTCATGACATCAGCTTCGCAATTCTGGATTATAATCTCGGTGCGGAAACGGCGGAGCGCGTGATCGAGCGCCTCAAAGAGCGTGGCACCCCATTCATCGTGATGAGCGGCTATATGGACCGCACGCATCTGGGCGAGGGCGCGGAAGACTGGCTTCTGCTTGGCAAGCCAGCCAATGCCACCGCGCTCTCCCAAGCCTTGGAAACGCTCGGCATCAGCGAGATTCCATCTGGTGCAGCGCATGTGACGCGCCCATCGACAAATGACGGTTCATCCGCTTAGATCGCGGCGTCTGCAACAGCATTGACCATCAACTGCGCCGACGTGGCAGACAGTGCGAAACTGTGGCTGCGAGGCAGCACAATACTTGACTTAGCTAACGATCTCGCCTAGAATAGCTACTGTGATAGGAGAGATTTGATGAATATCGTCGCCACCCCCATGTCGCCCCGCTTCGGCGCAGAAATTTCGGGCGTGGACATCAGCAAGCCGCTTGATGCCGATACCGTGCAGGCGCTGATTGCCCAGCAGGACAAATGGGGCGTGACGGTCTATCGCAACACCGGCCTCGATGATGAAGGCCAGATCGCCTTTGCGCGTAACTTCGGTCATCTTGAGAGTCTGCCTCCGCGCGAGGGGCGTCCCCGCATCTTCCTGTTCAATGCCGGTAATCTTGGGCCGGATGGCGAGATCAACTGGAGCCCGCACGCAACGACCTATCGCAAGGGCGATCAGATCTGGCACACGGACAGCAGCTTCATGGATCTGCGCACATCTTATTCGATGCTGCGCGCGGTAGAGGTGCCTCCCTCGGGCGGGCCGACATGGTTCGCCGATGCGCGCTCGGCCTATGACGATCTGCCGCAGGAGATCAAAGACAAGATCGAGACTCTCGATTGCGAGCATAGCCTGTGGTGGTCGCGCAAGCAGGGCGGGGCTGATATCTCACGCGAGCAGATCGAGGAGCGGCATCGCCCGGTCCACAAGCTGGTCAGCGTGCATGAGCGCTCGGGTCGCAAGATGATCTATGCGGGTGCGCATTGCTATCGCGTGGTTGGCTGGAGCTTTGAGGAAAGCCGCGAACTCATCGACTATCTCAACAATTTCGCGACCCAGCCCGAATATGTCATCTCGGTCGACTATGAGGTTGGTGACATGGTGATCTGGGACAATCTCGCTGCGTTCCACAAGGGCGGCGACTTCCCTTGGGAAGAGCGCCGCGACATGCGCCGCGCCACCGTGCGTGAGGCGCCGGCGCCCGACGAGGCGGACGATCCATTTGGTGATCTGTTCAAGGAAGCGCCCAAGATCGCGCCTGCCAAGGTGGATTGAGCGAAGTTTGGTGGAAGGTTGAGAATTCGCGGCTAGGGTTGAGCGGGGACGACTGGGCTAGATGCTCAGGCCAGATGACGCGCAGCATTCCTCGCGCTGTCCTCTCAATCCCCTCCCACGTCATTCCTGCGAACGCAGGAATCCATTTCCAACGATGCGTTTTGAGCGCCTTCGAGGGACAAGCCTAACCCGCGCCCTCGCCTGGACTCCCGCGTTCGCGGGAGTGACGGGTAAGTTGGCGGCTGTTTTCCTAAGGTCATGGAGGGCGCAATAGCTTAGGCTTGCTTCGAGCAGTCAGTAGGATAGACTCACTTTAACGGCGCCTGCATTACAGTGACGATGACGCGCGATCAGTTATTTTGCTGCATTGCAGCATAGGCGGTCTGTTGCTCGGTCTTTCATGTTTATCTTATAAAACAGTGTATTAACGCAACGCCCTATTAAGCGTGATGGGCATCCATCATTTTCCTGTTGCATCGCACAACATATTCTGACTCCATGTGAATGGTAGGCAACGCAGGCTTAAGCTGCCGGTAATCATCGCGGCGCATTATCTGCTCAGCCAGTTTACGGATGGAGGCAATATGGGTCAGCATGCCAAGCCGACTGATGGGGGTGTCACACTCGCTGAATTGCGCGAGTTTGCCTCATTTCCCGCAGCCACGCAGCGTTACATTCGCCGTTCTCTCGACATCGCCTTTCATCGCGGCACGCCGATGGACAAATGGGGCCGCGATGTCGTGGAAGAAGCGAGCATCCGCGCGCAGACGCGGATCTATAATCGCCTCGATGAAATCAAGCGGCTGGTGCCGGACGATAGCGGCCTCGATCAGGTCGAGCCATTCATGGCGCCGCTGGTGACCGTCTCCGCCTTCGATCTGGGGCAGAGCCGGCTGAACAGCTTCTCAGCCTATCGCTTCCTCTATGAGCGGCTGATCGGCGCGAGCGCACGGCCCTGGCTGCCGGGCGCCTTCTGCGCGGCGGCGAGCCTGCCGCACCTCCACCCCGAGCGGCGGCGATCCCTGCTGCAATCGATCAGCGAGGCTGCGGCAACAGCGGCGGGCTGGTCCTCGCGCGAGCCGAGCTTTTACCCGGAATGGGTGGAGAAGGTTGAGGCGGACAAGGCGCCGAATTGAGGGCTTTGGCGTGGGCAAGGTGCGCAAAAGCCTCTTTCGGGGCGATCTTTGCGGTTGCTGAGCTGAGTAGGATAAAGCGCGAGGCTTCGCTGGCTGCTGGTCAACACCGTCCCTAATCTTGAAAGGGCCGCACCCCCGGTTCAGGGGGTCCCCAAATCTGTGTAATCTTTTAGAGCCCTAAGCGCCGGACTGGCGTGTGGGGGATCAAATGCACTTTTATCAAAAATCTGCGGTTCTTGCGGCTGCTCTGCTTGCATCGATGCCCGCGACAGCAGCCAATCTGTTGACGAATGGCGGCTTTGAAGCTGCGCCTGTGGGGGTTGCGCTCGTGCCCAATCAATACGCGCCCAACGGCATGGTGCAGCAATATCCAGCGGCAGCTATCACTTCTCAATATTTGAGCGGATGGACGATTGCGACGCCCGGAGAGTCGAATTTGCAGCGTGCTCCGTACGTCAATTATGCGCTTTATCCGGGGTCTGCGTATGAGGGCAGCCAGTTCTTCTCTCTGAACTGGTCTCCATTAGGGAGTGTCACGCTGAACAATAGCATCGCTCAGAGTTTTTCGCTCGGCGCGGCGTCTAGCCTGCAATTCTCAATCGCAATGGCGACGGAGTCGGGTTTCGATGGGTCGACTTTGCAGGTCATCATCACAAACAGCGCCAACGCGATTGTTGCGCAGTCTGGCCTGTTCACCAACAGCAAAGGCAATGGTGTTTGGGATGTGAAGAACTGGGACTTTAATTTGGACTCGGGCAGCTACTCCATCGCGCTTCATGGCATCGGCGCTGGCAATGCGTGGGACGTCATCCTTGATGACGCCCGTCTGGACGCTTCAGCCATACCGAATGCTGTTCCAGAACCCGCGACCTGGGCAATGATGATCACTGGCTTGGGATTCGTCGGCGCTTCTCTGCGTCGTCGCACAGCAAAGCTACGCTTCGCCTGAATATCCGCTCTGATTGTTAAATTGCGCTCCGGCTGGAAACGGTCGGGGCATGCTTTTGTCCCCAATGGGCTCTGTCGTGACAGGGGTCGCGGCGCGCGTCAGCCAACTACTCCGCCGCGAGCATTTCCTCAGCCGCCTGCAAATCCACCGACACAAGCCGGCTTACGCCCTGCTCGATCATCGTCACGCCAAACAGGCGGTGCATGCGGCTCATTGTCACGGCGTTGTGCGTGACGATGAGGTAGCGGGTTGCGGTGTCCTGCACCATGCGGTCGAGCAGGCTGCAGAAGCGCTCGATATTGGCGTCGTCGAGCGGCGCGTCGACTTCATCGAGCACGCAGATGGGTGCGGGGTTGGTGAGGAACAGGCCGAAGATGAGGGCGACGGCGGTGAGCGCTTGCTCTCCGCCGGATAGCAGCGTCAGCGTGGTGAGGCGCTTGCCGGGTGGCTGGGCCATGATTTCGAGGCCTGCCTCTAGCGGATCATCGCTTTCGACTAGCTCCAGATGCGCCTGCCCGCCCTGAAAGAGCGTACTGAACAGGCGTTGGAAGTGGCCGTTGACTGCCTCGAATGCCGCCAGCAGGCGCGCGCGCCCCTCGCGATTGAGATGGCCAATGGAGCCGCGCAACTGGTTGATCGCGGTGGTCAGCTCCTCGCTTTCGGCGCGGCTACGTGATTGCGTGTCCTCCAGCTCGGCAAGTTCGGTGGCGGCAACGAGATTGACGGGGCCGAGCCGCTCGCGATCCAGCATGAGCTTTTCATAGAGTGCCTGCTCGGTGCCTGCCGCGCCGACATCATCGCTCGCAAAGCCAAGCTTGGAGGGGAGGACGGGCGCAGGACAGCCGAAGCGCTCGCCGCTGGCCTGGCCGATCTCCTTGCGGCGGGCGATGGCGTGTTCCGCGCGGGCGAGCGCACCGGCGCGCGCCTCGCGGGCGGAAGAGAGCGTCTCATTGGCGGTGGCGAGGGTCTTTTCGGCGGCTGAGAGCGTAGTTTCGGCAGCGGCCTCGGCGGCGCGGCTTTCATCGGCGCGGGACTGGTTTTCCTGCGCGGTGCGGGCGAGGGCGTCGAGGTCTGCGGCGAGGGTTTCGGGCTGGTTTTGCAGCGCTGTGAGATCGGTCGTGAGGGTTTCCGTGCGCGCCTTCATCTCCGTGACGCGGCGCACGGCATCGCCTGCGCGCGCCTTCCACCCGGCGATATCGCTGCGGATGGATTTGGCGCGCTCCTCGTCGGCGCCCACGGCCCGCTCGATCATCGCGCGCTCGGTCTGCACCTGACCGATTTCAGCGCGGCAGCGTGCGGCGCCGTTCTTGAGCAGATCGACCTGGGCTGCGCTTTCATCGCCAGCGGGGAGGGCCTCGCAGGTGGCTTGGGCGGTGGTGACATCTTCCTGCGCGGTTTCGAGGTCGGCAGCGGCTTCGCTGGCGCGGCGATCTAGGTCTGCGCGTTGTCCGGCGAGGCGCTCCAGCAGGGTGGCCACTTCGCCCAGCGTGCGATCGGCAGTGCGCATGGCTTCATCGGCGGCGCTGGCAGTCTGGCGTGCCACGCGCTCCTGCGTGCTGGCGTCGCGCAGGGCCGTTTCGGCAGTGGTGAGCGCGGTTTCGGCGGCGCTCACGGCAGAGAGAAGGGCGGGGCGCTCCTTGTCGATCGCAGTCAGGCGATTAAGGCGGATGAGGCGCTCGGCGGCGGCGCTGCCACCCTCCCGCGCGATGAAACCATCCCAGCGGCGCATCTGCCCATCGAGTGTGACGAGGCGCTGGCCGACATGGAGCGGCTGGCCCTCATCGCTTGGCGCGACGGCGACTTGGGCGAGGCGGCGGGCAAGCGCGGCGGGCGCCTGCACATGGGCGGCGAGCGCGGTGCAGCCGGTGGGGATCGGCGGATCGGCGTTGGTGATCGTAGCACCGCCCCAACGCGCGAGGCCATCCGTGCCGAGGCTGGCTTGCAGATCATCGCCCAAAGCTGCGGCGAGGGCATGTTCATAGCCGGGGTCGACGGTGAGGCGATCAATCGCGCGGTTGC
Organism: uncultured Alphaproteobacteria bacterium; assembly: GCA_966205705.1. Lineage (GTDB taxonomy): Bacteria > Pseudomonadota > Alphaproteobacteria > Sphingomonadales > Sphingomonadaceae > Sphingobium. Next base: position 22,172 of record CBIHKY010000053.1, read on the forward strand.
CGCTGCCGTGACTTTCGAGGCCCTTCGCGAGGGCGCGCGCTTCGCTCTCCAGCGCGGCGGCAGTGGCTCGGGCGGCGGCGAGGGTGCGCTGATGCTCGGCTACTGCATCAGTCTGCGTCTCGCGCGCTTGTGCCGCGGCGGCGATCTGCTCGTCTGCCTGGGTGCGGGCGGTTGCCGCATCCGTGCGAGACTGCTCGGCTTGCGCCTGCCGGGAGGCGAGCGGGGCAGGATCGGCCAGTGCTGCAATGGCGCCAGAGACCCGCTCCACATCGGCAGTCGCGCGCGCAAGCTTCTGGCGGGCAGAGGCAAGGCCTGCTTCCGCCACGCGGCGCTCGGCCTGTTCACTCGCAAGTCGCGCCATGGCCTGCGCCAGCGCGACCTCGGCATCGCGGCTGGCGCGCTCGGCATCGGCAAGGCGGGTGGTGAAGGCGGGGAGCGCGGCCTTGCCTTCGCGGATGCGGGTGGCGAGCGCGGCATCCTCGGCCTGCAGCGTCTCGATGGCGTTGGCGGCATCGGCAGCCAGCGCACCCTCGCGAGCCTGATCCTGCGTGATGCGGCTAAGCTGGCTTTCCAGCTCGGCAATGCGGCGAATGAGGCCATCGCGCTCGGCGGTCATGCGCTCGAGGCGGAAGCGCGCTTCGGTGGCGGCATCGCGCGCATTGCCAGCGGCGGAGCGCGCCGTTGCAAGCGCCTCGATCGCCGCCTGCGCATGGGCGGCGGCGCCCAGTTGGGCCTCCTGCGCCGCGCGCACGGCACCCTCTGCAGCTTCGGCATCCCTCGCCGCCCGGTCTGCTTCCGCTGCCGCCTCGCGGTGGCGAGCAAACAGCGCGCGGCCTTCCGCCAGCACGATCTTCTCACTCAGTTCCGTGTAGCGCTCAGCGGCGCGGGCCTGACGGCGCAGCGCTGCGGCGCGCGTGTCCATCTCGCTCAATCGGTCATCGAGCCGGGCCAGATTGGCGGCACTGGCCCGCAGCTTCTGCTCGGCATCCTTGCGGCGCACATGCAGCCCGGCGATGCCTGCGGCTTCTTCCAGCATGGCGCGGCGCTCGGCGGGTTTGGCGGCGATGACGGCGGCGATCTTGCCCTGGCTCACGAGCGCCGGGCTGTGCGGTCCGGTGGCGGCATCGGCGAAGA
>CBIHKY010000054.1:0-23093 GCA_966205705.1 uncultured Alphaproteobacteria bacterium
CGCTGGATCATGTCCACAGCATGCTGGGCGCTGTCGTCGGTGATCTAGGCGTCGTCGCCCCCGTCACGGAGGATGTCGTCACGGCGCTGATCTGGGATTCGCGGCTCGTCGGGCAGATCATGTCCGAGGCGTCTTGCGAGCGCTTCGTGTGGCGCTTCGCTGCGAAGGTCACCAAAACCGCTGTCCCCTTTGGCGGGCAGGATGTGCGCGTCTCCATTGCGGGCAACTGGTCGCTGCTGAACGCAGAGCAGAGTGACGATGATTTCGCGGTTGCCGGAGCGGACTTGCTGGCACGGCTCGGTGCGGCACGGTTCGATGGTGCGGCGCCCGGCGTCACGCCGGATTGGGCGGCGCGCTACCGCGCCGACATGGCGCAGGCGTCCTGGCTCTTCTCGGCCATGGCGTCGCGGCGCCTGCTGCTCGCCTGGCAGAGCGTGCGCAGCGGCGAAGACTATGACGCGGTGCTCTATCATGAATGCCTTTTGCGTGTGCTTGATGGTGGCCACCAGAAATCGGCTGGCCCGGCGATTGCCGCGCTTGAGCGCCTCGGCCTCGTCGATGTGATTGATCAATATGTGGTGACGCGGGTGATCGAGGAGCTTCGGCGCGATCCTGATGTGTGCCTGGGCGTGAACATCTCGGCCCATAGCGCCCGGCCGGGCGGCTGGTGGGTGGATTTCGAGGATCAGCTTCGCAAGCAGCCCGATGTTGCCCGGCGGCTGGTGGTCGAGATTACGGAGACGGCCAGCTTCCCTGATATCGGGCAGGCGTCCATCTTTACGTGCCGGTTGCGCAAGCTGGGCGTCAGAATTGCGCTGGACGATTTCGGTGTAGGCCACGCGTCCCTGCGCTCGCTCCTCGCGATCCAGCCGGACATCATCAAGATCGACGCCTTCTTCATGCGCCTGGCAGCCGGGTCTGATCGCGGCCGCAAAGGCCTCGCCCATCTCATCGGTCTGGCGGCAAGCTTCGTGCCCGATGTGATTGTCGAAGGGGTGGAGACAGCATCGGATTCCGAGCTGGTCCGCGCCGCCGGTGCTGCCTGGCAGCAGGGGTATCACATTGGTTACCCTTCTGTCGTGCGCCCCTGGTCGCATGATCTGACGGGGGCGAATGTGCTCGCGATGTTTGAATATGCCCAGTCGAAATCGGCCTCGCCGAGAAAGGCGCTGGGATGAGCTTTCCCTCTCCGTCGCCCGCGCCTCCTCAACGGTCCTGGGCGGACAATGAGTGGCGCGACGCGCGCTCCCGCCCCGCTGTTTTTGACGATGGGTTTCGGCCGTCTCTCGCCCGAGGTGTCATCTTCGGTTCCGCCGTCAGCGCCATCCTGTGGTGCCTGATTTTCCTGCTCTGCGACGCCTTCACCGACCTGTTGTGAACGTCAGGCTCATCTCTCCGCCTGCCAAGGAAATTAAAGTGTTCGGTGTGATCTCAAGTCTTGCGGGCCATTATTGCGTGCGCGCCGCCAACAGAGGCTATTTTCGTCAGCCTGCGCTGATGAGCATCGCTTGCACGCGGCCAGCGCGCGCCAAGGCAAAGGGTGGACGCAGGCTGATGGGGGCGGCAATTGCCCTCTCGGCTCTGGCGCCCGCAGCCGCCCATGCCCAAACGACCGGCGACGCGCCCTGGTCGCTTGACCGCATGATCGCGCAGGCTGCGGAAACCAATCCACAGATCCTGTCGCAGAGCGATAGTGCCAAGGCATCCCGCTATGTGGTCTCCGCCGCGCGTTGGGAATATTTTCCATCGCCATCAATCGATAGCGAGCGCGGCGGCAAAGGTTATGTCGTCACGGCCTCGCTCACCCAGCCGGTGTGGACATTCGGTCGCATCGGCGCGAACGTCAACGCCGCGAAAGCGCGCGTCTCCGTCGCGGAAATGTCCATCGAAGAGGCGCGTTACCGTGTCGCGCTGCGGGTTATCGACAGCTATGGCCGGTTGATGGCAGCCCGGATGGGCGCTGATGTGTACCGGGGCGATATCGAACGGTTGGAGCAGCTCGAAGGCATGATGAGCCGCAGGGTCGCCATCGGCCTGTCCGCGCCGGTCGATCATAATCTCGTCCTCACCCGGCTCAGCCTCTCGCGCAACACGCTCACCAATTATCAGGCGATCGAGCAGTCCGCGATCGAGGCGCTGACCCAGCTTGTCGGCGTGTCGTTGGACCCGGCCATGATCGTGTATCGGCCCGACGATGGCGATGCGCCTCTGGCGCTTCCCGGCGAGGCGTTGCTGGCGCAGAGCTTTGATACAAACCCTGGCCTGTTGAGGGCCGAGCGTGAAATCGGCGTCGCGCGCGCCGATGCAAAAGTCGCGTCCACCGCCGTCATGCCCACGATTTATGCGCGGGCCGATCAGCGCTTTGCCGATGATCGCTATTATGCCTCGTCCCTGCCTGACACGCGGGTGGTCATCGGCGTGAAATTCGCCTTTGGCGCAGGCCTTGCCTCGATGGAGCGCATTCGCTCGTCGCAGGCCATCGAGAGTGCTGCCCGAAACGCGCGCGACGCATATCGGGCCGACCTCGCGAGTGAAGTGGCGGCAGACATTGCAAGCTGGCGCGCCGCGCGCAGCCTTGTGCACGAGTTGAGCGGTAGCCGCATCGTGCAGCAGCAGACCTTCGAATCCTACAACCGCATGTTCCTCGCGGGCAAGCGCAGCTGGCTCGACGTCCTCAATATCATGCGGGAGCAAACCGACATCGAGCGGAGCCTGACGGATGCGCAGGTTCAGCTTCTGGTTGTGCGTGCCCGGCTTCGACTGAAAGAAGGGGCATTCCCGTGGAAGTGACGGCAGGCGCGATGCGGGATGTATCGCAAACGATCAATCTGGATGCCATTGACGCGCCGTCCTTCGTGGATGCGCCAGTCGCGACCCCCTTTGCCGATGGTGTCGTCTGGCTGGGCGGGCGCATAGCTACGGCTCTGGAATGCAAGGGCGGCCTCACGCGCCGGGATGGACGGCGCATAAGAGGCATGTTCAGCGCAGCCGATGCAAGCGAGGAGGCGCGGATCGCCGGCCGTGCTGCTGCAGCGCTCTGCGAGACATTGCATCTCAAGCTCTCACGCTGGCGTCGCGAGCCGCATGAGGCCGATCTACCGATGATCGCGCTGGTGCCTGGCTCTGGCTATCGCTTCGTCGTCAGTCTGGGCGCTGATGGCACATGGGTTTGCGAAGGGCCGCAAGGCCGCGAGCGGCTGCAGGACTGGTCGCAGGGCACGATGTTCGCGGCCGTATTGCGCCCGGCTGAAATTTCGCACGAGCGCACCGCGCGCGGCGTGTTCGATGCGATCATGGCGGTCGACAAATCCTGGGTCGTGATGGCGGCCACGGCCTCGACCATCGCCAGCATATTGGTGCTCGCGACCTCGCTCTATTCAATGCAGGTCTATGACCGGGTGATCGGGCAGGGCGGCGTCTCGACGCTGATCGTGCTCACCATCGGCACGGCCATCGCCATCGGTATCGAGTTCGCACTCAAGCTCGCTCGCTCGGCAATTGTAGACAAGGCGGTGCACCGCATCGATCTGCAAGCGGCGCAGAACATCTTCCAGCGGATGCTCTCCACCCGGCTCGATCAATATCCCACGAGCGTCGGCACCTTTGCGGCGCAGGTGCGCGGATATGAGGGGGTGCGCGCCTATGTCGTGGCCCGCAAACTCTATTTCTTCACGGATGTTCCTTTCGCGCTCTTCTTCCTCGCGATCATCTTCGCGATCGGCGGACCCTATGTTGCGGGCGTCCCTGCGATTGCCTTTTTCGTCGCCATATTCGCCGGATTGCGGTCCCGTCGCGCGATTGAGGAACATAGCGCACGCGAAAATCAGGTCGGCAATCAGCGCTATGGCCTGTTGGTCGAGAGCATTCAGGGCGCCGAGTTCCTGAAGGCGAGTGGCGGCGAATGGCATATGCGTAATCGCTGGAACGATCTCTCGCGCCGCACGGCGGACGAGATGACCGAAGTGCGTCATCTCAACGAGACGGCGGGTTATATTTCCGGGCTGATCCAGCAGGTGAGCTATATCAGTATGGTCGCAGCGGGCGCTTATCTGGCCGCGACGAGCAACAGCCTTACCGTCGGTGCGATCATCGCCTGTTCGATCATTTCGGGCCGTGTGCTTACGCCGGTCAACGCCATTCCGGGTCTGCTAGTGCAGGGCGCGCATGCCAAAGTGGCGCTCGATAATCTCGAGAAGCTCTACGCCTCCGAGCAGGACAATGACGGCATTGCATCGCCGCTCGTTCCCGATGTCATCAATGGGCGGCTCGAGGTCTCGAACCTTGAATTCGCCTGGGCCACGCAGCCTGCACCGCTCAAGATCGCCTCACTCAACATTGCGCCCGGTGAACGGGTCGCCATTTTGGGCGCGGTCGGCTCGGGCAAGAGCACCTTGCTCAAATTGCTGGCAGGCCTGATCAAACCCGAGCGCGGCCATGTGCTGCTCGATGGGCTGGATCTACAGCATATCTCCAGCGAACGGCGGGCCGAACTGATTGGCTATCTGCCTCAGCAAGCGCGCATGATCAGCGGCACGCTGCGCGACAATCTCACTATGGGTCTGCCCTATGTGAGCGATGAGGAAATCGTCGCGGCGGTGCAGGCCACGGGTCTGGCGGGCTTCCTCGCCGGGCGCCCCGAGGGCGTGCACATGCGCATTGCCGAGGGCGGCGGCGGTCTTTCCGGCGGTCAGCGTCAACTTGTGGACCTCACGCGCCTTCTGCTGGCCCGGCCCAATGTGTGGCTGGTGGATGAGCCGACTTCGGCCATGGACGATGGCACGGAGGAGCGGTGTCTTGCCGCCCTGCGCGCTGCCGTCCAGCCGGATCAGACCTTCATTCTCGTCACGCACAAGTTGCGCCTCATCGAGATGGTCGATCGCCTGATCGTCCTCACGCCGCAGGGCATCGCGCTGGATGGTCCGCGTGATGCCGTGATCGCGCGGCTCCAGCAGGGCCCTGCCGCTGCTCAACCCACAGAACAAAATGGAGCCCGGTCATGAAGATGGAAAGTCCGCGCGCGATGCGGGCCGGTCTGGGGAGCGTGAAGCAGCGTTTCGCCGCGCTTCAGCTCAGCCCCGGTGGGTGGTTCATCATCGCGGTTGGCGTCGGCATCGTCGCGCTCATCATCTGGGCTGCCTTCTCGCACATCGACCAATTAGCCCGCGCCCGAGGGCAGGTGATTGCTGTGGCCCGCACGCAGGTCATTCAGGCCGCCGATAACGGCGTGCTGGCCGAGATGAAGGTCGAGGAAGGGCAGATGGTCCGCAAGGGTGATCTGCTTGCTCTGATGGATCAGAGCCGCGCCTCCGCTGCCTATGATGACAGCCGCAATAAGGTTGCCGCCCTCAAGGCGAGCCTCGCTCGTCTGCGCGCCGAAGTTTATGGGCAGGGGCTCGCTTTCCCCGCTGAACTGGAGCCCTGGCCTGCGTTTCGCAAGAACCAGACCGAGCTGTTCAACCGGCGTCAGCAGGCGCTGCGCGAGGGGATTTCGGCGCTCCAGCAGAGCCGTTCGCTCGTGCAGGCGGAGCTGAACATCACGCAGCCGCTGCTCGCCGCAGGCGATGTGGGGCAGGCCGAGGTCATCCGTCTGCGCCGCGCCGTTGCCGAGCTGGACGGGCAGATCGTGAATGCGCGCAACAAATATTTTCAGGATGCGCAGGCCGACATGACCAAGGCTGAGGAGGATCTCGCCACGCAGGAAGAGGCCTTGCGCGAGCGCTCTGCTGTGTTCGGCTTCACCGAGCTTCGCGCACCCCATGATGGCCAGATCAAGAAGATCAACGTCACCACATTGGGCGCCTCCGTGCGACCCGGCGAACCGATCATCGAGATGCTGCCCACAACGAGCGAACTCATCGTGGAAGCCAAGTTCAAGCCATCGGATCTCGGTTCGGTGAAGGTCGGGCAGCCTGCCATGGTCAAGCTCGATGCCTATGATCCCAGCATCTACGGCAGCCTTGAGGGCAAGGTGTCCTACATCAGCCCCGATGCGCTGAGCGAGCCCGGCCCGCAGGGCAGCGAGCAATTCTACTACCGCGTCCATGTCCGCCTGATGGCCCCGCCCGTGTCGGAGAGCGGCGGCAAGCAGATCAGCGTCGGCGCGGGCATGACGGCGACCGTCGAAGTGCGCACCAGCAAGCGCTCGGTCCTCAATTACCTAACAAAACCAATCACAAAGACGGTGGATGAAGCGTTCGGCGAACGCTGATCCGGTCCGGCAGCCAGTTATTTTCAGGGAGCATATGACATGACGAACAAGAGCGATCAGGGGCCTCAGGTTAAAGAAGCAGCGATTAGCGCACAGGGTGGCATGCAGCAGATCCCGCATCAGGCTGAGCAGGCCATGCCTGATCATGCAGCGGCGGCCCAATTGCAGGGCGAGGCCGGACGCGCCGAAATCAAACTCGCAGCCTTGAGCGCGATGCCTGGCAAGCCAGGTGCAAAAAAGATCTCCGCAAAAAAGCATAAGGCGAATGATGACGAGGAAGAGGTCGCCGGCGGTAATGGCGACGAGACGACCGACGCCGATGCAGACGCTGCCGAGGAGCAGAGCGCGGCGCAAGGCTCATCGTCGGGCGGTAGTGAGGTCAAGTCGGCGGATGCCACCCAGGCGCAGGCAGGCGGCGGTTCCGCTGGCGGTTCATCGGCCTCGTGGGGGGCGGGTCTTTATGTGCTTGGCGCAGCGGCGGCAGCGGGCGGTGGTTTGCTGCTGCTGAGCGGCGGTGACAATGATGATGGCGGCGCGCCTGTTAAACCCGTCGACAAGGTTTCGACGCCGAGCCTCGCGCTCAAGACCGATACCGGCGCCTCCGCAAGCGACTTCGTGACGCAGGATGGCACGATCAATGTCGCGGCCATCACCGGCACCAACAGCTGGGAATATTCCACCAACAACGGTTCGACTTGGACGGCGGGCACCGGCACGACCTTCACGCTTGCCGAGGGTAGCTACGCCGCAGGCGCGGTGCAGGTGCGCCAGAAGGACGCGACCGGCCAGACCAGCGATGCCGCCAAGATCGCCAATGCGATCGTGGTCGACAAGACCGCAGCCTCGGCGCCGGTCATCAACGCCGTCGCGCAGAATGATGTTGTCAGCCAGACCGAAGCGCAGGCGCCTGTCGTCGTTTCCGGCACGGCTGAGGCCGGTTCGAGCGTGCGCGTGACCTGGGGCACGACCGTCAAGACCGTGACAGCGGGCACGGACGGGGCTTGGTCGACCAGCTTTGCTGTCGCCGAACTGCCGGTGGATGGCAGCTACACCATCACGGCAACCGCAACCGATCTTGCCGGCAATGTGTCCGTTGGCGGCGGGCGTCCCATCTCGGTGGATACCAGCAATTACGTCACTGGCCAGGTCGTTGCTGGCCCGGTCATCGCCGGGATCGAGATCACGGCTTACAAGGAAGACGGATCCTTGCTCGGCTCCGGGGTTACCGATGCCAATGGCGCGTTCCGCATCGCCTTCAAAGGCTATACCGGCCTTGCGCTCTTCGCAGCCAAGGATCCGCTGACGGACTCGCGCGGCTTCATCGATGAGGCCACCGGTCAGCAGGCGGACATCAGCGTGCTCCTGCGTGCGGTCGCCAATGTCACGGCGGGTCAGGATGTTGTCATCAACATCTCGCCCTTCACCGAGGTTGCGACCCGATTGATGTCGCCCGGCCTCGCGATCGCTGGCACCACCACCATTACCGGTACGACGCAGGCGCAGGTAGACAATGCCAATGCGACGGTCTCCACGCTGTTCACGGATAGCAGCGATGGCACGCTTCTGAGCCAGACGATCAAGCTGATCATCGACAGCACAGGCGCGGATACCTCTGCCTCCGCCAACATCTATGGCGTTTACCTTGCCGCTGTGCAGGGCTGGGCCGCGCGTGAAGGGCTGACGCTCGAACAGGCGATCGAGCAGATCGTCAACGCCATCCCGAGCACAGCGCTCGGCGCGGAGACGACGCTGGGCAGCCTTGGCGCGGTCAATGGCGCTCACCTCGCCGAGATACTCAATCTGGGCTTCCAGCATGCCGCCACGCACAATCCGGCACTGGCCAACGCGCAATTCCCTGAGGCTGCGCTCCAGCAGCTGGGCATGATCGACGATGCGTCCGGCCCAAGCTTTGAAGGCGGCCCCTCGATCTCAGTATCGATTGCCGAGACGGCGGCTGTCGGCTCGCTCGTTCACACGACCAAGGCCTCTGACGTAGCAGGTGTCGCCACCTACGCGCTCGCCTGGGGTCCCGATCAGACCAATATGTCGGGCATCGATATCAACACGGTCTTCAATATCGATCCGCAGACTGGGGCCATCGAACTGGTCAGCGGCGTCGACTACGAACTTATGACCACCTACCATCTCCTTGTGTCGATCAAGGACTTCTGGGGCAACGAAAGCAGTCAGGCCGTTACGGTCAATGTCACGAATGTGAACGAGGCGCCGGTCGCGCTTGGCGGGCTTGTCGATCAGAATGTGTATGCGGGGCAGCCCTTCAGCTATACCGTTCCCGCTGTTAATTTCTTCGATCCGGATGGCGACACGCTGAGCTATTCAGCCATGCTGGTCAATGCGCAGGGCGCGCTGATCGATCTCCCGGTTTGGCTGGATTTTGATCCACAAACGGGCAAGTTCAGTTCGACGTCGGCGCCTGTCTTGACCGAGCCTTTGACCATACGCGTCACGGCATCGGATGGCACGCTTTCAGCCTCGGAGGATCTGACGCTGACCGGCATTTCGGCGCCGGTCATCACATCCGTCACGACCTCTGCCGCGATCGCGAAGGTAGGCGATGATGTTACGATCATCGTCTCATTCAGCGAAGCTGTCGTTTACCCATTCGATACGGCCTCCGAGCTCTATCTCGATGTTAATGGGGACGGCTTTTACGATGCGACAGCGGTGTTCGATTACGGCGTAACGCTCGGTCTCCAGAATGCGACGCAGATGGCGTTCACGCTGACTACACCGCCTGGCAATTCCTCGAGCGTCAAGCTGGCGGGCGCATATTTGGCTGATGTGGTCGGCATGCAGAGCAATGCTGCCGTGCAAACCGTTGGCCTCGATCAGCTTGTCGAATATGGCAGCAGCCCATTCGTCATCGACAATCTCGCTGCAACGCTGAACACGGTCTCGCTCTTCGCCGCTGAAAACGGTCTGTCGGCCGGCACGTTGATCGCATCGGAAACGGTGAGTTGGGAGCTTAATGGAACGGGCGCCTCAAATAGCCTCTTCAGCCTGAGCACAGCCGGTGTGCTCACCTTCAATGCCCCTAAAAACTACGAGGCGGACCCACTCACTTATGTTGTGAACGTCAGGATGAAGGACGCCGCAGGAAATGAAAGCACGGATTCTGTCACCATCAACCTGACCGATGTGAACGAAGCGCCTGTGCTGACCCAAGCTCTGGATGACCAGTCGGTCATACAGGGGCAGTCGTTCAGCTATGTCATCCCCTCGGCGAGCTTCCAGGATCCTGAAAGCAGTGCGCTAACTTACACCGCGCAGCTGGTTACGAGTCAGGGCACACTCGCCGCGCTGCCATCCTGGCTGAGCTTTGATGCGCAGACGGCCACATTCTCGTCCTCCGCAGCGCCGGCGCTCGCCAATTCGCTGGTCGTGCGCGTGACGGCATCGGATGGCACGAACAGCGTGACGGATGATTTCAAGATCGTTCAGCAGACGGTGCCCGTCTTCTCGACCCTGCTCAACGGGGTCACCAACCTCGATGTGCGGTCTGATCTGGTGTTCACGTCCAGCGAAGGGTTCAACCTGACCACGGTCGATGGCACCTATGAGATCAGGATCGTCAATACGGCCAACACGACTGCCAAGGCTGGCTATTCCGGCACTGTCGGCGAGGCGATAGACAATTCGCAGACCTTCACGATCAACGTGGTCAACGGCATGGCTTCGGCGAACGTCAATGGCGTGGCTGCGAATGTGGCGGACCTGTTCACGGTTGCCGGCAACAAGCTGATCATCAATCCGCACTATGATCTCGATTTCTCGAACAATTATCAGGTCGAGATCGACGCCGGGCTCTTCCAGGGGATCAACTCCGGTCTTGGCAGTGCCGCCATGACCAGCGGTGCGGTCTTCTCGACGGTCACGCCCAACACGACCGGCGCGGGCGCTGCGATTGTTGCGGGGGGCGCCGCATCGCAGATGATGGCCTCGGATGGCTCGCTTGTCGCCAGCCACAAATGGGTCGGCATCGATAATGTCGGTAATACGGCGGTCGCGGCGGCTACGTCGATCGGCAGCCTCGCGGCGGACGGCTATGCGCTGGTGGTGTCGGACAGGGACGCCACGGACGCCATCGGCACCTGGGACTTCTGGGTGCGCGCGACCGGTTTCGGCGCAGACGATCTTGTCTATCTGGACAACCAGCAGAATGGCAGCGCCGGTTGGGATCTTGTGAATACCTCATTCGCAAGCGGCGATACCGACCCCAATGACACGCGCGTGGAGTTCGGCACCTATAACGCGGCCGCGCCATTCCCGAACAGCAGCCAGTCCTACATCGATCTGGATATTGGCGGCGAGTGGCGAGAAACGCCGGATGCGGTCCAGACTTATCTCCAGTCACCAACGCCACTCTTCGTAGGCGGATAAATATTGTGCCGGGCCGGATGAAGATCCGGCCCGTGCAAACGGCGTGTGGGCGCCTTTTTCAACCAGATATTTTCATATTCCTTACTTGCAGGGGGCAGGGGCATGGCCGTCACGTCTAAATATATCATCATGGGTTCCGCAGCTGATGGCTCGAACATCATTGATTTCGGGCTCAACTATGGCTCGCTCTCGCTGGCGGGGCAGGAGATGCAGTTTCTCGGTTCGGCGTTGGTCGATGCTGTCTTCGTGCGACCGGGCGCGACCTATTCATTGAGCATGGGCGGCGGCGCGGACCGCGTTTATTTCGAAGGGGCGCTGGCGGATTACACGCTGACAAGGGCCGGCGCGACGCTCTCTTTGGCCCGTACCGTGCAGGGCAAGGTCGAGACGGTCAGCCTCTCGGGCGCCAACTCGGCGACCACGCCTGACGTGCTCGTGTTTGCGAACGGCAGCGTGACTGCCAACGCCGTTTATAACCATGTTTCGCGCGGAGATCCGTTGCCGGCCCCTGCGGGCGAGACTTCGGTCGCGCCGACTGGGGCTGCCGCACCGGGCGCGGCGCTCTCCGCGACCGTGAAGGTCGTCTCATTCGATGGCGCGGGTGAAACAATCGCGCTGTCGAAGCCCGGCATGAAATTCCAAATTCTGGGCAATGCTGGCGTCGATGTCGTCTATGTCGCTGATGGCGCAACAGTGGATGCGTCCGCCCTCGGCGCCAGCACGGATATCGTCTATTTCCGTGGGCACTGGGCTGATTATAGCAAGTCGATCACCGGCTCGCGCATGACGCTGACGCGCACGGTGGGCGGTCAGCTTGAAACAGTTGTCGTCTCGTCGGCAGGCAATACGCTCAACGATCTGTTGGTTTTTGCGGATGGCGCGGTGCGCTCGCAAGTCGCAGGCAATGCGGTGAAAACCGATGCTGCCGTCGCGATCACCGCGATCTCGGGCTATGATGCAGCCACAACCACGCCGGGCCTCAATGATGCGCCCGTGCTGGCGCAGGCGCTCGTGGATCAACTCACGATTACCGGGCAGAGCTTTAATTACAGCATCCCCACAGGCAGCTTCACCGATCCCAATGGTGATACGCTCAGCTACACAGCGCAGCTGGTCGATGCGCAAGGCAATCTTTCCGCGCTGCCGTCCTGGCTGAGTTTCAATGCGCAGACCGGGGTCTTCTCGTCCAGCGCAGCGCCGGCATTGGCCAGCGCGCTCACCATCCGCGTCACCGCTTCGGACGGAAGCCTGACGGCCTATGATGATTTCAAGATCGAGCCGCAGCCCGCTCCCGTTCTTTCGACGCTGCTCAACGGCGTGACGAACCTCGATGTGCGTTCCGATCTCGTCTTCACGGCGAGCGAGGCCATTGCGCTGACCAGCGTCGATGGCGTTTATGACATCAAGATCGTCAACGGCGCCAATACGTCTGGCAAGGCTGGCTACTCCGGCTCGCTCGGCGAAGCGATCGACAATACGCAGACGTTGATCGTGACCGTTAGCAATGGCCAGCTTTCCGCCAGCTGGAACGGCGCGGCCGTAAATATCGCGGACGTGCTGACGATTTCCGGCACCAAGCTGATCATCAATCCGCATTATGATCTCGATTTCTCAAACAATTATCATGTCGAGATCGATGCGGGCCTGTTTGTCAGCGCGACCTCTGGTCTTGGCAGTGCAGCCCTGATCAGCGGCGCGAGTTTCTCGACGGTTACACCCAACACGAGCGGAACAGGGGCGGCGCTCATTTCCGGCGCTGCGGCGTCGCAGATCATGGCGGCAGATGGCTCCTTGGGTGCCAGCCACAAGTGGGTCGGCATCGATGGCGTTGGCAACACGGCGGTCTCCGCAGCGACCTCGATCGGCAGTCTCGCAGCAGATGGCTATGCGTTGGTGGTGACGGACAGGGACGCCTCGGGCGTGATCGGCACCTGGGACTTCTGGGTCCGCGCGACCGACTTCGGCGCGAACGATCTCGTCTATCTGGACAATCAGCATAATGGCACCAGCGGGTGGGACCTTGCGAACACCTCGTTCGCTAGTGGCGATGCTGGACTTCCCAATGATACGCGGGTCGACTTCGGCACCTATAACACCGCCGCGCCGTTCCCGAACAGCAGCCAGTCCTACATCGATTTCGATATCGGCGGTGAGTGGCGAGAATCGCCAGTCGCTGTTCAAGACTATCTCCAGTCACCGACACCGCTCTTCGTGGGCGGATGAAGATTCCCCGGGCCGGACCTTCATCCGGCCCGGCTGAACGCGTTTTTACAAGCTTTTTTCCAAACCGATATTTTCAAGACATTCTCTTCAGGAGTCCAAGATCATGGCAATCACGTCTAAATACATCATCATGAACACAACCGATGGTGGCAACTTCATCGATTTCGAGCTGAATTACGGCACCCTGTCTCTGGATGGGCAGGAGATCCAGTTTCTGGGTTCTTCCTTCGTCGACGCCGTGTTCATCCGCCCCGGTGCCATCTATTCGCTGAGCACAGGCGCGGGCGCCGACCGCATCTTTTTCGAAGGATCGCTGGCGGATTATACCGTCACGAGGACCGGTGCGACGCTCACCCTGTCACGCACGGTCGAAGGCAAGATTGAGACGGTCAATCTCGCCAGCGCCAACGCGGCGACAACGCCTGACGCGCTGGTGTTTTCAGACGGCACTGTCGCAACCAACGCGCTCTACAACCACATCTCGCGCGGCGATCCCATTCCTGTGCCCACCGGCGAGAAATCGACTGCGCCAATCGGTGCTGCGGCACCCGGCGCCGAGCTTTCCGCTACCGTGAAGGTCGTCTCCTTCGATGCAAATGGTGAGACGATCGCGCTTGCCAAGCCCGGCGTCACCTTCCAGATCCTCGGCAATAGCGGCGTCGATGTCGTCTATGTCGCTGAAGGCGCGACGGTGGACGCAGCAGCGCTCGGCGGCGGCACGGACGTCATCTATTTCCGCGGAAGCTGGGCCGATTACACCAAGACCGTTTCGGGCTCTCGCATGACGCTCACCCGCACGATCAACGGCCATCTTGAATCCGTCATCGTGTCTGCGGCGGGCAATGCGCTCAACGACCTTCTGGTTTTTGCCGATGGCGCGATCCGCTCGCAAGTCGCGGGCAATGGCATCAAGCTTAACCCGAACGTCGCGCTCGCTGATCTGGCTAGCTTCGATCCTGCGACGGTTACGCCCGGCCTCAATGTCACACCGCTCTCCGTCGAGCAGGCGTCGGCACCCACATGGGTCAAGGTTGGCGAGCCGCTCGCGCTCACGCTCAACTTCTCTCAGCCAGTGGTTCTGGCTGCGGGCAAGACTGTCACGATCATCGCGCTTGTCGGCGGGCAGGAAGTGCTGCTGACGGCAACCGGCACGAACCTCACGGCGGCGGGCGTGCGCGGCCTGCAATTCTCTGCAGCGCTGCCCAACGCATTGTTCGATGGCGATGGCATCACCATCAAGGCGAACAGCCTGACGCTCGGCACCGCCACTACCGATGACTTCAAGGGCGAAACGGGCCTACCGGTCGTCACGACTTTCCCCGCCATTGCGGCGCCCAATCTGCGCGTCGATACCGGCGCTCCGGATGCACCGGCGCTTCAGCTCGTCGGTTCAGCCGTCAAGGGCATCGATGCTGCGCTGGCGCAGGCCGGTGTGTTCACAGTCACGGCTGAAAATCAGGCTTCGGTGCAGATCGAGTTCAAGAGCGCGACCGGCATCGTGCTGCGCACTGTGACGGGCACCGGCGCTGCGCAAGGCATCACGCTCAGCGCTGCCGATCTTGCCGAACTGGGCGAGGGCGATGTGCAGGTATCGGTCAAGGTCGTCGACGCCGCAGGCAATGTCTCGACCAGCAGCTCGTTGAGCTTCTCCATTGACGCTCAGGCTCCCGGCGCGCCCGTTGTGGCGTTCGGTGCCGGTGTGGCCTCCGGCGCGACGGCGGCCGAGGCGACTGCCGCAGGCGGCGTGGTCTCCGTCACTGCCGAGGCTGGATCGACTGTCACGGTCAAATTCACCAATGGCGCCAACAGCATCCAGAAGCAGGTGAGCGCGGATGGCAGCGCGCAGGCGATCGTGCTGACGGCGGCAGACGTGGCTGCGCTCGGCAATGGCCAGATCGCAGTGACCGTCACGGCGACGGATGCCGCTGGCAATGTGTCGCAAGGAAATGCCTTCGCGTTCACACTCGATACCGTCGCGCCCTCGCAAATGGCCGCCACGGTCAATTCGCTTAGCGGCGTGATCAGTGTTTCGGGCCAGGAATCCGGCTCAGTCATCGAATATAGCATCGATGGGGGCCAGACCTGGAGCCAGAGCTTCGCCTCGGGCGCCGGCAACAATGTCGTGCTGGTGCGAGAGGTCGATGCGGCCGGCAATGCCTCGCAGCCGCAGCAGCTGCAGTTCAATCTAACAGCGGCGCTGCCCGCGCTGTCGGTCGGTCTCACGAGCGATACCGGCGCATCGGCTGGCGACTGGCTGACCAGCGACGGCACCCTCCAGGTCTCCGGCGTCGGCGCGGGCGCAACGGTGGAATATAGCATTGATGGTGGACAAAGCTGGACGAGCGCTTTTGTCGCGTCCGAAGGCGTTAACCATGTTCATGTGCGGCAAGCCTCGGGCAGCGATATCTCGCCCGCAACTTTGCTCGTCTTCACGCTCGATACGGCAGGTCCGGCCACGCCAGTCATGGCGCTCGGCGCAGGCATCGCCAATGGTGCGACGGCGGCCGAAGCCGTCTATTCCAGCGGTGTCGTGACCGTTCGGGCGGAATATGGCTCGTCCGTCGCTGTCACCTTCGCGACCGCACAGGGGAGCGTCGTCAAGACCCTCGCCGGCATCGGCGCCGATCAGGCGGTGGTGCTCACAGCGGCTGATCTTGCAATCCTCGGCAATGGCCTCGTTTCGGTTTCGAGCGTCGCCACTGATGGTGCAGGCAATGTCTCGCAGACGGCGACCAATGAATTCACGCTTGATAGCGTCGCACCGGGCGACCCTATTCTCGATCTCATCGGCGATGCCGACAAGACGGCAGCCGAGGCGACCGACGCGGCAGGAGCCGTGGCTGTGACGGCGGAGGTCGGCACGAGCGTGCGCCTCGTCTTCACCGGCACATCAGGCACCGTGACCAAGCTGGTCGAAGGCACCGGCGCATCCGTCTCAGTGAGCCTCACCAGCGCTGAACTCGCCCTCGTCGGCAATGGTGCTGTCGCTGTTTCCGCCACCGCGAAGGACGCAGCCGGCAATGTCTCTGCCGCCGCGACCGTCAACTTCAACCTCGATACTGGCCTGCCAGGTCTGCTCGCGGTTGAAGGCAATGAATATACCGGCATCCTGAGCATCACCGGTCAGGAGGCTGGTGCCGTCATCGAGTTCAGCACCGACGGCGGGGCGACATGGAGCAAGAGCTTTACGGCTAATCCCGGCGCCAATTCCGTGCTCGTGCGGCAGATCGACGTGGCGGGCAATGCATCGCCTGCCACGCTAGAAGAGTTCACGCTCGATCCGTCGATCACGCTGTCCTCGCTCACATTAGCATTGCAGAACGATACGGGCGTCTCCGGCACCGATGGGCTGACCAATGACAGCAGCCTGTCTGTCAATGGCGTCGAGAGCGGGTCGGAAATCCAGTATAGCAGCGATGGCGGCGCGACCTGGACGAATGATGCTAATTCATTTGAAGGCGTGAACCTGCTCGCCGTGCGTCAGTTCAATGTGACCAGCGGCGGCTTCTCCGGCGCATCCATGGTAAGCTTCGCGGTTGACGCCACGCCGCCACCGGCCCCAACGATCACGCTGGGTGCTGGCGTTTCTGATGGCGCCTCGCTCGATGAAGGCACGTCCAGCGGTGGTATCGTGCGTGTCTCCGCAGAAGCAGGTTCGTCGGTCGTCGTGACCTTCACCGGCATCAGGGGCGCGGTGAACAAGACGATCACCGGCACGGGCGCGGCAAAAGCCGTTATCCTCTCGGCAACCGAACTTGCCCAATTGGGCGATGGTGCGGTCAGCGTCAGCGCAGTCGCGACCGATGCTGCAGGCAATGCCTCGACGGCTGGCACCAGCAGCTTCGCGCTGCGCACCGAGCCGCCAGCCTCGCCTGTCCTGCAGATCGTGGGCAGCCAGACCAAGTCGCTTGCCGAAGCGCTCTCGACCGATGGTGTCCTCACTGTGACGGCAGAAGGCGGGCAGGGCGTCCGGCTGGTGTTCAGCGGTGTCAGCGGAACCGTCGTCAAGACGGTCGCCTCGGCAACTGGCGGACTGGATATCATCGCGCTCTCACCGGGCGATCTGGTGATGCTGGGCGATGGCCCCATTCAGGTGACGGCGCTGGCACTGGACGCTGCAGGTAATGCTTCGGCGCCTGCGACCCTGTCCTTCAGTCTCGACGCTGTGCCACCTGTGGCTCCGGTGCTCACGCTTGGTACGGGTATAGAGAATGGCGGCGCGACGGCAGCCGAAGCCGGGGCGGGCGCCGTGCTCGTGAAGGCCGATACCGGCACGATCGTCACGCTGACCTTCTCGCATGCCGGTAATCAGGTCATCAAGGCCATCACCGCCAATGGTGCGTCGCAGGTCATCCACCTCACGGCGGGCGATCTGGCGCGGCTTGGCGATGGTCAGATCCAGGTCACGGCTGTGTCCACCGATGCTGCGGGCAACCAGTCCGAGACATCGCAAGCTGCCTTCATTCTGGATACCGCCGTGCCTGTCGCCGGGCTCACACTCGTTGGCGGCTCGACCAAATCGGCGGCAGAAGCGCTGTCGACCGATGGTGTGGTCACGGCCGCCGCTGAAAACGGCTCGGCGATCAAGCTGACCTTGAACGGCTACTCCGGTGCGTCGGTCATACTTTCGCTGATCGGCACCGGAACGTCGCAAGCCGTCACGCTGACCCAGGCGCAGATCCTTGCGCTGGGCGATGGCCCTGTGCAGGTTGCCATGACCGTCACCGATCTGGCGGGTAACCAGTCCTCGCTGCAAAGCCTGACCTTCAATCTCGACGCTGCGGCCCCGGAGGTGCCGCAGATGACGCTCGCATCCAATGTCGCCAATGGCGCAACCGCGAGCGAAGCAACGGCGCCCACCGGCATCCTGACGATCTCGGCGGAATCCGGCGCGCTCATGACTGTTCGGTTCGCCGGTTCGCTGGGGACCGTGACGCGAACGTTGCTGAGCGACGGAGCGCCCAAGCAGATCGTCCTGACGGCGCTGGAACTGCAGACGATCGGGGATGGCCCGGTTGCCGTGTCGGCGAGCGCGAGCGATGCCAGCGGGAATGTCTCTGCCGCCGCAACGTCCAGCTTCACGCTGGATCGCCAGGCACCGCTGACTCCGGTGCTGACGCTCGGTGCAGGCGTAACCGGCGGCGCGACGCAGGCCGAAGCGACGGCAGCAACTGGCGTCGTGACTGTGCGGGCTGAAGGCGGCTCGGCAATCACGGTCACCTTCGCAGGCACGCAGGGCATTGTGTCCAAGGAGATCGTGGCAAACGGCTCTGCGCAGGCTGTCATACTTACGACGGCCAATCTGGCCACGTTGGGCGATGGCGCGGTGTCCGTCACTGCGACAGCGACCGACGCCGCAGGCAATGCTTCTGTGATCGGTACGCCACTTGAGTTCACGCTGGACCGCGTTGCGCCCAGCGCACCCACGGTCGCACTGGGCACCGGCATTGCAGATGGCGCGTCGGCGGCGGAAGCCTCCTCGCAAGGTGGTGTCGCATCCGTGACCGCCGCTGCAGGCCTCACAGTCAGCGTGACGTTCAGGAATGGCACGCGTCAGGTCGTCAAGGAAGTGACGGCAACAGGCGCGGCGCAGGCTGTCGTCCTCACCGAGAATGATCTCGCCACACTGGGCAGCGGCACGGTGTCGATCAGCGCCCTCACGCGCGATCCTGCGGGCAATGAATCGAGCGCTGCGACCCAGTCGTTCACGCTCGATATGGTTGCTCCGGCATCCCCGCTCGTGTCGCTCATCGGTGCTTCGGCCAAGACCAGTGCGCAGGCATCCAATGTTACCGGTGTGCTCCAGGTCACGGCGGAGCTGAACGCTGCCGTCACGGTGAACTTTACCAACGGTATCAATAGCATCAACAAGACGCTGGTCGGAACGGGAGCGGCGCAAGCCGTTGTGCTGACTGCCAGTGACGTGGCTGCCCTTGGTAGCGGCACGATTGCCGTGTCCGTCACGGCGGTCGACGCGGTTGGGAATATTTCGCAGACTGGCAGCGCCAACTTCATCATCGACAACGTAGCGCCGGTCGCTCCGGTCATCGTGCTCGGTGCAGGCGTTGCCGATACGGCGTCTGCCGCAGAGGCAACCGCCAGCAGCGGTGTGGTGACAGTGTCCGCCGAAGCCGGATCTACCGTGACGGTCACCTTCTCGCGCAGTGGCAGCACAGTGGTCAAAACGGTGACGGGTACGGGCGCAGCGCAGGCTGTCGTGCTGACCAACAGCGATCTGGCCGTGCTGGGGGATGGCACCATCGGCGTGTCCGCGATCGCGCGGGACATTGCTGGCAACACCTCGTCGGCATCGGCCTCGTCCAGCTTCGTGCTGGATCGCACGCCGCCGACGGCGCCTTTGATTGCCCTGGGCAGCGGCGTCGCCAATGGCGCCACGTTGAATGAAGCCAAGGCGACCACCGGCGTTGTTACGGTGACGGCGGAAGCGGGCACGGCGGTGACGGTCACGTTCACCAATGGCGCGAACGTCGTCACCAAGACGCTGACTGGTACGGGCTCGGCTGATCCTGTCGTGCTGACTGCTGCCAATCTCGCGGCGCTGGGTAATGGCACCATCTCCGTCTCGGCGGTTGCCCGTGATGTCGTGGGGAATGACTCCATCGCCACATCGCGCAGCTTCACGCTCGATATGACAGCGCCAAACAGCCCGACACTGACTGTTGTCGGTTCTGCCGAGAAGTCGGGAGCAGCGGCCAGCAGTTCGGCAGGTGCGGTCACGGTTTCGGCTGAGCTTGGCTCGGCTGTCACGGTGACGTTCACCAATGGCGCGAATGTCGTCACCAAGACGCTCACAGGCACCGGCGCAGCGCAGATCGTCACGCTCAGCACCACCGATCTCCAGACGCTTGGCGATGGCGCAATCTACGTCACGTCCACGGCTGCGGATGCGGCTGGCAATATCTCGGCGGGCGGTGGCTCGGTGCAGTTCACGCTGGACCGTGTTGCCCCCGGCGCGCCGACGCTCACATTGGGCGCAGGCATTGCGGACGGCGCTTCGGCGGCGGAAGCTCTGGCGGAAACCGGCGTTGCGACAATCACGGCAGATGCTGGCACGCTTGTCTCCATCACGCTCGTCAACGGCTCGACCAGCCTGGTAAAGAACCTCGTCGCGACGGGGCTCAGTCAGGCTGTCACGCTCACGCAAGCAGAGCTGACGGCGCTGGGCAATGGCAACATCTCCATCTCCGCCGTTGCAACGGACTCGGTCGGTAATGAATCGGCGGAGGCCAGCCGGTCCTTCCTGCTCGATCAGACCGCGCCGAACCCCTCCACCCTCGTGCTTGTGGGCGCGCCCGCAAAAACGACCGTGCAGGCCACCGGCGCTGCTGGCGTACTAAAGGTCACAACAGAAGCGGGCGCTACCGCGACGGTGACGTTCACCAGCACGGCCGGTACCATCACGAAGACGCTGGTCGGCACGGGTGTCGCTCAGACGGTCCTGCTCTCCGCAGCCGATGCGACGACGCTCGGCAACGGCACGATCAACGTGTCGGTGCAGGTGCAGGATATCGTGGGCAATATCTCGACGCCCGCCACAACCACCTTCCGGATCGACGATGTCGCCCCGACCGCTCCAGTCATCGTGCTGGGCACGGGCGTTGCCGATATCGCTTCCGCAGCGGAAGCCACGGCAGCCACGGGCGTCATCACCGTGCAGGCGGAAAATGGCTCGGCCATCACCGTCACCTTCACCAATGGCAGCAAGGTCATCACCAAGACGCTCACCGGCACGGGGGCTGCGCAGGCCGTCGAGCTGAGTGCAGCCAACCTCGTGACGTTGGGTGACGGCACCATCTCCGTGAGCGCAAGCGCACGCGATGCGGCTGGCAATGTCTCCACGGCCAGCACGTCCAGCTTCACCTTGGATAGCACGGCGCCTGTCTCGCCCACGTTGGCGCTGGGCGTCGGCATGGCCAATGGTGCAACGCTGGCAGAAGCCAGAGCCGCCACCGGCGCGGTGCTGGTCACGGCAGAAACCGGCACGACCGTCACCGTCACCTTCTCCAATGGTGCGAACAGCGTCGAGAAGTCGATCGTGGCGGGCAGCGGCTCCAACCCGGTTACGCTGCTGGCGTCGGATCTCACTTTGTTGGGCAATGGTGTGATCACCGTCTCGGCCGTCACCAAGGATGCCGTTGGCAATGCCTCGGTACCGGTCACGACCAGCTTCACGCTCGATACGATCGCACCGACGAGCCCATCGCTGGCGCTCATCGGCGGCACGACCAAGTCCGGCACGAGCGCTGCGCAGGCATCGGGCGTGGTCACGGTGACGGCGGAGGCAGGAGCCACCGTCAAAGTCACCTTCACGCGTGGCTCCGGACAGATCGTCAAGACGCTCACCGGCACGGGCACGGCACAGGCCGTATCGCTGACCGCAGGCGATGTCGTCGCGCTGGGTGATGGCGCTGTGGTGATCACCGCCGTCGCGACCGATAGTGCGGGCAATGGCTCCTCGATCGGCTCGGGCGTCCAGTTCACGCTGGATCGCGCTGCACCGACCGCACCCACCATCACCCTGGGCACCGGTGTCGCAGACATCGCCTCGGCAGCGGAGGCAACGGCGGCGACCGGCGTGATCTCGGTCACAGCGGAAGCAGGCTCCACGGTCTCTGTGGTGTTCTCCAATGGCTCGAACAGCGTCGTCAAGGCGCTCACGGGTACGGGATCGGCGCAGGCGGTGGTCCTCACGGCAGCGGATCTGCAGGCGCTCGGCGATGGCACAATCGCCGTCACGGCGCAGGCGAAGGACCCGGCAGGCAATGACTCGCCGGAAACGGCCAGCAACTTCGTGCTGGATCGCACGCCGCCTGCCACGCCCACGATGACCCTGTCGGACGGGATTGCCGGTGGCGCCACGGCCCTGGAAGCACTGGCAAGTGCTGGTGTCGTGCGCGTCACGGCGGAATCGGGCGCCCTCGTTACGGTTGTCTTCACAGCTGGCGCCAATGTAGTGACCAAGACCTTTACAGGTAATGGGTTGGCACAGGGCGTTTCGCTGACCGGGAACGATCTGATCAAGCTGGGCAATGGCGCCGTCACCGTGTCGAGCTTCGTCACCGATGCGGTTGGCAATCAGTCCTCCGCAGCCACGGCGAACTTCGTGATCGATACAGTGACACCCACTGTCCCAACGGTCGCGTTGATTGGTGGGGCGATCAAGAGTGCCGCGATTGCTGCAGGCTCTGTCGTCAATGTCACGGCAGAAATCGGTTCGACGGTGCAGGTCACCTTCGGTCAGGGATCGGTGCAGATCGTCAAGTCGGTCACAGGCACCGGCACTGCGCAGGCTGTCAGCCTGACAGCAGCGGAGGTTGCTCAGTTTGCTGATGGGGCTATCGCAATCTCTGCAACCACAAGGGATTCGGCGGGTAACACCTCGGGAAGTTCCAATGCGACCCAATTCACCCTGGATCGCGTGGCGCCCGGGATACCCGTTATCCAGCTCGGAAATGGCGTATCGGATGGCGCTTCGTCAGCCGAAGCAACAAGTGCGAGCGGTGTCATCACCGTTGCCGGGGAAAGTGGTGCATCCATCCAGGTCGTTTTCATTGGTGTGAGCGGGTCCGTGGCCAAAACGGTCGTCGGCACCGGTGCGCCACAAGCTGTCACGCTCACGACTGCCGATCTGGCGACGCTCGGCAATGGCGATGTGTTGGTCTCCGCGCAGGTGACCGATACGGCTGGCAATGCAACGACTGCCGATCCGATCACCTTCCTGCTCGATACGGTCGCGCCGGTCGCACCCGTACTCGGCTTGCCACTTGCGATCAGCCAGAATGCTGCGTCGCTTGAGGAGGCGCTGTCCCCGGCAGGCATCGTTACGGTCTCCGCAGAGCTCGGCGCGGTCACCGTCGTGACTTTCACTGGGACGCTTGGCTCCCTCACGCGCACGATTATCGGCACCGGGGAGCCGGAGGCGGTTACACTGGATCAATCCCAACTCACTACGCTCGGCAACGGCAACATTACCGTCAACGCCGTAGCGACAGACGCCGTCGGCAACATCTCGGCGACAAGCACCAACGTGTCCTTCCTGCTCGATACGGTCAGCCCGACCGTTACGCTCACGACAGGAAATGGTTCGCACACCGGTGCGGCCGTTGTGAGGGGGTCCGAACTGGGAACGGTGTATCTTGTTAACACCACCATCGTCCCATCCGTTACAAAGCTAATTGACATTACCGCCGTTGACGGAAAATATTGGAACTCGGTCAACATCACGACAGCAAACACCAAT
>CBIHKY010000055.1:0-22884 GCA_966205705.1 uncultured Alphaproteobacteria bacterium
TCCCTTCCGTCGCAGTTTGCCAAGGCATGTGTTCGTGATGCCGCGCGCGGACCCCACGCCGCGCGTTGAGGCGGCTGAAGATGACAAGGACTGGAAGCTGTTTTTGCTCAGCTTCACGGCCTTCTTCACAGTGGCTTATACGTTCATCGTCTGACACGGCGCTTTGCCAGTTGAGGCTCCGATTGACGCTCCTAGTTGGGTAATTCGCCGGGCACGACGCCCTTGGCAAGGCAAGCCCGCGAATGCCGGTTGCACGCCTGTTGGAGCTTCATAGCAAGCAGCGCGCACAACACGCACATACCGCATACGATCAGAAGGGCGTGCTGGCTGCTCAGCCCTGCTGCCGTCGCCGCGATGATCACCAGCGCACCGAACACCATCGCACCCGAATTGACGACATTGTTCGCAGCCACCGTGCGCGCAGTCTGGTCGCCAGAAACGGTCGTGGTCATGAAGGCGTAGAGCGGCACGACGAACATACCGCCAAAGGTCGCAATGCCAAACAGCGCAAGGAGAATGCGCCAGCTATATTGCTGCGCCAAAAAGTCCGATACGGAGTAAAGTGTGCCTGTAGGCGCTTGCACCCAGCCACCGGATTCAAACTGGAAGAACCAGACGAACGCCGCCATCACGATCACCGAAATCGGTGAGTAGCGCGCCGAAACCTGCCCTTTGAGCAAGCGGTTCACAGCGACCGAGCCAACCGCAACGCCGATTGAGAAAATCGCCAGGAACAGGCTCGCCACTTCCTTGCTGGCGGTGAAATCATTCTTCACCATGGGGGGGAAGATGATGATGAGCACGGTCGCGATCATCCAGAAGAAGCTGATCGACATGATCGCCAGAAACAGTCGTTTGATGTGCATCGTGGCAGAGATCAGCCGCCAGGAAGCCCGGATGACATTATAATCCAGCTCGATGGGTGGACCAAGGCGTGGCGCAGGCGGAACGGCGCGACCGGAGAGATAGCCTAGAACCGCAAAGATCAGCACAGCGGCTGCCGTCGCGGTCGGGCTGATCCAGCCTGCGACGATCGTGCCGGTGAGGATTGCGATATAGGTTCCTGCCTCGACCAGCCCCGTGCCGCCAAGCACATCCTTGCGCTCAAGATGCTGCGGCAGAATGGCATATTTGATCGGGCCGAAGAAGGTCGAGTGAACGCCCATCGCCAGCAAAGCGGTCAGCATCAGGCCCACGCCCAAATAGGGGAAGCGCTCGCTGATCATAAGCCCGCAAGCGCCCACGGACATGATCGCGATCTCGGCGACCTTGACCATCCGGATGATCTTCGCCTTGTCCATATTATCGGCAAGCTGGCCGGACAGCGCCGAGAGCAGGAAGAAGGGCAGGATGAACAATCCTGTCGCGACCGCATTGAACGCGGCTTCCTGCCGGGGATCCTCGAACACGACATAAGTCGCGAACAGGATCATCGCCGTCTTGAACAGATTGTCGTTAAATGCCCCAAGAAATTGCGTGACGAAGAGGGGCAGAAATTTACGTTGGGCGAGCAACCGCAGGGAAGCCTGCATAAGCGCATGAACTCTTGTGGTCTGGCAGCACCTCTGCCACCGCATGCGCTTCTAGCCGCGAAATATGAGAGTGGGAAGTCACAGCGTGAGGGAGCACGCAGCCCCTTGTCCGCACGGGCAGTCTGTGGCAGGCCGCAACGCGCTATGATGTTCCTTCCAAACATCCTCACCCTGTCACGGATACTGGCTGTGCCCCTGCTTGTGGCGCTGCTCTGGCCGACGGAGTCGATCCACGATTGGCGGCTGGGCTATCTGGCGGCCTTCGGTCTGTACTGCCTGATGGGCATCACCGATTATTTCGACGGCTATCTTGCGCGTGCGCAGGGCACTGTCTCCAAGCTCGGCGTGTTTCTTGATCCCATTGCGGACAAGATCATGATTGCGGCGGTCATCCTCATCCTGTGCGCAAACCAGAATATTCAGGGCGTGCATATGATCGCGGCGCTGGTCATTCTGCTGCGCGAGATTGCTGTGTCCGGCCTGCGTGAGTTTCTTGCCGGGTTGCGTGTGTCGATCCCTGTGTCCAGTTTGGCGAAGTGGAAGACCACGTTTCAGCTCGTATCGCTGGGCGCGCTGATTCTCGCTGGCGGGTTGCCGCATTGGCCATTCATCCAGCTTGCCGGGCTCGTCTCGCTCTGGGCGGCGGCTTTGCTCACGCTGCTGACCGGCTGGGATTATCTGCGCGTTGGCCTCAAGCATATCACGGCCTGATTTTGGCTGACCTCAACATCCTGTATTTTGCCTGGGTACGCGAGCGCATCGGCAAGGACGGGGAAAGCGTTGCCCGCCCCGCGCCGGAGACGAGCATAGCCGTATTGCTCGATGCGCTGTCCGCCACGACGCCCGGCCATGCAGAGGCTTTTGCTGATCGCGCTCGTTTGCGCGCGGCGCTGGATCAGCGCTTTGTGTCGCTCGAAAGCTTGATCGGCGATGCGCGTGAACTCGCGATCTTTCCTCCGGTGACGGGTGGCTGAGGCGCAGCCTCGGCTGGACGTGCGCGTCATCGCCGAGGATTTCGATCCCGGCGTGGAGTTGGCCGCGCTTGAGGCGTTGCAGGTGGGTGGCGTTGCGAGCTTCACGGGGCTGGTGCGGGACGATGGCGGGCTGACGGCGCTCCATCTTGAACATTATCCGGCAATGACGGCGCCGCAGATCGAGGCAATCGTGCAGGAGGCCTGTGCGCGCTGGCCGCTCATGGGCGTCACCGTGATCCATCGCTATGGAACGTTGCCAGTGGGCGCGCGCATCGTGTTCGTTGGCACAGCCTCGTCGCATCGCGTTGCAGCGCTTGAATCCTGCGCCTTTCTCATCGACTGGCTAAAAGTCTCCGCGCCGTTCTGGAAGCGTGAGATCAAGGCCAGCGGACCGCAGGGCTGGGTCGAGGCTATTGGCAGCGACGATCAACGCGCCGCTGCCTGGCAATCCAGCAAGAACTGACGCCGCGACTCTAGGCTGCGATTGCTTCCTGCTGCCGCGCCGCTGCATTGCGCAAAATGTCCGCCATCATGCGGAAGTCCGTCTCGCGCGGCGAATTGCGCCGCCAGACCAGCGCGATCTGGCGCTTAGCATCTGGTGAGTTGATCGGGCGGGCCACGATCTGCGTGTTGGCTAGGATCCCGCCATTGATTGCCATTTCCGGCAGCATGGTCAGCCCCAGACCGTTGTCCACCATCTGCACCAGTGTGTGGAGCGATGTGCCGGTGATCGTCGCTTCTGAGCGTAGTTCCGTGCGGTTGCAGGCGGCCAGAGCATGGTCTTTGAGGCAATGCCCATCCTCCAGCAACAGCAGGCGATTGCCGTCGATCATCTCGGGCGTGATCAGCGCTGGCGGATCGCGCGGATCATCTTTGGGGAAGGCAATATACAGCGCGTCATCAAATAGGATTTCGCTCTCCACGTCACCGCAGGGGAAGGGGAGGGCGAGCAAAACACAGTCCGCATGGCCATGGCGCAGGGAATCCAGCGCGGCATGGCTGGTCTCTTCCCGCAGATAGAGCTGGAGGGCAGGGCGCTCGGCGCGCAGACGCGGCAACAGGCTGGGGAGCAGGAAGGGCGCGATCGTGGGGATAACGCTCATGCGCAACTCGCCCGCCAGCGGCGAGCCGGAGGCTTGCGCGATGGCGGCCAGTTCCTCGGCCTCGCGCAAGACACGATGCGCTTTATCCACGATGCGATCACCAAGCGCCGTGAAGCGCACGATGCGGCGGGTGCGCTCGACCAGCGTAATGCCGATCAGCGATTCCAGCTCGCGAATGCCTGCCGAGAGCGTGGATTGCGTGACGAAACAGGCATCCGCCGCGCGCCCGAAATGACCATGCTCCTTGAGCGTGACCAGATATTGAAGCTGTTTCAGCGTTGGTAGATAGTTCGACATTAATCGCCCTTATCATTTGATATGGGAGATTTAATCGCTTCAACCGATCAACGCAAGGCGCTGAATATTCCATAGCCTGTCGTCAGCGTCAGAACGGTGCCGACCATGATGAGCAGGGGGCGGGCCGGAATGTGACGTGCGACCCAAGCACCCAGTGGTGCTGCGAAGACGCCGCCGATCAGCAGGCCCACTGTTGCCGTGGTGAACGCTTCCCAACCGAGATGCACCAGAAAGGTGATGCTGATCGACAGGGTGAGGAAGAATTCGACGGTATTGACCGTGCCGATCGTGTGGCGCGGGCTGCTGCCCTGAATGAGCAGGTTGGACGTCACGACCGGTCCCCAGCCACCACCGCCCGACGCATCAAGAAAGCCGCCGACGAGCCCAAGTGGGGCGACATAACGCGGGTTTTGCACCTGATTGGTCGGGTAACGCAGGCCCCGCCACAGCAGCCAAAGTCCAATGAATGCGAGGTAAGCGAGAATGAATGGGCGAATGACGTTCCCATCGATGTTCGAAAGAAAATATGCGCCGCTCACACCGCCGATGATGCCGGGCACCAGCAATTTCCAGAACAGTTTCCAGTCGACATTGCGATGGAGAACATGACTGACCGCCGACACTGCTGTCGTGAATGTCTCAGCGGCATGCACACCGGCAGAGGCTGCCTTGGGCGGCACGCCGAGTGTCAGCAGCAGACTACTGGAAATCACACCATAGGCCATGCCCAAGGCACCATCGATAAGCTGCGCGCCAAAGCCAACCGCGATAAACGGCAGCAGCAGCCACAGATAATCCAGCCAAGCCTCGGGCATATAAATCCACTTCTCTATCTATTTAATGGACAATTAGGTTGGCCGTTCGGCTCGCGCAAGCATATTGTCCAGCAGGTCTTCTTTCGCAACGCTCTAGAAATTTTGGAGCATCACTACTAGATAGCTGCTCTTGTCGGCCAGCAAGGGGCGCTTTCTCATGGGGCTTATGTCCTACCTCGATTCCGTGAAAGAGCGCGATCCCGCGCCCCGTAGCCGGTTGGAAATTTTGCTTTATCCCGGCGTGTTAGCGCTCGGCTTGCACCGTGTTGCCCATCGCCTGTTCAAGGCGCGGCTTTATTTTCTTGCGCGCTTCATCAATCATTTTTCGCGCTTTCTCACTGCGATCGATATCCATCCTGGCGCCACGATCGGCAAAAACTTCTTTATCGATCATGGTTTTACAGTGATTGGTGAGACGGCGCTGATTGGCGACAATGTGACGATCTACCAGTGCGTGACGCTTGGCGGCACTGATCCGGCGAATGGCATTGCGGGCAAGCGCCATCCAACGATCTGCGATGGCGCGATCATCGGGTCGGGCTCGCAAGTGCTCGGGCCGATCATTGTTGGCGCGCGTGCCCGCGTCGGCGCCAATGCCGTGGTCACGAAGGACGTTCCGGCGGGCGCTGTGATGGTGGGCATCCCCGCCAGGCCAATCCTGATGGACGCCAAGGAATATCAAAAGCCCTTCACGCCCTACGGCACGCCGTGCAGCGAGACTTATGACCCGGCAACGCAGAAGCTGGAAATTCTCCAGTGCGAAGTCGAGGTGCTGAGCAAGCGCCTCGCCGAATTGACGCGAGAGTTGGACGAAGAACGGGCCGAGCGGCACGGCGACCAGAGTCGCACATCGGCCTGATGAGCAACGTCACACCCTTTCCTCGCTCAGGTTCAGGGTTCAGCAGCGGAGGGTTGGGCAGCGGGCCGACGCAAACGGCATTTGATCGCTTGGAGCTTTCCCGCATCATGGACCTTTATGGTCGCATGGTGACGGCGGGGAAATGGCGCGATTATGCGATCGACCTCAATCGCGAGGTTGCGATTTTCTCGGCATTCCGCCGCGCTGCAGAGCGGCCTGAATATCGCATCGAGAAGCGCCCCTCCCTGCGCAATCGGCAGGGCATGTGGGCGCTGTTCGGCGAAAATGGCACTGTGCTCAAGCGTGGACAGGAACTGGCGGGGATTCTCGCGCCCGTCGAACGTCGGTTGCTCAAGCTGATCGAAGACTGAACGCGCCGTTGAGCGCGTTCTCCAAAGACGTAAGCGTGACGCAAATTACTGATAGATCTCGCTGAGATCGCGCATGAGCTCGCGGCTTCGATTTGATCCCATTGCTGCATCACGTCCCTGTCGCAAATCAGCAACAAAACTGTCATATCGGCGCGCATGCCACCGGACTGCTGGAGCCGACGACCTTGAACAAGCGCCTTTTATCTTCTTTGCTCGTCGCGTCTTGCGCCATTGCGCCTTCCTCAGCTTCTGCGCAGCAGGACGATGTCGCGGCTTTGCGCGCTGAAATCGCTCGGCTGCGCAGCGCATTGGAGAGCATGGAAGCGCGGCTCAACAAGGTTGAGACTGCACCAGCGCCAGCCCCTGCTCCGGCGCCTTTGGCTGCATCGGCCACACCACCTCCAGCGGCTGAGTTGCCGACCAAAATCCAGTGGAGGGGCGCTCCCCAGTTCACGCGTAGCGATGGGTTGATGTTCAAGCCCCGGGGCCGTCTGCAACTGGACATGAACCATATTTCCCGCCCGAGCGGCAATAATGCGCCGACGCTTGGATGGTCTGCCGATGTTCGCCGCGCTTATCTGGGTGTCGATGGCGCGGTGGGCGGCGGTTTTGGTTATCGGCTGGAGGTGGATTTCGCGAGCGGAAACGCGCAGTTTACCGATGCGTGGATGACCTACGAGACTGGCCCGCTCACGCTGACGCTCGGTCATCACCGGATGACGACGCTGGAGGATGTCACCAGCGATCTGGACACCTCCTTCCTTGAGCGTGCGGCCTATACGCAGGCCTTCGGTCTTGAGCGCCGCCTTGGCTTTTCGGCAGAGTACAGCAAGGGCATCTTTCTGATCGGCGCTGGCATTTTCTCGGATGACCTTGAGACTTTGGGGTCAGGCATCACTGCCAATGGCTATTCGCTCGATAGCCGGATTGTCGCGATGCCCAAGCTTGGCGATACGCAGCTGCATTTCGGCGGATCGGTACATCATCGTGAATTGAACGACGTCGCAACGTCGCTGCGCTACCGGGCACGGCCCGCCGCGCGCACGACGGATGTGCGCTTCGTCGATACGCGAGTCTTCAGCGCCACTGCTGAGACGGGCTATGGCTTGGAATTTGGCTTGGCGCACGGCCCGATCCATGTCGCGTCTGAAGCTTATTGGCAAAAAGTCGCGCGGCCTGGCCTCGCCGATCCCACCTTCTTCGGCGGCTATGGCGAGATCGGCTACGTGATTGCTGGGGCCAAGGGGCGGCCATATCGCGACGGCGCATTCGGCACGATCAAGCCCATCCGCGGCCTCGACAAGGGTGGCTCAGGCGCCTGGCAAATCAATGCGCGCTATGACTGGCTGGACCTTAACAGCGCAGGCATCAACGGCGGAACGCAAAGCACCTATGGCGCATCGCTCATCTGGGTGCCGATCGAACATATCAAGTTCATGGCCAACTATGTGCGCGTGCAGGTGAGCGACACGCCGATCCTTGCAGGTACGCAGGATGATTATGGCGCGGACGTGTTCGGCCTGCGCGCGCAATATGATTTTTGAGCGCGCTCAGGCTGCGTCGGCATCCAGCGAATAGCCCGCCGATCGCACCGTGCGGATGATGTCCGGTCGCTCGCCAGCATTGATCGCTTTGCGCAGCCGCCTGATATGCACATCCACGGTGCGCAGTTCGATTTCGCTATCCTGACCCCATACGCTGTCGAGCAAGCGCTCGCGTGAGAAGACCCAGCCAGGATGTTCCAGCAGGTGGCGCAGCAGACGGAACTCAGTGGGGCCGAGCGGAATAAGCTCACCAGACCGGCGCACCTTATGGGCAACCGTATCCATCTCCAGATCGCCAAAGGTGAGCATCTCACCCGCCAGCGCAGGCCGCACCCGGCGCAGCACCGCGTTGACGCGCGCGATCAGTTCGCGTGGGGAGAAGGGCTTGGTGACATAATCATCAGCGCCGGTCTCAAGGCCGCGCACACGATCTTCCTCCTCGCCACGGGCGGTGAGCATGATGATCGGCACGTTCGCCGTTTCGTTCATCCGGCGCAGGCGGCGGCACACTTCGATGCCGGAGAGATTCTCGACCATCCAGTCGAGCAGCACGATATCGGGCGTGCGCTCCTGCGCCATGATCAGCGC
Organism: uncultured Alphaproteobacteria bacterium; assembly: GCA_966205705.1. Taxonomy (GTDB): domain Bacteria; phylum Pseudomonadota; class Alphaproteobacteria; order Sphingomonadales; family Sphingomonadaceae; genus Sphingobium. Next base: position 8,084 of record CBIHKY010000055.1, read on the forward strand.
TTCTTCGCCATCCGGTGTCTGCGCCACGTCGAAATCTTCGCGCTGGAAATGCCAGGTCAGCAGTTCCGCGAGGGCTGCATCATCCTCGACCAGCAGCATCTTTGCCCGCGCCACGGTCAAGCGTCCGTCATCGGGTCGATGGAGCTATGCTTCTCGCGTTCGGGCGGCTTGGCGCCGGTGGCGACATAATGGACCATCTCGGCGATGTTCGTTGCATGATCGCCAATGCGCTCAAGATTTTTGGCGATGAAAAGCACATGCGCGCTCTCGGAGATCATCTTCTGATTTTCCATCATGAAGGTGACCATCGTGCGGAAGATCGAGTTGTAGAAATCGTCCACCGCGCGGTCCCGGTCGATCACCGCCAGCGCCATCTTGGCATCGCGCGCAGCGAAGGCGTCGAGCGCAGACTTGACCATTTCGCGTGCAATCTGCGCCATTGAGGGGAGCAGGGAGAGAGGCTCCAGCCGGCTCGTTGCGGTCACCGTTTCCACGCGCTTGGCGATGTTCTTGGCATAATCGGCCATGCGCTCGACGATGCCGGAGATTTTCAGCACCGCGATGATCTCGCGCAGATCGTCCGCCATTGGGGCGCGCAGGGCGATGGTCTGCACCACCAGCCGCTCGATATGCGCGTCCAGCTCGTCGATGCGCGTGTCGCCGGCAACCACGCTCTTGGCGAGCGCCACGTCGCGCGTCGTCAGAGCCTTTATGGCATTGTCGATTGCGTCCTCCGTCAGGCCGCCCATCTCGGCGACGAGCGCGCGCAACGTGTTGATATCATCGTCGAACGCCTTGACTGTATGGTCTGTCATGACTTGTTCCTGTCCATCCGTTTGCGCGCGATCAGCCGTAGCGACCGGTGATATAATCTTTGGTGCGCTCTTCTTTCGGGTTCGTGAAGATTTCCGTCGTCGGGCCTTGCTCGATGAGCCGCCCTAGATGGAAGAACGCCGTGCGCTGCGAAACGCGCGCTGCCTGCTGCATATTATGCGTCACGATCACGATGGCGTAATTGCCGCGCAGATCGAGGATCAGCTCCTCGATCTTGGCGGTCGCAATCGGGTCAAGCGCGGAGCAGGGCTCGTCCATCAAAATCACTTCGGGATCGACGGCAATCGCCCGGCCAATGCACAGGCGCTGCTGCTGGCCGCCTGAAAGCGCGGTGCCGCTATCCTGCAGGCGATCCTTCACCTCATCCCACAGGCCAGCACGGCGCAGGGACTTTTCGACGATCTCGTCCAGCTCCGCCTTGCCGGTCGCCAGGCCATGAATACGCGGGCCATAAGCGATATTCTCATAGATCGATTTGGGGAATGGGTTGGGCTTCTGGAACACCATGCCGACGCGGGCGCGCAGTTGCACCACATCCATGCCGGATGAGTAAATGTCATCGCCATCGAGCGTGATCACGCCTTCCACGCGGGCACTGGCGACCGTGTCGTTCATGCGATTAAGCGTGCGCAGGAAGGTGGATTTGCCGCAGCCCGAGGGGCCAATGAAAGCGGTCACATTGTCGAGATCCACGTCGATCGAGACATTATCGATCGCCTGCTTCTCGCCATAATAGACGTTCACGCCGCGTGCGGTCATTTTTTGATTGGTGGTGTTTGTATCGGCCATGGGTCGGTTTACCACTTCTTCTCGAACTTGTTACGCAGGTAGATGGCGATGCTGTTCATGGTCAGCAGGAAGAGCAGCAGTACGATGATCGCCGCTGACGTCTTCTCGACAAAGCCTCTGCCGACTTCATCGGACCATAAGAAAATCTGCACCGGCAGCACCGATGATGGATCGGTAAAGCCGCCCGGTGGCTGAGCGACGAAGGCGCGCATACCGATCATCAGCAGCGGCGCCGTTTCGCCAAGCGCGCGGGCCATGCCGATGATGGTGCCGGTGAGGATGCCGGGCAATGCGAGCGGCAGCACATGGTGGAACACCACTTGCACAGGCGATGCGCCGATGCCGAGTGCTGCATCGCGGATCGAAGGCGGCACGGCCTTGATGGCGTTGCGCCCGGCAATCACGATCACAGGCATGGTCATCAGCGCCAGCGTGATGCCGCCAACCAGCGGCGCCGAGCGGGGCAGATGCATCAGGTTGAGGAAGATGGAGAGGCCGAGCAGGCCGAAAATGATCGAGGGGACTGCCGCCAGATTGTTGATCGAGACTTCGATCAGGTCCGTCCAGCGGTTACGCGTCGCATATTCTTCCAGATAGAGCGCGGTGAACACGCCGATCGGGAAGCTCAACGCCAGCGTGATCGCCATTGTGAGCAGCGAACCCTTGAGCGCCCCCCAGATGCCCACCATCGTCGGATCGGTGCCATCGCTGGAGGTGAGGAAGCCGCTGTTGAAGCCCGTCGAGATCAGCCCGGCTTGCTTGAGGCGGGCCGCTGCCGCTTCATTCTCCGCGCTGCCATCGCTCTTGACCGCCAGATCAATGCCGGCGGAGGCGGGCAGCGTGAGCGTCACCTTGCGGGACAGGATCGTCGGGTCCGCCAAAATGGCATCGCGAAGGCCAAGCGATGCGCCCGAAGAGAAGAGTCGTCCGCCCTCCGCTCCAAACTGCACCTGCGCTGCCTGATCGAGGACGCCGGGCAGATTGGCATTGGCCAGCACCTGCTCGCCATTGCTGGCGATCATGGCCGGGTCGACGAGAAGAGCCGAGCGGGGGAAGTCGATGGTGAGATCAATCTGCGTCTGGGTGAAGCCGCGCAGGCCGTTCGACATCATCGAGACGATGAGGAACAGCAGGAAGCCGCCGGATAGCGCCACGGCTGCCAGTCCCAGCAAGCGGAAGCGTCGCTCGGACGCATAGCGACCCGCAATGCGTCGCTGCATGGCTTTGCCCTGCCAGTCCGTAGGCGCACGTCGCGCGCGCAGATCACCTTCGCTGCGATCGAGAGCTGTTTTCACGCTCATTCGTAAGCCTCCCGATATTTCTTCACGACGCGCAGGGCGACGATGTTGAGCAGCAATGTGACGATGAAGAGCACCAGCCCAAGCGCGAAGGCTGCCAGCGTCTTGGCGCTGTCAAACTCCTGATCGCCCGTCAGCAGCTGCACCATCTGCGTGGTGACGGTGGTGACGCTGGCAAAGGGGTTGAGTGTGAGATTGGCGGCAAGGCCTGCCGCCATCACCACGATCATCGTTTCGCCAATGGCGCGGCTCACGGCGAGCAAGATGCCGCCCACGACGCCGGGGAGAGCCGCGGGGATGAGCACCTTGCGGATCGTCTCACTCGTCGTCGCGCCCATCGCGAGGCTGCCATCGCGCATGGCCTGTGGCACAGCGGCAATGCTGTCATCTGCCATTGAGGAGACGAAGGGGATGATCATGATGCCCATCACAAGGCCCGCAGCCAGCGCGCTTTCCGATGAGGCGCCGGGGATGCCGACGGCAACCGCAAAGTTGCGCAGCGCAGGGGCGACAGTCAGCGCGGCGAAATAGCCATAAACCACCGTGGGCACGCCCGCGAGCACCTCAAGGATGGGCTTCATCCATTTGCGGGTGGTCGGCTTGGCGTATTGGGTGAGGTAGATGGCGCTCATCAGCCCGAGCGGAATGGCGACGATCATCGCGATGATTGCGCCGATGAACACGGTGCCCCAGAAGAGCGGCACAGCGCCAAAGGCATTCTCATTGCCATAGCCCATCGCTGCCGATTGCGGGCTCCAGTTGAGACCAAGCAGGAAGTCGAGCGGATTGACCATCGAGAAGAAGCGCAGCGATTCCAGCAGCAGCGAGGCGACGATCCCTGCGGTTGTGATGATCGCGATCAGCGAGGCGCCCAGCAGCGTCAGCATGACGACGCGTTCGACGCGATTACGGGCGGTGAAGTCCGGACGGACCCGCGAAAAGGCATAGGCGCCGCACGCAAAGGCCAGCATCGCGGCGAGGATCGCGCCGATGGTCGAGTAGCGAGCAGTCGCGCCCTTGAACGCGTCCACCAGCGTCATCGATTGCGGGTTGAACGCGCCGGTCTGCGCCCCGCTGGCAATCGTCCGTGCCTCGGCAAGGATGGCGTTGCGCGAGAAGTCGTCAGCCGGGAGCGATTGCGCCGCCGGTGTCGCCATCACGCTGTCAAACACCAGTCCGGGCGAAACATTCGCCCAGATTGTGAGGAACAGGAGTGCAGGCAAAGCAGTCCACAAGGCGACATACCAGCCATGCTGGGATGGACGGCTGTTGGTCGCCAGGCGGCCAACCTCCGTCTGGAGCCGTGTGGCGCGCGCCCGGGCGATGATCCAGCCGATCGCCCCGAGCGCGATTATGATCAGTGCGATCACCACGCCATTCATTGCTGATTACCCCTTTGCCGCATGCAGTCATGTGAGATGTAGCGAGCAGAACGCCCGCCACATCCGGTCATATCGATCAATGGAGTTCATCGCCGTTCAGAACGGCAAGGTTCGCGACGACCGCCGCATTCTTCGTGCGGATATCTTCTGGTGCCGAGACCATGCCACGACGGGCAAGCGCGCCACCGGGCGCCCAATTGTTGGAGAAGGCTTCCATATAGGCCTTGAGGCCTGGAACCGCAGCGATGTGCGCCTTCTTCACATAGATGTAGATCGGGCGTGCGCCGGGATATTTACCGGTCGAAACTGTCTCATAGGTCGCTTCCACGCCGTTCAGGGCAATGTCCTTGATCGCGCTGCGATTGGCATCGAGGAAGGAGAAGCCGAAGACGCCGACAGCATCCGGGTTGGCGACGAGCTTCTGCACGATCAGATTGTCATTCTCACCAGTGTCCACATAGACATTGTCTTCGCGCACCTGCGTGCAAAGCTGCTTGTGGCGGGCCTCATCCGATGCCTTGAGCGCCTTCATCGCCGGATCGCTTTCGCAGCCGGGCGTCAGGACCAGCTCAGCGAGTGAGTCTCGCGTACCGGAGGTGGAGGGCGGGCCAAAGACCGAGATGGCGATGGGCGGAAGCGATGGATCGATATCGCTCCACTTCTTCGCTTTGTTGGGGCCCTTGCCATAAGGGTTTGCAGCAAGCGCTTCATAAACCTGCTTGGTCGTGAGCTTCATGCCGGGGCCCTTGATGGACTCCGCGAAGGCAAGACCATCAAGGCCAATCTGCACTTCGATAATCTCATTGACGCCGTTCGCCTTGCACAGTTCGAACTCGCTCTTCTTCAGGCGGCGCGATGCATTGACGATGTCAGGATGCTGGCTGCCGACGCCCGCGCAGAACAGCTTCACGCCGCCGCCGGTGCCGGTCGATTCGATGATCGGCGCTTTCATGCCCGGATTAGCCTGGGTGAACAGGCCAACGGTTTCCTGCGCAAATGGATAGACGGTCGATGAGCCGACTGCGCGGATTTGATCGCGCGATGCGCCTGCGCCGCCGGATTGGCCTTGGCAACCGGCGAGTGCGAGCAGCGATGCCGCGAAAAATGCATAACGCATGAGAGAATCTCCAGAGGCGAACTTGATTTGCTGGCGTCGCCTTAGAGCCAGCTGCATCGCGCCTTTGTGACGATTTTGTTGCCCTTTTGTGACATCGTCCTCCCGCCGCCCAACCGCGAAAGGACCTTCAGAGGCTGCCTACGCTCTCAGAAGGGCGGAAAGCCGCCAGTTCCACATTGATTGTCGTGCCCACGCCGACCGTGCTCGCGAGGTGAAGAATTCCGCCGTGGCGCTGCACGATATGTTTCACGATCGCCAAACCTAAACCCGTGCCGCCCATTACGCGGCTGCGGCTCGAGTCGACGCGGTAAAAGCGCTCGGTGAGTCGCGGCAGATGTTCTGCCGCAATGCCATCGCCCTGATCGGTGACGCTGATAACGATCATCTCGGCATCATTGGTTTTGATCGCTACGGAGACGGCGGTGCCGGGCGTGCCATATTTCAGCGCATTGCTGATGAGATTGTGCAGCAATTGGCTCAGCTGGGCGCGATCGCCCCGCACCGGCGGCAGGTCTGGGTCGATTTGGACGACGATATCCTGCCCGCGCTTGTTCTGGCCTTGGCGGAACACGCCCGCCACTTCCTCGACCAGCGATGCCAGCGGCACGGGCTGATCGGGTGAGCGATATTTGTCCGCCTCGATGCGAGAGAGCGACATGAGATCATCGACAAGGCGCTGCATCCGCCGCGCTTCGCCATCCATGATGGTGAGGAAGCGCTCGCGCGTCGCCTGCTCGCCGCCAGCGACCGGATCGCGCAATGTCTCGATGAAGCCCAGGATGCCAGCAAGCGGCGTGCGTAGCTCGTGGCTGGCATTGGCGACGAAATCCACGCGCATCCGCTCGGTCGCCTGCCGCCCGCTCTGATCGAAAAGCTGCGCCAGCAAGCGCTCATTGCCGATCGGCTGAACATCCAGCTCCCAGCTCTGGCCCGGCGCGCCAAGGCCAATGATTTCGACGCGGGCCGGGGTGGTGGTGCGATTCTCGCCGGTCAGCAATTCCATCGCAGCGGGGTAGCGCAGCGCCAGCCGCACATCCTGCCCGCTGATATGCTTGCCCAGGAGTGACAAGGCGGCCTTGTTACTCCGCTCGATTCGTCCGCGCTCGACGATGAAAGCAGGGTGGGGAAGGGCCTGCAACAGCGTATCGATCTGATCCAGGCTCGGGCCGCCCGGTGCCAGGGGCGCGTGGCGCGGCGCAGCCTCGCTCGTGCGGCGTTCGATGGCGTCGAACAGCAATGCGACGCTCAGGAAACTGGCGATGGCGGTGACGACGCTTGCTTCAACATTGCCCGAGAGGCCGAAGACAAATGCCGTCGCGACAAGTCCAGAACCAAGGGATATCCAGATTGAACGGTCCAGGGAGGGCATGGCGCCGCTCCTAAAACAAAAAGCGCAAATCCGCGATGGGGAAAGTAGCGTGGCCAGGCTTGTTGTCCTGGCGTCACCGCGAAATTGTGGAAAAACGTCTGCTTCAGGCGAGTTTTTAACCTTTGTGGCCCACTTTGATCCGCAATGGCACAGTATGGCTTTTATGCCCCAATGGATTGATAATCCGACAGGAACCGGACGAGTTGTGAGCGGTTTTGTGCTTAACAGCCTTTTCTTCAAAGGCATTTGCGCATAATGCAAGTTCATAAAGTGTTAACGAACATTGTCCTCATATTGTGATGGCGTTTAGCTGCATGAGGGGCGGGGCAATAAAGCCATGTTGGCGCGATTTGGCGTCAATTTGGAGCAAGTTTGCGGGTCGGCGGACGCGGTTCAGTGGTAGTACTGGCCAGAAGACGCTGGGAAGCAAGCCATTTTGAGACAAAGTTAAACGTTTTTTAGTCTCGAAGAATATAGTATTTTTGTTTCTGTACTTGAACAGGGCGCGTGCGGAATATGGTCTACAACATCGCATCAGCGGGCAGCCGCATCTCGACTTGGTTGACGGACAATGTCTCGTTCAGCCGAACGAAGGCTGGCGTGTCGCAGACCGATCGCAAGTGGATGGCGACATCCCTGATCGTGCCCGTGCTGGCTGGTGTGTTGTGCGCCTCCATTGTCGACAGCGTTGCTGTTGGCGGTCAGGGACGCGCTGCGCTCACGCAGATCGTCAAGGATCCAGCCGCAATGTTCGAGGGCCGCTCGCCCGGTGAACGCGGCGCAGGCGCGATGTATCAGACCAAGCACAAAGCAGTCGGCACGCCTACCGAACGCACTCTTGCCAATGTTCCGGTCGAGCCCGCGCAGGACATGGGGCTTCCCGTGGTTGGCGATGCAGCCGATCCGGTTGCTACGGCCTTGTTCGCTCAGCCAGATGCGCCGCCAGCAGATGTTATTCCGCTAGCTGACGTTGTTGACACGCCGCCGAGCTTTTCCGTGCCACAGCCCGGTATTGGACCCATTTTCGGGGGTGGGTCGGGCGATTCGGGTAATCCGGGCGGTGAGACGCCGGTCGAACCAGGTACGCCTGGCGATAATGGCACTCCACCACCACCACCGGTCCCCGAGCCAGCCACTTGGCTGACGCTCATGACAGGACTGTTCACGGCAGGCGCAGTGCTGCGCTATCAGCGTCGCGCCTTCGCCAAAAATCTGAGCGCGCAACCCGCGCTTTAAGGCCTAATTGAAGATGGTTCGCTGGCTGCGCTTCCTGCTGATTTTTCTGATCAGCGGATTGGTCGCAATTTTAGTCATGCAGTGGCAGCAAAAGCGTGAGCAACGCGCTGCTGATACCGAAATGGCGATGGCTGCCATCGCGCAGGCCGCCAAAAAGCCTGAAGACCGCGTGACTTATCCCGATGGTAGCCAGGTTGAACTAACTTTGCCGGATGGTCGCCGGGAAATCGTCCGCAGCATCTTGAATATCAACCAGCCCATGCGCTTTGGCGCTTATGTTTGGGACGAGAAGGGTGTGCCCGATGGCCCAGTTTGGGTTCGGGTCGATCTCGCCAAGCAGATTCTCTCCGTTTTCCGCGGGGGGCATGAGATTGGTTCGGCGGTCATCCTTTTTGGCACGGATGGCAAACTGACACCTATCGGCGAGTTCAAGATCAAGCAGAAAGACGCCGATTATCACTCGCGCACTTATGATGCGCCGATGCCCTATATGCTGCGCCTCACAGATGATGGCGTGGCGCTGCATGGCAGTAATGTGCGCATGGGCAGCGCCACGCACGGCTGCATTGGCCTGCCTCACGAGTTTGCCCGCATGCTGTTCGAGCAGATGAAGCTGGGTGATACTGTGGTGATTCTGCCGGACGCCCCCGCCAAGGCCTGAGTGAAGGCTGGATGCTCACGGTTTGACGCTACCAGACGAACATTCTGAATCTCCAAGCCTCAGGTAAGCGGGCGCTTAACCTTGTTCATGGAGTCTTTCGTCACTGGCGCCATGCAATCTGCTGCATAACTGCAGGAGGTGTGCCTCATGGCTATGTTCAAATGGAAAAAGGCGCTTTGCGCATCTGCGCTCGGCTTGCTCGCCCCATTCAACATGGGCGCAATGGGGCTCGACATGAATTTCGATGAGCGCATCCTCTTTGCGCATAATGCCGAGCGGGAAGCGCTGGGCATCGAGCCGTTGCGCTGGAACCCGGCGCTGGCACAATCAGCGCAATATTGGGCAAACAGCCTCGCCGCGAGCGGACGCTTCCAGCATGCCCCGGCTGATCGCGCAAATCCGGTCGGCGAAAATCTGTGGGCTGGCACCAAGGGCTATTATTCCCCCGAAGCGATGGTCCAAGCCTGGGCGCGGGAAAAACAGAATTTCCGCCCTGGCCGCTTCCCCGCCAACAGTATGACCGGCAATGTCGCGGACGTAGGGCACTACACTCAGATGGTCTGGCGCACGACGCAGGAAGTCGGCTGCGCGAGAGCGACTGGCACGCGAGAGGATATCCTCGTTTGCCGTTATACGCAGGCGGGGAATTTTCTGGGGCAGCGGCCTTTTTGATGGGCTGATGCTAAGGCCATGGTCGCTCGCTCAAGCCGACCAGCCACCGCACTGAATGCCTGCACGGGTTCGAAACCACTCCGACTTTTTCAGCTCAACATGAGACCAAACTAGCTATCCCCATCGTCATGCCAGCGAAGGCTGGCATCTGTGGGGGTAGTGCGCGACGGTCAGATTCAGTCAAATTCATGGTTTAAGCTATTGAAAATGAATGATAACATGCCTTGCGCCTCACTGCCAAAAATCCCAGCCTTCGCTTGGGTGACGGTAAGGGAGGAACGTTTTCAGCGACTGGTTGGAACAGGAGGGTAAAATCTGTTGCTCGGCAAGTGCGGTGATCATCTCTGATGTTGGGCGAACAAAGCTCTCTGTGCCGGGTTTACCGAGCTGGCTTCCCAGTCAACTTCACGACCCGATGCTGGAAGATGTTCACGACGGTGTTCGCTGTCATAAAATAAGGTGCCGTGGATGCCAACCGCATCCCGCTTAAGGATTGGGCGATCCCAGATCGGTCCAAGCACATGGCTGGTTTCTTCACCACCCAAGCGCTGGATCACATCTTCAATTAGCGCCATTTCGCTCTCATCGAGGAAATGGCTGCAAACTCTGCCTCTAGAGCGTGAAAGAGGCTGAAAGTGGCATGGTCTGCGCCGTTGATGATTTGAATGTTCTTCATCCAGCGCAACCTGCCACGGGGAGGCGGTTTCCGCCAGATACCGGACTACCTAATCACCCGAACCCCATCGCTCCAAAAGCGGCACCAACTCATCATAATGGTCGATCCCAGCATCCGCCTTGAGATCTTCCGCCGCGCAGGCCACAAAACCAAAGCTCACCGCGATGGAGGGAATGCCCGCCGCCCGCGCCGCCAGCGTGTCATTATCAGTATCGCCCAAAAAGATCGTGCGGCCACCTCCAGCCTTAGCCACCATATCCAGCAGAAGGTCGGGCAGCGGCTTCATTCTGTTCGGCCCCAACGTATCGCCGCCAACAATGGCCGCAAAGCGGGGCGTCAGATCGAGCGCATCCAGCAGCTTACGCGCAAATTTCTCGCGCTTGTTGGTGCAGACGGCGAGGCGGACGCCGCGATCCGCAAGCTCATCCAGCGCGGTTATCAGGCCGGGATAGGGCCGCGTGTGCACCGCGATATGCGCTTGGTAGTGGTCGAGCATGATGGGGAGTAATTCATCCACCATCGCCTCGCCATCCACACCCGCAAGGATGAGCGCGCGTTCCAGCATCCGCCGCGCGCCTCGACCGATGAAGGGACGGATGGCCTCAACAGGGAAAGGCCCACGGCCAATGGTGCCCAGCGCGTGGTTCACGCCCGCGGCCAGGTCCGCACTGGTGTCCAGCAGAGTGCCGTCAAGATCGAAGCCGACAAGATCAAATGGAATATCGTTCATGCCGCTCGCCATGCCCGCTGCATGGTGGCGCGATCAAGTCAAACATGGCAAGGCTGCGGCAGAGTCTGTGCAATTTAGAGGGTTATGTCCGTGTCAGTGTCCGTTTCTGCGCCGCTTGCTGTCATCATTCTCGCCGCCGGGCAGGGGACGCGGATGAAGTCCGATCTGCATAAGGTTCTGCACCCCATCGCAGGTCGTCCGATGCTGCTGCATCTGCTTAGCAGCGTCGCGGCGCTCACACCGCAGCGGCAGGTCGTTGTCGTAGGCGCCGGGCGTGAGCAGGTCGAGAAGGCTGTTGCTGGAAGAAATGTCGAGGTCGCCGTGCAGGCCGAGCAGCTGGGCACTGGCCATGCGGTGGCGCAGGCGCGCGCGGCTCTGGCGGATTTCGATGGTGATGTGCTGATCCTTTATGGCGATGTGCCGCTGGTGCAGGCGCAGACGATGCAGGCGATGATCGCGCGGCTGCATGAGGATGATGCGCCCGCCTGCGTGGTGCTCGGTTTCCGCCCGGCTGATCCCGCCGCCTATGGGCGCATCATCGCGGTGAGCGATGGCCGCATCGGCAAGATGGTTGAGTATAAGGATGCGAGCGAGGATGAGCGCAAGACCGATCTTTGCAATAGCGGCCTGATGGCCGTGCGCGCCGCGGACTTGTTCACACTGCTCGACCGGGTCGGCAATCAGAATGCCGCTGGCGAATATTATCTGCCCGACATCGTGATGCTCGCCGCGTCCGATGGGCGGGTGAGCGCAGTGATCGAGGCCGATGCAGCGCAAGTCGCAGGCGTGAACAGCCGCTCGGAGCTGGCCGCAGTGGAGGCAGGCTGGCAAGCGGCGCGACGCGAGGCGGCAATGCGCGATGGCGTGACGCTGATCGCGCCCGATACGGTCTATTTCGCTTACGACACGCAGCTAGGGCGAGATGTGACCATCGAGCCCAATGTCGTGTTCGGCCCCGGCGCGTTTGTGGAGGATGGCGCCGTCATCCATGCCTTCTCGCACATTGAGGGCGCGCGGGTGGGGCGCAAGGCATCGGTCGGCCCCTTCGCCCGGCTTCGCCCCGGCGCGGTGCTGGGCGAGAGCGCCAAAGTCGGCAATTTCGTTGAAATCAAGAATGCCACGCTGGGCAAAGGCGCGAAGGCGAACCACCTCTCCTACGTCGGCGATGCGACTGTTGGCGAGGGTGCGAACATCGGCGCGGGGGCGATCACTTGCAATTATGATGGCTATTTCAAGCATCAGACCGTGATTGGCGACCGCGCTTTCATCGGCTCCAACAGCGCGCTCATTGCGCCAGTCCGGATCGGGCGAGATGCGATTGTGGCGGCGGGCAGCGCCGTCTCCCGCGATGTTGGCGATGGCGAATTGCGGCTCGTGCGGGCCGAGCAATTCGTCAAGCCGGGCTGGGCGGATCGCTTTCACGACGCGATGAAGAAGCGCAAAGCCGCCGAAAAATAGTGGCAGAAATCTCCCCGCCTGTCGGAAATATCCAATCCTTCAGGCGCACATTTTGGAATAGAGAATCGGTGGGAAGGGGAGAGGCCGATCGTGGGGGTCGGCCTCTCTCTATTTCCGCAATATGACCGCTTGATTTGATATCCCGCCACGATATCACAGTCCCGTGCGGTTCCTGGCAGATCCTTCCGTAAATGACGTAAAATGGCTCGGTGGGTTTGCCAGCGGCCCGCGTTCATGCGCTGCCATCCGCGAACCTTTCTTCCTTTCGATCTGACAGACGGGCGACCCAATCATGTGCGGAATTATCGGGATTATCGGCTCTGAAGATGTTGCCGATCGCCTGCTGGATGGTCTCAAGCGCCTCGAATATCGCGGTTATGACTCGGCGGGCATCGCGACCGTGGTCGAAGGTCATCTTGAGCGCCGCCGCGCCGAGGGCAAGCTGTTCAACCTCGCCAAAGCGCTTGCTGCCGATCCGCTACCGGGCAGCACCGGCATCGCGCATACCCGTTGGGCGACTCATGGCGCGCCAACCACCAGCAATGCGCATCCGCACGCGACGGAGGAAGTCGCGGTCGTCCACAATGGCATTATCGAGAATTTCAAACCGCTCCGGGACGAGCTGATCGCCCGTGGTCGCGTGTTCAACAGCGAGACGGATACCGAGGTGGTCGCCCATCTGGTGAGCGAACTGGTCGAGCAGGGCGTGGCGCCGCAGGAGGCCGTGCGTCAGGTGCTGCCCCGCCTGCACGGCGCCTTCGCGCTCGCCATCCTGTTCCGCCAGCATCCTGATCTACTCATCGGCGCGCGTCTCGGATCGCCACTGGTTGTCGGCTTTGGCGATGGCGAAACCTATCTCGGGTCGGACGCGCTGGCGCTCGCACCACTTACCCAGCGCATTGCCTATCTGGACGAGGGCGATTGGGTCGTGGTGACGCGCAAAGGCGCGCAGATCTTCGATCAGCAGGACAATCCGGTCGAGCGGCCCATTACCATTTCAGGCGTCTCGGGCGCGATGATCGACAAGGGCAATCATCGCCACTTCATGCTCAAGGAAATTTACGAGCAGCCGGTGGTGGTCGCGCAGACGCTGCGCTCCTTCCTCCAGCGCCTGCAGGAGAGGGTGACGCTGCCGGTGCCCGAGGCTGATCTGGCCGGGATCGACCGCGTGGTGATCGTTGCGTGCGGCACGGCCTATTATGTCGCGATGATTGGCAAATATTGGCTGGAGCGGTTCGCGGGCATGCCTGTGGAAGTCGATGTTGCATCGGAATATCGCTATCGTGATCCGGTCGTGCAGCCGGGCACGCTCGGCATCGTCGTGTCTCAATCCGGCGAGACGGCGGATACGCTGGCCGCGCTGCGCCACATGAAGGCGAACGGCATGACCACGGCAGGCATCATCAATGTGCCGACCAGCTCGATGGCGCGTGAGGTCGATCTGCTGTTGCCCACGCATGCCGGGCCAGAGATCGGCGTCGCCTCGACCAAGGCGTTCACATGCCAGCTCGCGGTAATGGCTGCGCTGGCTGCCAATCTGGCGCGGGCGAAGGGCCGATTGACCCCGGAAGAGGAGAAGGAAATCGTCTTCCACCTCGCCGAAGCGCCCGCTGCAATCAATCAGGCGCTTGCGCAGGACGAGGCGATCCAAGCTCTAGCACCCCTCATCGCCCCTGCGCGCGATGTGCTCTATTTAGGACGCGGCACGGATTATCCGCTCGCGCTTGAAGGTGCGCTAAAGCTCAAGGAAATCAGCTATATTCATGCTGAGGGATATGCCGCAGGCGAGATGAAGCACGGGCCGATCGCGCTTATCGATGAGGCCGTGCCAGTCATCGTCATCGCCCCATCCGGCCCCCTGTTCGAGAAGACCGTTTCCAACATGCAGGAAGTGCAGGCGCGGGGCGGCAAAGTCGTGCTGATCTCAGATGAGGAAGGCGTTGCGGCGGCGGGCGAGGGATGCCTTGCGACGCTGGCGCTTCCAAAGGTCCACCCGCTCATCGCGCCGATGGTGTATGCGGTGCCGGTGCAATTGCTCGCTTATCATGTCGCCGTACTCAAGGGCACGGATGTCGATCAGCCACGCAATCTCGCAAAGAGTGTTACGGTCGAATAAGGGGCGTCCTTCAGCGCTTCTTTTGTAGCGAAACAAAAGAGATTTTCAGATTACAATTAAGTCTTTCAGATTTTGAATCTGTGACAATTAAGATTTGCAGATTTTATTTTGTAAAAAACAGCGTTATTTCAAATGGGTAGTTATCAAATTAACCATATCCGGCGAAATCTGTGACGGTTAACACTTTGTGAATCTGCGGTGGTAGCTATCTGACGCGCTTCGTAGGAGGCACCGATCATAGCGAATTATTGCAAGCAGAAAATTGGGATGGCTGCCGTCTGGCATTTCTGGGGGCGAGCAATCAGGAAAGCGACCATGGCGAATTTTGAGTAGGCCCCCCGGCCTGCAATTGCTCACTAACGCGCGAATTGGCGGGTGAAAGACGCGAGTGACAGCGTTCTGACGCTGGCGAAGGGCCACCCAAGTTAGCTGTGGTGGCCACAGCAAAAAGATAAGGACGAAT
>CBIHKY010000056.1:0-22724 GCA_966205705.1 uncultured Alphaproteobacteria bacterium
CCCCTTCACGTCACCCCGGACTTGATCCGGGGTCCCGCTGCCTGAAAGCTCAACATCATGGATCGTGAGAAACAAGGCGGCTGGGTCTACATCATGGCTGATCGCTATCGCGGCACACTGTATGTCGGGGTCACGGCTGACCTATCCGCCCGCATCCATCAGCACCGGCATGGCGACGGTTCAGACTTTTGCGCACGTTACGGTTTGAGCCGCCTCGTCTGGGCGGAGCGTGGCGGTAATATTGCCAGCTGCATCGAACATGAAAAACGCCTCAAGCGCTGGCGGCGCGAATGGAAGTTCGAGCTTATCGAGCGTGGGAATCCCGAGTGGCAGGATATGTTTGATACGCTGGTGTGAGAAGGCAGCGGGACCCCGGGTCAAGCCCGGGGTGACGTTGGGTTTTGATCTATTTCATCGACATCCCACCTCCGCTCCACGTCACCCCGGACTTTGATCCGGGGTCCCGCTGTCTGAAAAAGCGACAGCATCGTTGTCGGAAGGCTCATCCTGATTGGCGGCGTTCAGCCGATTTGCTCGGGTAGCAAGGCAGTGGGACCCCGGATCAAGTCCGGGGTGACGTAGACTGTTGGGCGAACTTACCCCGCCTCAAAAACTCTCTTCGCCATAGACCTTCGAGATATCCCCAGCCCACGCGCCCTTATACTTCTCCAGCAGTCGCTCAGCATGGGTACGCCCACTCGCCACCACCTCGTCCAGCGCGCCAATATAGCCGCTTTCATTCTCGCCCATGCTATTCATCCGCGCGCGGGCGCTCAGGCCTGCGCGCGCAATGTCCAGCACTTGCGGCGCAATGTCGCGCAACGTCCGTCCGCCAGCGATCGGCGCATCCAGCGCAAGCCTCGGCACTTCCGAGCGCAGCGTCTCGCGCTCTTCCATCGTCCAGCTCTTCACCACATCCCATGCGGCATCGAGTGCATTGTCATCATACAGCAAGCCCACCCATAAAGCTGGCAGCGCGCAGATGCGGTTCCAGGGGCCACCATCAGCGCCGCGCATTTCCAAAAAGCTCTTCATGCGCACTTCGGGGAAGGCGGTGGAGAGATGGTCGGTCCAGTCGTCCATTGTGGGGCGCTCGCCGGGCAGGGCGGGCAGCTTGCCTTCCAGGAAATCGCGGAAGCTCTGGCCCGCTGCATCGATATATTTGCCGTCGCGGAACACGAAATACATCGGCACATCGAGCGCATAATCGGCGTAGCGCTCATAGCCAAAGCCATCCTCGAACACGAAGGGCAGCATGCCGGTGCGGGCCGGATCGGTGTCCGACCAGATGTGGCTGCGGTAGGAGAGGTAGCCGTTCGGCTTGCTGTCCGTGAACGGCGAGTTGGCGAACAGCGCGGTCGCCAGCGGCTGCAGGGCGAGCGAGGTGCGGAACATCTTGGCCATGCGCGCTTCGCTGGAATAATCGAGATTGACCTGAATGGTGCAGGTGCGCAGCATCATGTCGAGGCCCATCGTGCCCACGCGCGGCATGTGCCGCAGCATGATGGCATAGCGGCCCTTGGGCATGATCGGCAGCTCTTCGCGGCTCTTGTCCGGCCACATGCCGAGGCTGAGGAAAGCGAGGCCAAGCTTGTCGCCCACAGCCTTCACCTGCTCCAGATGCCGCCCGGTTTCGGCGCATGTCTCATGCAGATTGTCGAGCGGCGCACCGGACAATTCAAGCTGACCGGCAGGCTCCAGGCTGATCGCGCCATCCTTGCCCGAAAGCGCAATGACCTTGCCGCCCTCTTCGATGGGCGTCCAGCCATAGGCCTCAAGCCCTTCCAGCATATCGCGGATGCCGCCCGGCTCATCATAGGAAGGCGCGCGATGATCGGCTGTGCGATAGACGAATTTTTCATGCTCGGTGCCGATCTTCCAGGCATCGGCAGGCTTCTCGCCATCCTCAAACAGGCTGATCAATTGTTCGCGGGATGAGATGATCGGGTCTTCATCGGCCGACTGCTTGCGTGTGCTCATTGCCTGATCTCGTTCCCGGCTCGTTTCCGGCGCCCATAAGGGGTTTGCCGGATGCGCGCAAATTCATTTCGTTTCGAAACTTGTCCAGTCGCCGTTGAGCGCCATCCAGCAGGCGGTGGCGGCGATGGCGGCGGTCTCAGCCCGCAAAATGCGTGGGCCAAGCGAGATGGGCCGGGCAGCGGGCAAAGCGCGGATTGCCTCGCGTTCTGCGGGGGTGAAGCCGCCTTCCGGGCCGATGAGCAAAGCGGCGGGGCCGGGCGAGGCGGCGAACGCCTGCGTCATGGGCAAGCCGCCGGTTTCATCGGCGAAAAAGAGCGTGCGGCTTTGGTCCCAATTGGCGAGCAGGGCGGTGAGTGTTGTCAGATCGGCAAGCTCGGGAAGAGCAGTGCGCCCGCATTGCTCGGCGGCTTCGATGAGGTGAGCGCGCAGGCGATCCAGATTGACCTTGTCGACGATACTGCGATCCGTGCGAACCGGCACCAGTCGGGCAACGCCCAGCTCGCACGCCTTTTCCGCGATGAGGTCGATCCGGCCCTTTTTGATCGGCGCGGTGCAGAGCCAGAAATCGGGCACGGTTTCGGCAGCTTTGGTTTGGGTGGCGCAGCGCAGGATGAGGTCGCGCTTGCGGACTTGCTCGGCTGTGGCGGCCCATTCGCCGGAGGTGCCATCGAACAGCAGGATAGTGTCGGCCTCTTTGATCCGCATGACGGAAATGAGATAATGGGCGCTATTGCCCTCGACCTGCACGGCGATGTCTTTGCCCAAGCTCGTCTCGACGAAAAGGCGCGGGGCGGAGCGCGGGGGCCAGGCGGGGGTAGCGGACATAGACGAGCGGTAGCCAAGCTGGATGGCGGCGACAAGCCAGCCCTTGATGAAGGGTGCCCCGCAAAGGACGCCCTCCGATCATTGGATGTCTGATTCAGCGCAGCGGGCCATCTGAAGCGTGCATCTGCTGATGCTGGACAAGCTGCCAATCATCATGCGCGCGGCGGCGCCATGTGGAACTGCACCATGCGTTGAAGATATCCTCGCCCTCACGCTTGGCGACGGCTTTATACGCCACCACAATCAGGCCTTCCTCCGGGCGGGCGATCTTTCCGTGAGCGAAATCGACTTCCTGCCAGCGCGGCGTGTCGGCGATGGCGGTGACGGCATCGCGGCCCTCCAACAGGAAGGGAGCCGATGGCACGAGCATGATGCCGACTTCGTCAACCAGTTGGGCGAAGGCATCCGCCGGGCCGGTCCACAGACTCTCTTCCAGCGTCCAGACTTGCTTATCGTCCACGGCTCTTCTCCTTGCGATCAATCAATATGACGTCATGCTTTCAATGCGGTGGGGAGAAGATGGTTGCCCTGCCCGCCGCATCTGGAGCAGGAGGCATCGACACCAGATGGACGATCCAGACATGAGTGACAGCGCTGCGCCCTATGTTCCCGACACGCAGATGCGCGGCTTCCTCCGGCTGTTGCCCCGTGCGGCGCGGCCCTATGCGCTGCTTGCGCGCTTTGACCGGCCCATCGGCTGGTGGCTGCTCTTCTGGCCGGGGGCCTGGGCGATTGCGCTGGCGGGCGGGCTGCCGGATCGCTGGACGATGCTGCTCTGGTTTCTCCTCGGCAGCATTGCGATGCGAGGGGCAGGCTGTGTGTATAACGACATTGTTGATCGCGATCTGGATGTGCAGGTTGCGCGGACGGCCAGTCGCCCGATTGCCAGTGGTGCCGTGTCGCTCAAGGCGGGCTGGGCATGGCTGCTGCTGCTCTGCGCGATCGGCCTGATCGTGCTGCTGCAATTGCGCTGGCAGGCGCAGCTTGTGGCTTTGGCCAGTCTGGCGCTGGTCGCGGCCTATCCGTTCATGAAGCGCATCACATGGTGGCCGCAGGCTTGGCTGGGGCTGGTGTTCACATGGGCGGCGCTGGTCGGCTGGGTGGAGATCAGCGGCGGCATGAGCCTTGCGGGCCTGCTGCTCTACGGCGGCGCCTTCTTCTGGGTGATCGGATACGACACGATCTACGCAATGCAGGACCGGGAGGATGATGCGCTGGTCGGCATCAAATCCAGCGCCTTGGCGATGGGCAAGCATCTGCGCGCGGGGGTGAGCCTTTGTTTCGCTCTAGCGGTGCTGCTCTGGGCCATCGCCTTCTGGCAAATCCAGCCGCACGCGCTGGCCCTCGTCGCCTTGCTCCCGGTGGCGCTGCAATTTCTCTGGCAAGTCGCCACGCTCAAGGATGATGGTGCCGATCCATTGACGAAGTTCCGCTCCAACCGCTTTGCCGGGCTGTTGATGTTCGCCGCCTGCATCGTCGTGGGCACCGCCTGACATCAAAGTGAACGCGCTGGCGCGGCTTCAGCAAAGCCGCTATGCGCCGCGCGATGTTGCACCGCCTTTACCAATGGACGCTGGCCAAGGCCGCACACCGTCACGCCGAATGGTGGCTGGCGATCGTCTCCTTTCTCGAATCGAGCTTCTTCCCGATTCCGCCGCATCCGCTGCTGGGGCTGATGTGCCTCGCCCGCCCCAACAAGGCGCTGCGCTATGGCGTCATCTGCACGCTGGCCTCCGTAATTGGCGGCCTGTTCGGTTATGCGATCGGCTATTTCCTGTTCGAGGCGGTGGGCGTCAAAATGCTCGCTGCACTGGGGCTAACCGAGAGCTTCCCCAAGGCGGCCTGCTATCTGCGCGATTATGGCGCGGAGATCATCCTGGTGAAGGGCGCGACGCCCATTCCCTTCAAGCTGATCACGATCACGTCCGGCTTTGTGGGCCTCTCGCTGTTCACCTTCATCTGGGCGAGCATCGTCTCGCGGGCCATGCAGTTCATGCTGGTGGGCGTGCTGTTCTGGAAGTTTGGCGCGCCGATCAAAGTGTATCTGGAGCGCTATCTTGGCTGGATCAGCGCCGGTTTTGCGATCCTCGTGATTGCGGGCGTCTTGCTGGCTGGCGTACTGGGCGGGTCAGGCGGCTCGGCGGGCGACAAGTGCAGCACTGCGACGATGGAGCAGATCATCGCGCGTTGATGCGGGATGGAAATTGCAACTGTCACGCAAGCGCGCGATAGAGCGCGGGTGGCGAACAATCAGATGATCAACCAGAGCGGCCTCAAGGTGCTGCTCGCGAAACGACCGGCGCTTGTGGCGCTGGGCGCGGGCGCGCTCTCCGCAACCGGCTTTGCGCCGCTGCACTTATGGCCGGTAATGCTGGCAATGATGGCTCTGCTCATGCAATTGCTGTGGCTGGCGCCGGACCGCAAGGCGGCTGGGAAGATCGGCTATGCCTTTGGCCTTGGCCAGTTCAGCATCGCGCTCAACTGGATCGCGCATGCCTTTACCTTCCAGGATAGCATGCCGCATTGGCTGGGCTATCCGGCGGTGGTGCTGCTCTCCGTCTATCTGGCGCTGTTTCCAGCCGTAGCGGGGATGATCGCCTGGACATTGGGACGAGGGCGGCCACGCCTGTTCGCGCTGTTCCTCGCCTGCGCCTGGATGCTGACGGAATATCTGCGCGGCAGCCTGTTTACCGGTTTTGCGTGGAATCCGCTGGGCGTGATCTGGCTGGGCACCGGCGTGGACCAGCTCGGCACGGCGATCGGCTCTTATGGGTTGAGCTTGCTTGCGGTGCTGGCCAGCGGGGCGCTCTGGTGGCTGGCGCATCGGCAATGGCGGCAGGCCTTGGTGGTGATCTGCGGCTTCGCGTTGCTGGCGGGCATCGGCCAGTGGCGCGCCTATCGCGTTGCAGAGGATGTGGCGCCAGTTGCCAATGCGCGGGTCATCCAGCCGAACATCAATCAGAATGAGAAATATGATCCGCTGCTGGAGATCCTGAACTTCCGGCGGCTGGCGGAACTCAGCAGCAGTCCCAAAAGTGGCGCGACACTCATCTTCTGGCCCGAAGCTGCGGTGCCCGCCGTACTGGACCTCGAGCCGCGATGGCGCGGGCGCATCGCAGCCCTGCTCCGCCCGGATGACCTGCTGCTGCTGGGCGGCGACAAATATCATTTCCGCGAGGAAAATGGCCGCATCGACACGAGCGAACTGGCAGGCGCGAACAACAGCCTGTGGGTGCTCGATGCGCGCGGTGATTTGCGCGGGCGCTATGACAAGGCGCATCTGGTGCCGTTCGGCGAATATCTGCCGATGCGCACCGTGCTGGAGGCGGTGGGCCTCTCGCGGCTGGTGCCGGGCAGCGTGGATTTCTGGCCGGGGCCGGGGCCAGCAACGCTCGATCTGCCAGCAGCGCCGGGCCGTCGAGCGCTGCGGATGGGCGTGCAGATATGCTATGAGATCGTCTTCTCAGGCCATGTGATCGACCGCGCCAATCGGCCGGACTTCATCTTCAACCCTTCCAATGATGCCTGGTTCGGCAGCTGGGGGCCGCCGCAGCATCTTGCACAGGCGCGCCTGCGGGCGATCGAGGAAGGCGTGCCGGTCGTGCGCTCAACGCCCACCGGCGTCTCGGCCATCGTGGATCCCGCCGGGCGCATCATCGGCATCGTGCCTGCGGGTGAGACGGGCGCGTTGGATGCGCCCCTGCCGGGCGCCGTTGCCCCCACGCTGTTTGCGCGCGGCGGCAATATCATACCGCTCGGCCTCGCGCTCTTGTTGCTGGTGAGCGGCGTTGCCATCGGGCGGCGCAATCGCTAAGGGGGCGACTTAAACATTTCTTTATATCAAGCGCGGCCGCACAGAGCTGCTAGAAGAAAGGCCAAGACCCTTATGCGTTCGAGCTATCTCTTTACCTCTGAGTCCGTCTCGGAAGGCCATCCGGACAAAGTTGCTGACCAGATCAGCGATTCGATTGTCGATCTCTTCCTGAGCAAAGACCCCGAGGCGCGCATCGCGTGCGAGACGCTCACGACCACCCAGCTTGTGGTGCTGGCTGGCGAGATCCGCTGCAAGGGCGTGTATGAGGATGGCGCATGGGCACCCGGCGCGCTCGAGGAAATCGAGAAGACCGTGCGCAACACCGTCAAAGAGATTGGCTATGAGCAGGAGGGCTTCCACTGGGAGACGCTGCGGTTCGAGAATAATCTCCACGGCCAGTCCGCGCACATCGCGCAGGGCGTTGACGCCAGTGGCAACAAGGATGAAGGCGCGGGCGATCAGGGCATCATGTTCGGCTATGCCGCCAATGATACGCCCGATCTGATGCCTGCGACGCTCTATTACAGCCACAAGATCCTCGAGCAGATGGCCGCTGACCGCCACTCCGGCGCCGCGCCTTTCCTTGAGCCGGACGCCAAGAGCCAGGTCACGCTGCGCTATGAAGGCGCCAAGGCTGTTGCCTGCACCGCAGTCGTCGTCTCCACCCAGCATGGCAAGGGCTACGACGAGGGCGCGAAGGAAGCCGAGCTGCACGCTTATGTGAAGGCCGTCGTGGCGAAGGTCATCCCTGCCGACATGCTGAGCGACGAGACCGTCTATCACATCAACCCAACGGGTAGCTTCGAGATTGGCGGACCCGATGGCGATGCTGGCCTGACGGGCCGCAAGATCATCGTGGACACATATGGCGGCGCGGCACCGCATGGCGGCGGCGCATTCTCGGGCAAGGACCCCACGAAGGTTGACCGCTCGGCAGCTTACATCACGCGTTATCTCGCCAAGAATATCGTCGCGGCGGGCCTTGCCCAGCGCTGCACGATCCAGCTGGCTTATGCCATCGGCGTCTCCAAGCCGCTCTCGCTCTACGTGGATACGCATGGCACCGGCACTGTGGGCGACGACGCAATCGAAGCCGCCATCGGCAAGATCGAGAAGCTGGGTGGGCTCACGCCACGCGGCATCCGCACGCATCTGGGCCTCAACAAGCCGATCTACAAAAAGACGGCAGCTTATGGCCATTTCGGCCGCACGGCTGAGGGTGACTTCTTCCCGTGGGAGCGCACCGATCTGGTTGAGGATCTGAAGGCCGCGCTGGCCTGATCACCGCATTTAACGACTGACCAAGGGAGCGTGGCGCAAGCTGCGCTCCTTTTGTTTTGTGGCATAGTTGCGGCGCACCCTTGCGATCCGCGCTGGCTTGGCTAGGAACGCGCACCATGACAGCACATAAAACCGGTGATCCCACCACGCTCAAACGCCTTTACGGGCGGCAATCCGGCCACAAGCTGCGGCTGGGGCAGCAGGAGCTTGTCGATGCGCTGCTGCCTGCGATCAGCGTGCCGGAAGAAGGCGAGATTAGCGCTGAGCGCCTGTTTGGCGATGCGCGGCCTTTGCATTTCGAGATCGGCTTCGGCTCGGGCGAGCATATGGCCAATCGGGCCGATATGCTGCCGGATCATGGCTTTATCGGGTGCGAGCCGTTCCTCAACGGCGTGGTCGGCGCGCTGTGCCATGTGCGCGACCAGCATCTGCCGAACGTGCGGCTGCACATGGGCAATGCGCTCGACGTGCTGGAGCGCGTGCCCGATGGGTCGCTGAGCTTCGTCTATCTGCTCCACCCCGACCCCTGGCCCAAGGCGCGCCATGCCAAGCGGCGCATGATGAACAAAGGCCCGGTCGACATGATCGCGGCCAAGCTCAAGCCCGGCGGCGAGTTCCGCTTCGGCACCGATCATCCAATCTATCTACGCTGGGCGCTGATGACGATGCGCGGGCGCACGGACTTTGAATGGCTGTGCGAGGCGCCGCAGGACTTCCTCACCCGCCCCGGCGGCTGGCCCGAGACGCGTTATGAAGCCAAGGCCCGCAAGAAGGGGCATGAGGTCTGGTACTTCCGCTACCGGCGCGTTTGAGACAACAGCCAGCGACAGCGAACCGTTTATCGGCGTAGCGGCGCCAAACGCCTCAGCCCGCCAGTTCTGCCTCGGAGCGATGGCACAGGATGATATTGCCCGCCTCCATCCGGCGCAGCGGCGGCGCGGTCATGTCGCAGATATTGGCCATCGCCACGGGACAACGTGGCAGGAACCGGCATAGGTCTGGTCGTTCGGAGAGGTGCGCGAATGGCGCTTTCACTTGCGCGGTCTCGTCGGCCAGCCAGCCGGTCCGCAGTTCCGGCACGGAGGATATCAGCAGATCGGTATAGGGGTGGAAAGGTGGTGCGGCATAGGTTTCGCACAGCCCGGTTTCCACACGTGTGCCCTTGTAAAGCACGACGATCTCGTCGCACAACGCCTTCACCGTCGCAATGTCATGGCTGATGAACACATAGGCAACGCCGAGGTCGCGCCGCAGATCGGCCAGCAAATCGAGGATGGCGCCGCGCACTACCGTATCGAGCGCGGAGGTCACTTCATCGCACAGGATGACATCCGGATCGGCGGCCAAGGCCCGTGCAAAGTTGACGCGCTGTTTCTGCCCGCCAGACAGCTCATCGCAGCGACGGTCCACAACGCCAGCGGGTAGCCGGATAAGATCGAGCAGCCTGGCGACGCGGCGCTGCGCATCGGCGCCTTTTGCGTCATGATAGAAGCGCAGCACGCGGCCAAGAATCTCACCCACCGTGTGCGCCGGGTTCAGCGCGACATCGGCATTTTGGAACACGATCTGCACACGGCGCAATTGCTCGCGTGTGCGGCCCGCGACGGTAGGCGCGAGGGGTTCGCCATCGAGCAGGATATTGCCCGCAGAGGGTGCAAGCAGGCCTGCGACGACGCGCGCGATGGTGGATTTACCTGAACCGGATTCGCCGATCACGCCGACCGCGCCGCCACGACCAATAGTCATATTCACGCCGCTCAACACGGGGATGGCGGGGCGACCTGCACTGTCAAAGCCCCCATAGCTGGCCGAAATATTCGAGATTTCCAGCAATGGCTCGCGCCGTGCGACGGGTTCCTGCGCGCGCACCGCCGGATGGGCAGCAGCCATCAGCGTGCGGGTATAGTCATCGGCAGGCGCTTCCAGCAGCGCATTGACGCTATTTTGCTCCCGCACCTGCCCGCGATTGAGCACGAGGATCTGGTCGGCCATTTGCGCGACCACGGCGAGATCATGCGAGACATAGATGCCGGTTGCTTCCTGCTCGCGGAAGACGCGGCGGAAAGCCTGCAACACCTCGACCTGCGTGGTCACGTCCAGCGCTGTCGTCGGCTCATCGAAAATGACGAGATCGGGTTTGGTGATGAGCGCCATTGCGGCCATCAGCCGCTGCAGCTGCCCGCCCGATACTTCGTGCGGATAGCGATTGCCGATGGTCTCCGGGCTGGGCAGCGCCAGCGCGCGGAACAGTTCGATCGCGCGGGCTTTCGCCGCTTCGGGCGATGCGGTGCGATGGATGAGCGCAGGCTCGATCACTTGCGCCATGATGCGCCGCGAGGGATTGAAGGCCGCCGCAGCGCTCTGCGCGACATAAGTGATGCGATGACCGCGTTGCTGCGCAAGCGTCGGCGCCGTGCCGTCAAAGCTTGCATCGCCAACGCGGATATCGCCACTGATCACGGCGCCGCTGCGGCAATAGCCCATGAGCGCCAGTGCGATCGTGGTCTTGCCCGAGCCGGATTCACCGATCAGGGCAAGCACGTCGCCACGCGCAACATCGAATGACACGCTATCGACAATGCGCAGCGGTGCGCCATCTGGTCCGGTTACGGTGACGCAAAGGTTGCGGACTTCGATGTGGGGGGCTGGTGCCGCGTTCATCGCACTTTACCTTGTGTGGCTGCGTCGATCAGGAGATTGACGCCGACGGTGAGGCTGGCGATCGCCGTGGCAGGAATGAGGATCGCGAGAGCGCCTTCGCCCAGGCCAGAGACATTCTCGCGCACCAGCGAACCGAGATCTGCGTGGGGCGGCTGCAGCCCCAGGCCAAGAAAGCTCAAACCCGAGAGCAGGAGCACGATGAAGACGAAGCGCAGCCCGATATCGGCAAATAAAGGCCGGATAATATTGGGCAGCATCTCGACCAGCGCGATATAAAGCCGTCCTTCGCCACGCGCGCGGGCCACCTCGACATAGTCCAGCTGGGCGACGCTGACAGCAAGCGAGCGGGCGATGCGGAAATTGCCCGCGACATAAGTGACGGATATGATCAGCGTGAGCAGCACCAGCGAAGAGCCGAACGCCGCGACGAGCACCAGCGCGAAGATCTTGCTGGGAATGGAGATCAGCGTGTCCATCGCACGGGCGAGCAATTCGTCCAGCCAGCGTGGGCCGACAGCAGCCGTTAGCGCCAGGCCGGTGCCCGTGACGCAAGCGAGCGTCACGGCTATAAGCGAGAGGCCCATGGTGAAGCGCGCGCCGACCAGCAGTCTGCTGAACACATCGCGCCCCAAAAAGTCGCTACCGAATATGAAGTCGGTGCTTGAGCCCGCAAACACTTCCATACTTACAAATGCACCCGGGGGATGCGGGGCGATCAGCGGGCCGATGAGCGCGATGACGATCCAGAAAATGACGAGCGCGAGGCCGACTTTCCCCGATATCGGGAGGGCGCGCGCCGCCTTGAGAAGCTTCCCGCTCATCCGCGGCGCAACCGTGGATTGGCAAGGATCGCAACCATGTCCGCAACCAGCACGAGCAACAGATACGTCCCGCAGAAAATCATCGCGCAGGCCTGCAGTAGCGGCATATCGCGTGAGGTAACGGCATTGACCATGAGGCTGGCAAGGCCGGGATAGCTGAAGATTGTTTCCACGATGATCGCACCTCCGAACAGATATGACAGGCTGAGCGCCATGGCGTTGACGATAGGCCCGACCGCATTTGGCAGGACGTGACGGAAGATCAGGCGCTTCGGCAGAACGCCTTTGAGGCGCGCCATTTCGACATAGGGCCGATCAAGTTCGGATATGATCGCAGCGCGGATCATGCGCCCGAGTTGCGCGATGACGCCGATGCCCAGAACCATAACCGGCATTGCATAAGCGCGCAGAAATTCGCCGAGCGTCGGATCTTGCGGGATCAGCGCAATCGAAGGCAGCCACACCAGCTTTACCGAAAAGATGAGAACGGCGACGGTGGCGACAAGAAATTCCGGCAGTGCGACCATCGACAGCGTCAATATATTGAGCGCGCGATCGAGCTTTTTTCCGCGTGAAACGGCCGAGGAAATGCCGATGAGGAAGGCAAGCGGCACCGCTAGCAGCGTCGTGAGTGCGGCAAGAATCAACGTGTTGGGGAGCCGCTCGGAGATGATATCCGCAACCGGCTTGTTTGCGACCATCGACTGGCCGGGATCGCCGGTGACAATATCGCCGAGCCAGCGCACGTAGCGGATGGGGCCAGGTTGATTAAGGCCCATTTCCTCGCGAAGCGCTTCAACCTGCTCGGGTGTCGCGCTTTGCCCCAGCACTTCCTGCGCAGCATCGCCCGGCAGAAGCCCGCTGATCGTGAAGACGACGGCAGAGACGAGGAAGAGCGTGACGAATGCCATGCCGATGCGCTTGGCAATTAGCACCAACGGCGCGCGCCAGCGTGAAGATGCGCCGGGGCTCATGCGTCCCACCAGGCATATTCACCGAATGTATAGCCCATAAAGCCTCCCAACGGGATCGGGAACATGCCCTTCAGCCGGCGATCATAGCCATCGAGAAAGCTGATGAAGGCGGGAATGGCGACGCCCCCATATTGGTGGACAAGCCATTGCATTTCGCCATATATTTCCTTGCGTAGCACCGCGTTGGTCGATTGGCGGGCTTCGATGAGAAGGCGGTCAAACCGAGGGCTGTTCCAGCCGGATTCGTTTGACACAGCCTTTGACTGGAAAAACAGGCTGAACATGAGATCGGCCGTCGGTCTGGGATTTGTGTTTCCTACGGTGAACGGATGCTTCATCCAGTGCGTCGACCAATAGCCGTCTGCAGGAACGCGATTGATCGCCAGGTTTAGGCCGATTTGCGCAGCATGTTCCTGGAGGATCGACCCCATATCGACTGACAAATTTGCGACTGGCGTGACGTAGACGGGCAGTCTTGCCCCAAGCAACCCAGCGCGTTTGAGATGGAAGCGCGCGCGATCCGGATCGAAGGGGCGCTGGGGGATGTTCGGGTTGAAATTGGGGTCGTAGGGAGAGATTGGCTGGTCATTGGCGATCGTCGCATAGCCGCGAAAGAGCGCCCGCTTGATCAGCTCGCGATCCATAAGATATTTCATTGCAAGAACGAAATCGGGATTGGCTGTGGTCGGATGGTCCCTGCGCATGATGAAATCAGTGAACAGGCCGGATTTGACCTCCATGATCGAATGCCTGGGTGAGGCGCGCACGCGTTTGACTGAGCCGGGGCTCACGGCGCTGACCATCTGCACATCGCCAGAGAGCAGGGCGTTGACGCGGGACAGTTCGTCGGCAATCCCGATGAGCTCGATTTCGTCGAGATAAGGCCGGCCAGGCTTCCAGAAATTGGGGTTGCGGCGAACGATCGTGCGGATGCCCGGCGCGAAGGAATGGCAGATGAATGGCCCCGTGCCATTCGCAACGCTGAAATCGCGTCGACCGTTTTCGACAATCAGGAATTGGGGCTGCGCAAGAATGGCGCGCAAATCCGGATTTGGGCCGACGAGGCGTAGTTCCAGGTCAAGCGGACCGGTGCGACGGGCGCTCGCGAATTGATCTGCGACCGCCTTGACCTTCGATGCTGTCAACGGATCGCGATGGCGCATCAACGAGTAGACGACATCGTCCGCAGTGAGCGATTTGCCATTGTGGAAGGTCACGCCTTTGCGCAGGCGAATGCGCCAAAGAATATTATCCGTGGTGTGCATTTGCTCGGCGAGGGAGAGCTGGCCTCGGAGCTGCCCATCATATTGGGTAAGGCCACTATAGAGAAGATAAAGCCGGATGTAATCGGTCGATCCGGAGCCTTTGGCAGGGTCCAGTGTGTCAGCCGTAGACATGTTGGTGCTGGCGACACGGATGCGGCCACCGCGTTTAGGCCGGGCCGCCGTTGCTGCGTCGGCTCCGACGCCGCTGACGATCATGCCTGCGGCGAGGCCGCCGAGTAATGTCCGCCGGGAAACATCGCTGGAGATCCAGTCATCCAGAAGGCTGTCTTTGCTCCCTTAACCGGCAGCTTATGCCGCCACGTCATGCCACCCTGTCATTGCGAGAATATCCAGATTAACCGCATTACTCTGCCGAACAATGGAGCGATGCCCGCATATCGCGACATACTGTAACAATTGTCCGGCAGTTTATGCGGCGGTCTGCTCGCAGCGTTCCCCCGGCGCTGATCGCCCTCAGAAATATTTCAGCCAGCTGATGTCGCGCCGACGCCGCTTCAGGCGGGAAAACCAGACCGTCGGATAATAGAGCGGTATGATCATCGCAGCATACCAAACGAACACCCAGTTATAATTGTCGAAGCCGTAATTGCTGCCATAGTTCGGACCCCAGATGGCGAGCGCGCTATGATACAGGATGCGCAACACGGTGAGGTGGAACAGGTAGAAGAACATCGGCGCACCACCGAACACGGCAAGGGCGGCAACGAGGCGTGAGGTGCTGATCCGCTCGAAGGCCACCAGCAGCAAGGCGCCAATCCCGAGCGTGGGCAGCAGGAACTGCAATGAGGGCGGGTATTTGGTCATCGAGATGAAGCTGACGATGGTGCGCACCGTGTCACCTTCGACCGGCTGCCAGGGCTTGTCGCCATAGACGTTGAGCAATCGCAGCAGGATGAACGCAGCGACCATGCCGAAGCCGAGGATGAGCAACCGGCGCTGGCGCGTCTGCGCGGACACATCCGGACCGAACCAGGGTCCGATGCCGAAGCCGAGCGAGATAACGCCGAGCCAGGGCAGGATCGGGTAGGTTGTTTTCGCCACGAAACCGAACGGCAAGGCAAATGTATCGCGCTGATGGATGATCGCCCAGAGCGGGAACAGCGGATCGCCCTGCGCGAGGCGGATCGGGTCAAGCAGGTTATGCAGGCAGACCAAAGCGAGGCCGAGCGCGATCAAGGCTGGTCGCGGCAATTGCTTCAGCATCGTCAGCGCGATCATGCACAGGCCGATGCACCAGATGACCTGAAGCCAGAATGTCGGCTGCGGCACGATCCCCCAATAGAGCGGGCCCAGATAGAGGAGCTCGATGGCGATCAGCAGCGAACCGCGCGTGAGCAGATAATGGGTCGTCTCTTTGGGCGTGTGATTGATGCTGAAGAGATAAACGCCAAGGCCGGTGAGGGCGACGAAGATCGGCGCGCAAAAGCTGACCGCGAACCGCGCAAAGCCCAGAGCGGGCAGGGTAGTGACGGCATTGAGCGGATCCGCGACCGGCAGATAGACGAACCATGTCTCGCGCAAATGATCGAGCAGCATGAGGATCATCACAAGACCCCGTAGCGCATCGATATTCTGCAAGCGGGTGCGGGGCGCGGGGGCCGGTTTATACTGTGTGTCGACGCCGACTGGTCCAGCTGCCGTTACGCTATTATCCACCATCATTCACCCCAATCTGCGCCTCTATCCTGACATTGATTATGAGCGTGTGAGCGAACGATAAATATCGAGTCTTGTCAGGATGTGCCGCCTTCATGCCGCGCGCTTTGGCTGCGTTGGAATAATCTACCGCGCTTTCCGATCCGGGAACATGGCCGCAGCACAATCCAATCGACTTATTTTAAGGCCATTATTGCCCGCCATCTGCTGTTCGGGCGACGATCATAAGTCGGATATCCCTTGCTCACGTGCGACTTCGGCATTTTAGCACATCGACCACCGGGTAAAAAATGCGAATGAACGGCGCAAGAGCAGGGCGACGCATGGCATTTCGCCTGGATTATATCGGCTTTTTGCTCCGTCTGCGCGCCTTGGTAATCGGGACGAAACATGTCGGCACATATGACTGAAGACGCGGCTCAAGGCGGCGTGCAGCTTTCCTCCGGCGTTCCGGATCTCACCCTTGAAGAAGCGGCACAGGTTGCCGCGCGCCTTTATGGTATTCATGGCCAGGCGGTGTTTCTGACCAGCGAGCGGGACGAGAATTTCCGGCTCGAGGCTGGCGACGGGCAATCTTATCTGCTCAAGATCAGCAATCCATCGGACAGTGATGAGATTGTCGATTTGCAGACGGCTTGTCTGAACTATATCGCGAAGATCGATCCCGCACGACCGGTGCCGCGCGTGTTGCGCACGCTGGCCGGCGCCAATGGAGACCATACCCTGCTCTCAGATGGCCGCCGCTGCGCCGTGCGCATGCTGACCTATCTTGAGGGCGTGCCAGCCAAATCGACGCCGAGGAGCAGTGCGCAGCGCGTGCAGATGGGCGCTGCGATGGCACAGCTTGATCTGGCGCTGCGTGGCTTCTCCCATCCGGCGGCATCGCATGATCTGCACTGGAATGTCTCACGCGCCGATCAGCTTGCGCATCTGGTCGATGAGATTGAAGGGGATGCCCAGCGCAAGCTCGTGCGCCATTTCATGGATCGGTTTGTGGGCACATTGCTGCCGCGCCTCGCCACCATGCGGGCGCAGGCGATCCACAATGATTACCACTTCTACAATGTGTTGGTGGCGCCTGATAACCCCAGCCGCATCACCGGCATCATCGACTTTGGTGATATGGTGCATGCGCCGCTGGTGGGCGAGATTGCCACGGGTGCATCCTATCAGATGGCGGATGCTGCCGATCCGCTGGCGGCTGCTGCCGAATTTGTGGGCGGCTATCACGCCATCTTCCCGATCCTCCCTGCCGAGCAGGAGATACTGGCCGACATGATGGCGACGCGCCATTTGATCACAGTGCTGATTTCGGAATGGCGCTCGCGCCGTCACCCCGAAAATTACGATTATATCATGCGCCACAACCCGGCGGCATGGGATGCCCTGCGGCTGATCGCCGACCTTTCTCAAGACAATGCACGCGACCGACTGCTGGCCGATGTGCGACGCGGAGACGATAAATGACGAGCACAATCGACCTCAACATGGTGAACGCCTATATTCCCGGCAGTGCCGATGTCGGCCCCGAGACGGCAGCGACGATCGCGCGGCGCGATCGCCTGCTTGGACCGGCCTATCGCCTGATGTATGAGCGCCCGCTCCACATCGTGCGCGGTGAAGGTGCATGGCTGATCGATAAGGATGGCCGGCGCTTCCTCGACATCTATAATAATGTGACGTCGCTTGGCCATTGCCACCCGCGCGTGGTCGAGGCGATCTGCAAGCAGGCCGCCACGCTGCAGACGAACACACGCTATCTGCACGAGACGATCCTGGAGCTGGCCGAGCGGATGATCGCGAGCGTGAAGGGCACTGAACTTGCGCATCTGATGCTCACCTGCACGGGCAGCGAGGCGAATGACCTCGCCTATCGCATGGCGAAGGTGCGCACCGGCGGCACCGGCATTATCGTTACGGACACCGCCTATCATGGCTTCACCGATGCAGTGTCCCAATTTTCGCCATCGCTTGGTATGAGCGTAGACCTTGGCGCGCATGTGCGGCTGGTCCCTGCGCCGCGGGTCTATCATGCCGAGGGCGTCGATATGGCAGAGCGCTTCACGCGCGACGTTGAGGCGGCGATTGCTGATCTCAAACGGCATGGCATCAAGCCTGCCATGCTCATCGTGGACTCGGTGTTCACCAGCGACGGTATTTTGCCGGATCCGGTTGGCTTCCTGCAGGGCGCTGTGAAGGCAATCAAGGACGCTGGCGGCCTGTTCGTGGCGGATGAAGTGCAGCCGGGCTTTGGGCGCACGGGCGAATATATGTGGGGCTTCCAGCGCCACAATATCATGCCTGATATCGTCACGGTGGGTAAGCCGATGGGCAATGGCCAGCCGATCGCAGGCCTGCTCGTGACGCAGGATGCTGTCGCGCAATTTGGGCGGGACTCGCGCTATTTCAACACATTCGCCGGGAACACCGTCTCCTGCGCAGCCGCGGTTGCGGTGCTCGATACGATCGAGCAGGAAGGGCTGATCGCCCACGCCGCCAAGACCGGCAAGGCGTTGCGTGACGGCATTGCGGCGCTGGCTGCGCGGCATGAAGCGATTGGCGATGTGCGCGGCGTTGGCATGTTCGTGGGCGTGGAGCTGGTGAAGGACCGCACGACGCGCGAACCCGACCGCCAGACGACGAGCCGCGTGGTCAATCTGCTGCGCGACAAGGGCATATTGCTCAGTGCGTGCGCGATGGGTCATAATGTGCTCAAGATCCGCCCGCCGCTTGTTCTGAACAGCGAGCAGGTGGATATGGTCATTGCGGGTATCGACGAGTCTCTAACCGAAGCCGCTTCGGGGAACGCAACTGGCTGAAGAGGACTGACCGCGCATGGATGCGATGCTTAAACTGGATCGAATGGACTTCAAGATCCTTGAGCATCTTCAACGGACGGGGCGCTGCTCCAATGTTGAACTGGCGGACATGGTCGGATTGAGCCCGAGTCCCTGCCACGCCCGCGTGAAGCGGCTGGAGAAGATTGGCATTATCGAGGGATTCGGCGCTCATCTGGCGTTAGCGAAGCTTGGCGATTTCCTGATCGTGTTCATTGAAGTCACGATCAGCCACCATCGGCGCAAGGACATGCGGCGCTTCGAGGAAGCGGCCGAGAAATTCCCCGAGATCATGGAATGCTATAATGTGAGCGGGGGCTATGACTTTCTGCTGCGGATCGTCACGCGCAGTGTCTCGCATTTTCAGGCCATCATGGAAGCGCTGCTTGAGGCGGAACTGGGGATCGAGAAATTCTCCAGTTACATCGTGATGCGCGTACCGTTCGTGAAGCATGAGCTGCCGCTTGACCGGTTGTTTGGGGATAGGCGGTAGGGGGCATCGCTAATCCTCCCCACTCGTGGGGAAAGGGCGCACCGTAGGTGGTGGAAGGGGGTTGTTGCAAGTGCAACCCCCTCCGTCAGCGCTTTGCGCTGTCACCTCCCCGCGAGCGGGGAGAACCGGTAGTTTCAAGCTGCCATGCAGGCCGATATTGTGCGCAGCTGGCAATCAAGGTCCGTGCTGTTTGCCGGGAACTGGCCATCCAGTGCGGCGGTGCCGATGGTGAAGCCCGCCGCGCCGCTCTGGCGGATCGTCTCGATCTGCGCTGGGCTATCGACCGATCCTGCAACGATCACAGGCTTGGAGATGGCTTTGCACAGAGCGGCCATGAGCGCTGGGACATCGCCGGCCGAGCGATAGGCGAGCAGGTCCACGCCCGCGACGCCATCATGGGCTGCCAGCGCGACGGCGCTGGCCACGATCTCGTCCTGTGTCCCTTCCAATATGCTTGGGTGCCCGACGATGCGGCCGGGGAAGGGGTAATAGCGGATGCCCGTTCCTTCCAGCAGCGGCACGACATCGGCAGCATTTGTGCCGCCCAGCAGATAGTCGATGCCAAGATCGACGGCCGCCTTGGCCGAGCGGATTTCGCTGTCCCGGTCGAGCGAGACGACTTCGAGATAGGTCATCGCGCCGCCTTGGCGAATTTGGCGGGTGAGGTCGGCCAGCGCCTCGAACGGCAGGCCGATATCCTTGAAGCCGATGTGGCGAATGCCCGCCTTGAGTGCGCTATCGGCATGAATGGCTGCGTCCGCCACGGTGCGATCATTGCGCGTGAGCATGAAGATGAAGTCAAAGCTGGTCATTGCACGGTCGCTTTCAATCGCAGGGCATAGTCGAACGCGGTTTCGAGGCTGGAGGGATCAGCGATTCCCGTCCCGGCGATGTCGAACGCCGTGCCATGATCTGGGCTGGTGCGCACGAACGGGAGCCCGAGCGTGACGTTCACACCCTTTTCGACACCCATATATTTGACCGGAATGAGGCCCTGATCATGATATTGGGCGACGACGATATCGAAGCGGCCATTGCGCGCCTGCATGAACACGGTGTCGCCGGGCCAGGGGCCGGATGCGTCAATGCCTTCGGCGCGGGCGGCTTCGATGGCGGGGCGGATGATGTTGATTTCCTCATCGCCAAACAGCCCGCCTTCGCCTGCATGGGGATTAAGCCCTGCGACGGCGACGCGCGGTTTGGCGATGCCGAGCGCTTGCGCGCCGCGATGCGCGAGCCGGATCGCATCCATTTGTGCGGCGAAATCGCCCTTGCGGATCGCTTCGCTCAACGAGCAGTGGATGGTGACGAGGACGGTGCGGATCTCCTCATTGGCAAGCATCATCGCGACCTTGGGCGCGCCGCCCAGATCGGCGAGCATCTCGGTATGGCCGGGGTAGGAGAGGCCCGCGGCGGACAGCGCTTCCTTATGGATCGGCGCGGTGACGATGCCGTGAATTTTGCCCTCGCGTGCCAGCGTGATCGCGGCGACGATCGCGTCGAACGCCGCGCGGCCACCAATGGCCGAGACCTGACTGACCGGCGGCAGGGATTGTAGTTGCGAGGTGCAGAGCACGTTGATGGCGCGGCCATCAAATTTGGCGTCATCGAGGGAGGCGATTGCGCGCACGCGCAACGCCGGGGTCAGCATGGAGGCGGCATGGTGCATGACCAGGGGATCGCCCAGCACGACCCAATGCTTCCGGTCTGGCCGACGCGAAAACATCTTCACGATGATTTCCGGGCCGATGCCGGAGGGATCACCCATGGTGACGGCGAGCAGTGGATCGGTTTGCGGCATGGTGGACAATCTCAAGCGTTGAAGGCTTGCTGGTGATCTTAGCAGAACGGTTGAACCGATCTGTCCATATTAACTGGCGCATAATGGTGATACAGCATCACCAATGAAGCGATCCGACATACCCTTTCTGGATGATCTGCGCGCGTTTGAAGCGGTCGTGCGCCTTGGCTCCGTGCGCGCCGCTGCGGCGGAGCTGGCGTTGACGCATGGCGCAGTGAGTCGGCGCGTGTCCAAGCTCTCGGCGGATTTGCACCTGAAGCTGCTCGAAGCAGAGGGGCGCGGCGTGCGCGCGACAGCCGATGGCGCTGCACTGGCAGAAGCGACCGGCAGGGCATTCGGCTTGATCACCGATGCGCTCGCGAAAATCCGCTCCGGCCCGGCGCAAGGCCCGATCATCCTTTCCTGCGAGCGATCGCTGGCGATGCGCTGGCTCATCCCGCGCCTGTCGGGCTTTCAGGATCGCTACCCCGATATCGAGGTGCATCTCTCCACCGGCGGCGGCGCGTTGGATTTTGCGCGGGATCGGGTGACGCTGGCGATCCGCCGCCTCGATTTCATGGTGGATCCGGACTGGACGATCATCAAGCTGATGCCCGAGCGGGTCGGCCCGGTCATGCTGCCCGGTTTGCGCGCGCGGTTCGAGAGCGGGCATTATGTTGCGCTGGGATCGCGCACCCGGCCCGATGCATGGGAGGCGTGGTTCAGCGCGCATGAGGATGCGCCGCGCCCGATGAGCAGCCGATTGCTCGACCATCATTTCCTGATGGCGGAAGCCGCGCTGGGTGGACTGGGCGTCGCGCTAGCGCCGCAAGCGATTGCGGCGGACGACGTGGCTAACGGACGGCTGGAGGCGCCGCTCGGCTTCGATGGCGATGGCACAGACTATGGCCTGATCTATCCGAAAGCGGCGGAAGTCTCAGCGGGCCTTGCGGCGTTGCGTGACTGGTTGATTGCGGAGGCTGCTCGGTCTGCCTAATCAGGCCATCGGATCGAGCGTGCCCAGCATGGCGACCAGACCGATAATGGCGATGGCCGCGCTCGTTTCCAACAGCAGAGACAGGCGCAGATGGGCAAGCGGTCGCCGCGGCGGCCCGCGTTCGAGGGCGGGCGAGAGGCGCCAGCGGTTGGCGGCGGCGAGGCCGAGCATCACCGCGAACAGCGCGAGCTTGGCGGCGAGCAGCCAGCCATAGAGGCTGAAGGTCAGGGCAGTCAGGTTCGCGACTCCCACGATCATGATGCCATTGACGATGCCGCTCACCACAAGCGTCGCCACGATGATGGTTCCGATGATCGCGAACTGGCTCAACATGCGACCGATGCGCTGCACGTTGCTGCTGGTGGCGGGCAGTGTGAGCACGGCATGGAGGAGGACCGCCAGCGCGCCCAGCCAGGCGGATGCCGCCCAGATATGCGCAACATCGGCTGCGCGGTGCAGCGATCCGGCGAGCTCTTCCGTTGCACCGGCATGGCCTGTCCAGGCGAGCGTTGCGGCGGCGATGGCGGCGGGGAGGATGGCCCATTGAGTGCCGCGGGGCAAGGCGACGAGGAGCAATGTTGCCAGCAGCGCGACCCCGCGCACCTCCAGCACTGTGCCGATGGGGGTCATGGCGAGGAGTATTTGCGCGGTCGCCCAGTCCGGCGATGTGATCGCCGTGCCGGTCATCGAGGCCGCGCTTGCCAGCAGCCAGAAGGCTGAGGTTGCGACGCCGCCCAATGTGAGCAAGATGATGAGGCGACGCCTCCCCTGCATGCCCATGATCCACCAGAAGAGCGGCAGACCCATGAGCAATGCAAGGTCGATCATCAGCACGAAGCGCGCTGCGATCAGGGCGTCTCCCATCATATTGGCCCCATCTTAGCGGCTTACTTGACGCTGAAGCTGTAAGCGCCTTCCATCTTGTGCTGGTCGGCACCCACGACATGCCATTTCAGATCATAGCTGCCGGCTGGCAATGCGCGCGGGAAGGTGACGGTCATCGTCTTGCCCTCGGTTGCGGTTTTGAAGCCCTTGATCGGCATTGGCGCATGATCGGCCATGCCGGGCATGCTCGTCATGGTCAGCTCGATGCCGCTCATTGGCGCGAGGAAGGTTTCCGAGAAGGTGAGCGTCAGCTTGGTCGGCTTGGCGACGGCGCTGTTCGCGGCAGGCGTGGAAGCGACGAGCTTGGTGTGCGCGTTGGCCATGCCGGGCAGAGCGAGCAGGGCGGCGGCAGCGATCAGGAATGAGCGGGTCATGGGCAATCTCCATCTATGTGATTGATGGGAATACGCGGCAGCTTGCCTCATCCCTTACCG
>CBIHKY010000057.1:0-21999 GCA_966205705.1 uncultured Alphaproteobacteria bacterium
GGCCTGCGCGAGCACCTCCTTGCGGCCAAAACGCGCATTGAGCTTGGAGCAAGGCTGGCGGCCATGGCTGATCTCCAGCAGCGCAGTCCCCACCTGAAACCGATCGCCAAGGCACAGCGCCGCCTCCGTCGCGCCGCGGGTGGAGAGGTTCTCGCCAAATGCGCCGGGCGAATTGAGCAGCGGATGATCACCCATCACGCCGCGCCACCAATCATAATGTTCGCGCGGCACCAGATGCACGGCCTTGTCATGCCCGCCATGACGCAGCGGATCGGCCTGCACATCGCCCTCCAGCCCCAGCCAGCCAATCTGGACGGGACCGGAGACGGGCACCTTCCCCATGGCGCTCAGCACGCCGGGCGCAAGCAAAGCAGGCTTGCCCACAAGCATTGCATCGAGCGACAAGGAGAGATCATCGAGGGGCAAGGTCGGCATGGTCATATCCCATCCTGCCACACAGGGTGAGATGGCGGAAGAGCCCTAACGCGACACCCCCATTGTGCCATTCGCGCAACAGCTGCGGCACGTCTGCACGAGTTGCTTTGCCCTGCGCGGCGCGCTCGTTATAGGAGCGGCATGCTCCAAAGCGAACTTCGCATTGCGCTTTTCAGCGGCAATTATAATTATGTCCGGGATGGCGCCAATCAGGCGCTTAACCGCCTGATGGGATCGGCGCTGGAAGCTGGCGCCAAGGTGCGCGTCTATTCCCCCACGATCGATCCGCCAGCCTTTGCGCCGGTGGGTGATCTCGTCTCCGTGCCGAGCTGGAGCTTGCCTGGCGGACGCGGCGAATATCGCCTGGCGCGGGGCTTGCCCGCCGCCGTGAAGGCAGACCTCAAGCGCTACAAGCCCAACATCGTGCATGTTTCCGCGCCCGATTTCCTCGGCCATCGCGCGCTCAATTGGGCGCGCAGCCAAGGCATCCCCTGCATCGCATCGCTGCACACGCGCTTTGAAACCTATCCGCGCTATTATGGCCTTGCTGTCATCGAGCCGCTGCTCGTGTGGATGCAAAAGCGCTTTTATAACCGCGCCGATCAGGTGATGGTGCCCAGCCCCAGCATGGCGCAATTGCTGCGCGAATGGGGCGTCACCAGCCCCATCGGCATCTGGTCACGCGGCATCAATCATCAGCGCTTCAACCCCGGCAGGCGCGATAATGAGTGGCGCCGCAGCCTTGGCATTGCCGATGATGAGGTCGCCATCGGCTTCCTCGGGCGGCTGGTGCTGGAGAAAGGCCTCGGCGTATTTGCCGATGTGATCGCGCAATTGCGCCAGCGCGGCGTGCGCCACCGCGTGCTCGTCATCGGCGATGGTCCCGCGCGGGAGTGGTTCGCCAAGCATGTGCCGGAAGCGGTGTTCACAGGCTTTCAGGCAGGCGATGATCTGGGCCGCGCCGTGGCGGGCATGGATGTGTTCTTCATGCCATCCGTCACCGAGACATTCGGCAATGTGACGACCGAAGCGATGGCCGCAGGCGTGCCCGTCGTCGCCGCCCGCGCAACCGGATCGGTCGATCTGGTCGAGGAAGGCGTGACCGGCTTCCTCGTCCCCCCACTTGATGTGACCGCCTATGCCGACGCTATTGCGCGGTTGGTGGAGGACCCGGCGCTGAGGGCCGAGGCCGGCCGGGCCGGTAGCGCGCGGGTGAGCGGCTATGAGTGGGAGCAGGTGAATGCTGCGATGCTGGAGGTTTATCGGAAGCTGGCGCGGTAGGTTTGGGCAGCCATCAACCGCGGCCTGCAAATCGCATATTCACGTAGCCCTAGCGGTATTCCGCTCATCAACATCTAACTGGTTCGCTCGCGATGAAATCCCCTTGTCTGAAATATTGTGTAACTTAAGAGATATGAATGGGTAGAACAGTTTTTGTCGTCGGGGCCGGCGCTAGCGTAGAGTTCGACGTTTCTGGTAAAATGCCGGTCGGCTCTAAGCTTGCCGAGCAGATTGAGGAGCTGCTTGACGAGGAATTAGCTCCGGGCGACCTGAGCGAGCGACCGATATCGTCTGCTTTGATGCAGACGGGAGGCTTTCGGGATGAGCATCAGCATGCGATGCGTCGTATAGTGAATGGTATTCAATCCCGAGATTCCATCGATCAGTTTATTGAAGACTGTAAGGACGTTCCTGAACTTTCCCGCGTCGCGAAGCTCTGCATTTCATACCTTATCAACGAAGCTGAGCGCACAACAGTTCTGGGCGAAGTTCAGGATAGCCAAAGCTCACTTGCTTTCCGGCGGGTGCGGGAGTCGTGGCTCGGTCAAATTTGCCGTCGAGCCAACCCTAAAATTAATAGACAGGATTTCTCCAGCAGTTTGGAAGGAATCTCCTTTGTCACGTTCAACTATGACCGTTGCATTGAACAATTTCTCTATCAATACGCTCGATTTACGCTCTCGATAGACGATCAAACGGCACGTCGAAAGGCTGCGTCGGTGCCAGTACTTCACGTTTACGGTAGTCTTGGATGGTTACCGGGATTTGGTAACGAGCAAAATAGTTCCGTACGGTTTGGCGAGGATGATCCTCGCTATTTGCCTCGGATGGCAAGCGGTCTGCGAACCTACTCTGAACAGATCGATACCGGGATTTCTCAGCAAATTCGATTTCTAATGCACAATGCAGAAACTGTCGTTTTTCTCGGAGCGGCATATCACCAGCAAAACTTAGACGCGTTATTTCCTTCTCAACCTTCTGGAGATGTGAGGATTTACGGAACGACGTTCGGAATGAGAGCTTTAGAGGTACAGCGTACCGAAATGTTTTTTCGCAAACTATCGCGAGGGTCACTATTCCAACAGATGCATTGCGACAAATTTATCAACGAGGTGCGGGACGAACTGTTCTAGTTCTAGCGACGAACCTGTCGACCGACGATTAAACGTCGTTATTATAAAAACCTCCGCGCCCGCCTCAACCTCACTCCACATTCGCCCATTCAAACGTCAGCGGCGCGTCGCAAAGCGCTATCCAATCAAGATACCGCGCGCAGCGCCCTTCAGCCCTCCCAATGCTCCCGGCAGCTGGCGGCGATGGGCACGTCGAGCGTTTCCCCCCGTGCTTCCATCGCCATCGTCCCGCAGGCTGGAGTGCCCCTCAGTCCTCAATCCGCTCATGAGCATCAGCCTGGCCCTGGCTCCAATAACCCGCCGCCTTGATCCACTCGCGCGGATGGCCACGCTGCTCGGTCACATAGGTGCGCAGCGCGCGTGCGACATTGCCCTCTGCGGCGATCCACACATGACCCTCGCCTGCTGGTAGCGCATACCCATCCAGCACCTTGCGGAGCGCTGCGGCATCGTCCTCGCCCTCCTGGCGGATCGCCCAGAGCGCAGTCCAGTCGGCCTTTGTCTGGAAGGTCTGCTTCTCGTCGGGCCCGGCCACCACAATAGCGGTGGCGACGGAGACGCCGGGGCGCAGCTCTTCAACGCGGCGGCCGATCGCCGGAAGCGCAGTCTCGTCGCCGATCAGCAGATACCAGTCGAAATCGTCCGGGATAATCGCCGAGCCACGCGGCCCGCCGATCTCAAGCGTGTCGCCAACCTTGGCCGCCGCCGCCCATTGGGTCGCGGGGCCAGCGTCATGCAGGGCGAAATCAATCACCAGCGTTCCGGCGGCGGTATCGAAGCTGCGCGGGGTGAAATCGCGCATACATGGGCGACCTTCCTCAGTTGCCGCATCGTCTGAGAAAAACAGCTTGATATGATCGTCGGCGGACGCGCTGACGAAATCGCTGAGGTCCGGCGAGGTAAAGCCGATCCGGAGCATCTTTGGCGTGAGCTGTTCGACCGTGTCGACGGTGAGCGTGCGGCGTCGCGTCTCGTGACGTACGCGGGTGATTTGATGGCGAGACATTTTATCTCCGTTTTGGCTTTGAGGCTGGTTTGGCTTTGAGCTTGGGGCGTTGAAACGGTGTCGGCAGTGCGAGCCGATGGCGAAGACTGTCGGATCAAAGCCGCTCGATTTTGCGGGCAGCTTCGTCCAGAATTGCAGCGATATCATGGGGCAGCTCGTCCGTCACAGTCTCGCTGTGCAAGCGCCCATGCATGGCGGCCTTGAGGTTGCCGATGGCGCGGCGCACGGGGCCACGGTTTGAGCGGTCGCGCATTTCGCCAAGGCCTTCAAGCCGCGCGATGATGAGCTTCACCTCTTCGGCGCGCTCGGCCAGATGGGCCTCGCCTGCCGCGGTGATGGCGAACAGCTTGCGCGCGCCTGCGCTCTCGGTTTCGGCGATCAGTTCCATGTCCGCCAGCAGTGTGAGCGTGGGGTAGACGATGCCGGGGCTGGGCACATAGGCCCCGCCGGTGAGCGCATCGATCGCGCGGATGAGGTCATAGCCGTGGCGTGGCCCCTCCGCGATCAGCTTGAGCAGCACGAGCCGCAGCTCGCCGCTATCGAACATGCGACCACGACCGCGCCGCCCGCCGCCGCGCTCTTCCTGATCGCCCCAATCGAATGAGTCGGGGCCGGAGCCACGATGGCCGCGCATGGCGAAAAAACCGGCCATGCCGCGCCCGCCCATATGCTGTGCGTGGCGCCCATGAGCGTGGCGGTGAGAATGATGTTGTCCTGTCATATTGACCTTTGTGTCTGTTTTAATAATGTCTCAGATATATCTTTTACTGTCTCAGTCAAGAGCGAGGCCGATATTTTTCTGAGCGCTCTATATGATGAGCGCCCGTGCAACCGCGCGCAGCTGCGACTATATAGGCGCGATGTCCGATCTCTTCGGCGGCCTCCCCGCCGCATCCCCTGCCGATCAAACGCCGCGCGATGCCCCGCTCGCGGATCGCCTGCGCCCGCGCACGCTCGATGAGGTTGTGGGTCAGCAGCACCTCACCGGACCGGAGGGCGCAATCGGGCGGATGGTGGCAGCCGGGCGGCTCTCCTCCATGATCCTGTGGGGTCCACCGGGCACGGGCAAGACGACGCTGGCGCGCCTGCTCGCCAATGCCGTGGAGATGCGGTTCGCGCCGATCTCGGCGGTGTTCTCCGGCGTCGCGGATTTGAAGGCGAGCTTTGCCGCCGCGCGCGATGCGGCGCGGGCGGGCCAGCGCACGCTGCTGTTTGTGGATGAGATCCACCGCTTCAACCGGGCCCAGCAGGATGGCTTCCTGCCCTATGTGGAGGATGGCACCGTCACGCTCGTGGGGGCAACGACCGAGAACCCAAGCTTTGCGCTAAATGCGGCGCTGCTCTCCCGCGCGCAGGTGCTCATCTTGAGGCGGCTGGATGAGGCTGCATTGGATGAGCTGATCACCCGCGCCGAGGCGCTGACCGAACAGGCAGTGCCGCTGACCGAGGAGGCGCGCGCGGCGCTGATTGCCTCGGCGGATGGCGATGGGCGCTTTCTGCTCAATCAGGTCGAGACGCTGCAATCCATCGGGATTACGGAGCCGCTCGATCCCGCAGGCCTCGCCGCCCTGCTCCACCGCCGCATGCCGGTGTATGACAAGGATCGCGAGGGGCATTACAATCTTATCTCCGCGCTGCACAAAGCGTTGCGCGGGTCCGATCCGCAGGCGGCGCTCTATTATCTCGCGCGGATGCTGGTGGCGGGGGAAGCGCCGCTCTTCCTGCTGCGCCGCATGGTGCGCTTTGCGAGTGAGGATGTGGGCCTCGCCGATCCGCAGGCGCTGGTGCAATGCCTCGCGGCCAAGGATGCCTATGAGTTTCTGGGCTCGCCCGAGGGTGAGTTGGCGATTGTGCAGGCCTGCCTGTATCTCGCGACCGCGCCCAAATCCAACGCAGCCTACAAGGCGCAAAAGGCCGCCTTCGCCAGCGCGAAGGAAACCGGATCGCTTATGCCGCCCGCCAAAATCCTGAATGCGCCGACCAAGCTGATGAAAGAGATCGGCTATGGCAAAGGCTATAGCTATGACCATGACAAGGTGGATGGCTTCTCAGGCGACAATTATTGGCCCGAGGAGATGCAGCCGCAAAGCTTCTATGCCCCTGTCGACCGGGGCTTTGAGAAG
This sequence comes from uncultured Alphaproteobacteria bacterium, assembly GCA_966205705.1. GTDB lineage: Bacteria > Pseudomonadota > Alphaproteobacteria > Sphingomonadales > Sphingomonadaceae > Sphingobium. The sequence continues at coordinate 5,979 of CBIHKY010000057.1, forward strand.
CGTATCGCCGAGCGGATGGCCTGGTGGGAAGAGCGGCGACGGGAGCGCTCGGCTGAGTGAGCCGCTTCACCCATTTCGCCGCGATTGACTGGTCGGGCGCTGTGGGGCCACGCCAGCGCGGGATAGCGGTGGCGATCTGCGGGCTTGGCGCATCGGCGCCGGTACTGTTGCGGCAAGGGCATGTGTGGTCGCGCGCGGAGGTGCTGCACTGGATGCTGGAGGAGATGCCGCGCGATACGCTGGTTGGCATGGATTTGGGGATGTCCCTCCCATTTGAGGATCGCGGCGCTTTCTTCCCCGGTTGGATGGATACGCCTGTGGATGCGCGCAGCCTGTGGGCGCTGGTCGATCGGCTTTGCGATGCCGATCCCCATTATGCAGCAAACAGCTTTGTCGATCACCCCGATGCTGCGCGGCATTTTCGCCGACATGGCGGGCGCGAGGGCGATTTGTTCGGTGGCGGCCGCGGGCGGCTGCGCGTCACGGAGCTGGCGCAGCAAGCGCAGGGGCTGAACCCGTACAGCAACCTCAATCTGGTGGGCGCGGCGCAGGTCGGCAAATCGAGCCTGACGGGGATGCGCCTGTTACACCGCGCGCAAGGGCAAATACCGGTCTGGCCATTTGATGCCGCTCCCGCATCGGGCTGCCTGCTGGTAGAGATTTACACGAGCCTCGCAGCGCTCGCGGCGGGCAAGCGCAAGGGCCAAACGAAGATCAGCGAGGCGGAGCTTGATGCGCGACTGGCCGTGTTTGGCAGCGATCCCCATGAACCCCTCACCTGCCGCTATACCGACCATGCAACGGACGCGCTGCTGACCGCAGTATGGCTGCGGCACGTTCACGATCGCCCTGAATTATGGGCGCCCGCCGCGATGACTGCCGCGATCGCGCGTACGGAAGGCTGGACCTTCGGCATCGCTTAAAGCAGGCAAACAAAAATTTGCGGCCACGCAATCATCACTTGATTGCCTATTCTCAACTAAAATGGCAGAGATTGTTTGTCCGGCGAAGAGTTCGCTCTGATCCGGAACGCGGCTTTTGATTTACGTCAGCTTGCTCCGCGTCACCAACCGCTAAAGCGCACGGACCGAAGCGACAACGCAGGTTTCGTGCTCCAATCTGGAGAAACGAAATGAGTATCAGAACGTCCCCCCGCCGCCGCCAGGCCGCTCTCAACGAATCCGCTTATCGCCAATTGCGCAATCATGTGCCGCGGCTTCCACACCCCAGCTGGCTCTCCGAAATTGCGCCATTCGATAGCGGCAGTGGCCAGCATATCGCCAGCGCGACCGAATTCTGGTCCCGCCTCGGCGCCTGAGCCTGCCCTCTAGAAGCGAGCAAAGCCATGAAGCGCGCCCTCATCATCCGCCATGTTCCCCATGAGGGCGTCGCCGGCTACCGCCAGCCAATCGAGGCGGCGGGCTATGTGATCGACCGGGTCGACGTCGCCGATCCGGCCTTCGGCTGGCTCGACCTGTGCGAGCCGGATTTGCTCATCATGATGGGCGGGCCGATGGGCGTGTATGAGCAGGCTCAATATCCCTGGATCAAATGCCAGTCGCGCAGGCTCGCGCAGCGGCTGGAGGCGGATCGACCGACGCTCGGCGTTTGCTTCGGCGCGCAGATGATCGCCGCAGCGCTTGGCGCAGATGTTTACGCCGGACCGGTCAAGGAGGTTGGCTTCCATCCCGTGCGCGTCAACCACCACGGCCTCGCCAGCCCCCTACGCCATCTTGTCGGCGTGCCAGTGCTGCACTGGCATGGCGACACGTTCACCCTGCCGGAAGGCGTCGATCTGCTGGCATCGAGCCATGCTTATGATCATCAGGCCTTCCGGCGGGGACCAAATCTGCTCGCGCTGCAATTCCACTCGGAGATGGGTGAGGATGAGCGCTTCCATGAGTGGGTGCAACAATGGCCCGAATCCGTGCACGAGGCAGGCGGCACGGAAGCGGATTTGCGCCTTGCTCATGATGTGCTTGGGCCTCGCGCGGTCGCTGCTGGCAGGGCGATGATTGCGGAATGGCTTGAGGGGCTGAATGCGCACAATGTCTTCACAAAGCCGCATCGCTATGGCGCGCAGATCCGCGCGCATTAAGAGGATCGATCGAAGCAAGTCTGCTGCGACAAGAAAGTAGCTGACAACGCGTCAACCTCCTGACCTGCTGAAGCTATCGAGCCCTCATCATAACTCATCAGAACGCCCGGAATTGCGAGCTATTCGCATCAAGCCTTCATTGACTTTGCCCCTTGCCAGAAGCGCAAAAAATAGGCAGTAAGACAAACAGTTTTTAACGACTGAAGTCGACTTGGGAGATCTGTGAGGATGAGAGACGCGAAGGCCGATCGGCTGGACGAGATCATTGCGACTCACAGCCGTCGTGAAGGCCCCCTCCTCCCTATCCTGCATGATATCCAGGCCGAGTTCGGCTGCATCGATGAGCTGGCCAAGCGCCAGATCGCGACTGCGCTGAACCTGAGCCGCGCGGAAGTGCATGGCGTCGTCAGCTTCTATCATGACTTCAAGGCCGAGCCTGTCGGCAAGCCGGTGCTGAAATTGTGCCGGGCGGAAGCCTGCAAATCGCGTGGTGTCGAGGCGCTGGTCGATAGCGTGATGCGCGCGGCGGGTGACCGGGTGAAGGTCGAAACCGTCTATTGTCTCGGCCTGTGCGGGGTCGGCCCCAATGCGATGATCGGCAAATCCGTTCATGCGCGGCTCGATGCGCCCAAGCTTGAAAAATTGATCCGGGAGATGGCGTGACATGGTGACTGTGCGCATTTCTGACGACGCGCTGGCCATTGCGTGCGGCGCCGATGATGTAGCAGCGGCTTTCGAGCAGGCTGGCCATGTGGTGGAGCGCGTCTCCAGCTGGGGCATGCAATGGCTTGAGCCGCTGGTCGATATTGACGGCATGGGCTTTGGCCCCGCCACGCCCGCCGATGTGCAGGCGATCCTGACCGATCAGGCCGATGCCCTGCGCCTCGGTGCGCTGGCGTCTCATCCCTTCATCGTCAATCAGCAGCGCCTGACGTTCGCGCGCGCTGGCAAGACGCGCCCGCTCAGCCTGGATGATTATGACGCGACCGAGGGCTGGAAAGGCCTTGCTCGCGCACGTGAGCTCGGGCCGGAAGCGACAGTGGAGGAAGTCATTGCATCAGGCCTGCGCGGTCGCGGTGGCGCTGGCTTCCCCACCGGCATCAAATGGCGCACTGTCGCTGGCGCCAAGGCCGATCAGAAATATATCGTGTGCAATGCGGACGAGGGCGATAGCGCGACCTTTGCCGATCGCATGATCATGGAGGGCGACCCCTATCAGCTGATCGAGGGCATGGCGATTGCTGGCCTCGCGGTCGGCGCGACCAAGGGCTACATCTATGTCCGCTCGGAATATCCGCACTCAATCGCCAAGCTGGAGCAGGCGATCCGCAAGAGCGCGCACATCGTTGCGCCTTTCCATGTCGAAGTGCGCGAGGGCGCTGGCGCCTATGTGTGCGGTGAGGAAACATCGCTGCTTAACAGCCTTGAGGGCAAGCGCGGTGAAGTGCGCGCCAAGCCGCCGCTGCCCGCGCTTGAGGGCCTGTTCGGCAAGCCAACGGTGGTGAACAACCTGCTCTCGCTGTGCGCGGTGACGCATATTCTCGCTGATGGCGCCAAGACCTATGCCGATTTCGGCATGGGGCGCTCACGCGGGACGATGCCGATCCAGATCGCAGGCAATGTGAAGCATGGCGGCCTGTATGAGACGGCATTCGGCGTCTCCCTGCGCGAGCTGATCTATGACATTGGCGGCGGCACCGCGAGCGGTCGTCCGGTCAAGGCCGTGCAGGTTGGTGGTCCGCTGGGCGCTTATCTTCATCCTGATCAGTTCGACATTCCGTTCGACTATGAGGCTTATGCCGCCGTCGATGCGCTGATTGGTCATGGCGGCATAACCGTGTTTGATGACACAGCCGATCTGGCTGGCATGGCGCGTTTCGCGATGGAATTTTGCGCAGTTGAAAGCTGCGGCAAGTGCACCCCCTGCCGCATCGGCTCAACACGCGGCACGGAGCTGATCGACCGCATCATCGCCCGCGCGCCGCGCAACCGCGATACGGTCGAGGCGCTGCCGCAAATGCACAATGCGCCCAGCAAACAGCGCAGCCTGGATGACGAGATCGTCCTGCTCGAAGATCTGTGCGAGACGATGAAGTTCGGCTCACTCTGCGCGCTGGGTGGCTTCACGCCTTACCCGGTGCTGAGCGCCCTGCGCAATTGGCCCGAGGATTTCGGCGTCGAGAAGCAGACGGCGGAGGCTGCCGAGTGAATAGCAACGTCGACCTGTCTGGCATCAATCGCGCGTCCGTGATGGGCGCGGTGATTGCTGGCGGCAAGTCGACACGCTTTGGCAGCGACAAGGCTGTTGCGGCCTATCGTGGACGCCAGCTAATTGATCATGCGATCGGCAGCCTTTCCGTTCAGACAGCCGAGGTCGTCATCTGCGGTCGCGCCCATGATGGGTTGCGTAGCATCGCCGATCAGCCAGCGCCCGGCATGGGGCCGCTGGGCGGCATCGTGGCGGCGCTGCTGGAGGCGCAGGCGCGTGGCTATGCGGCGGTGCTCACCGCGCCTTGCGATGCGATCAATCTGTCTGATCACCTCTTGAAGCTTTTCTTTCCCTTCCCAGCTTATGCGGAGAGCTTGCCGGTGATTGGCTTATGGCCGGTTTCGGCGGCAGCAGAGGCGCTGGCGATTTTGAAAAGCGATGACATTCACTCGGTAAAAGCTCTCGCCCGCCGCATCGGCGCGCGGCCTGTGCAATTGCCGATCGAACCTGCTAATATCAATACTGCTGCTGACCTGGAGAGAGTAGAACGTCATGGGCTATGAACCTCAAGCCGATTTCGGCACGCCCGCCTCCGCTTCCGAGAAGCTGGTCACACTGACCATCGACGGTCGCGCTGTGACTGTGCCGGAAGGCACGAGCGTGATGCGCGCCTGCTCAGAGTCCGGCGGCTCAATCCCCAAGCTGTGCGCGACGGACAATATGAAGAGCTTCGGCTCCTGCCGCCTGTGTCTGGTGGAAGTGGATGGGATGCGCGGCACGCCCGCAAGCTGCACCACGCCGGTAATGGATGGCATGACAGTCCACACGCAGACTCCCCGTTTGCAAAAGCTGCGCAAGGGCGTGATGGAGCTGTACATCTCCGATCACCCGCTCGATTGCCTCACCTGCTCGGACAATAATGATTGCGAGCTGCAGGATAATGCCGCCGCTGTGGGCCTGCGCGATGTGCGCTATGGCTACACCGGTGAGAACCATCTCGGCCTCGCGACGGACACGTCCAACCCCTATTTCGATTTCGACCCAAGCAAGTGCATTGCCTGCTCGCGCTGTGTGCGCGCTTGCGATGAAGTGCAGGGCACCTTCGCGCTGACGATCGAGGGCCGCGGCTTTGGCTCCAAGGTTTCGGCTGGCCTTGCCAGCGATGATTTCCTCTCTTCCGAGTGCGTCTCCTGCGGTGCCTGCGTGCAGGCCTGCCCTACGGCGACCTTGCAGGAAAAGGCGGTCATCGAGATCGGCAAGCCCGAGCGCGCTGTTGTCACGACCTGCGCTTATTGCGGTGTTGGTTGCACCTTCCGCGCGGAAATGCGCGGCGAGCAGCTGGTGCGGATGGTCCCCTGGAAGGACGGCAAAGCCAATCGCGGCCATAGCTGCGTCAAGGGTCGCTTTGCGTGGGGCTATGCCAATCATCAGGACCGCATCACGCAGCCGATGATCCGCAAGTCCGTGGACGATCCCTGGCAGGTCGTGCGCTGGGACGAGGCGATCACTTATGCCGCGTCTGAGCTTCAGCGCATCAAGGCCTCGCATGGCGCCCGCGCGCTGGGCGGCATTACCTCGTCACGCTGCACGAACGAGGAAACCTTCCTCGTCCAGAAGCTGATCCGGGCCGGGTTCGGCGCCAACAATGTCGATACCTGCGCGCGCGTTTGCCACTCGCCGACCGGTTATGGTCTAAGCCAGACTTTCGGCACGTCGGCAGGCACGCAGGATTTCGACAGCGTGATGGATAGCGACGTGATCCTCGTGATCGGCGCCAACCCAACCGATGGCCACCCTGTGTTCGCGAGCCGCATGAAGCGCCGCCTGCGTCAGGGCGCCAAGCTGATCGTGATCGATCCGCGCCGCACCGATCTGGTGCGCTCGCCCCATATCGAGGCGCAGCAGCATCTCGCCCTGCAGCCCGGCACCAATGTCGCCGTGCTGACCGCGATGGCCTATGTCATCGTGACCGAGGGTCTTGCCGATGAAGCGTTCATCCGTGAGCGCTGCGATTGGGATGAGTATCAGGATTGGGCGCGGTTCGTTTCTGAAGAGCGCAACAGCCCCGAGACGCTGGAAGCCGTGACCCGCGTGCCCGCAGCCGATCTGCGCGACGCTGCTCGCTTGTTCGCCACCGGCGGCAATGGCGCCATCTATTATGGCCTCGGCGTTACCGAGCATAGCCAGGGCTCGTCAACGGTCATGGCGATTGCCAACCTTGCGATGGTCACCGGCAATATCGGTCGTCGTGGTGTGGGTGTGAACCCGCTGCGTGGTCAGAATAACGTGCAGGGCGCCTGCGATATGGGCAGCTTCCCGCACGAGCTCTCCGGCTATCGTCACATCTCCGATGTTGCGACGCGCCAACTGTTCGAGGCGGACTGGGGCGTGACGCTCGATCCAGAGCCGGGCCTGCGCATCCCCAACATGCTGGATGCTGCTGTCGATGGCAGCTTCCGCGCCATCTATATTCAGGGCGAGGATATCCTCCAGTCCGATCCGAACACGCATCATGTGGCAGCAGGCCTCAAGGCGATGGAATGCGTGATCGTGCAGGACCTGTTCCTGAACGAGACCGCCAACTACGCCCATATCTTCCTGCCCGGATCGACCTTCCTCGAGAAGGACGGCACCTTCACCAATGCCGAGCGGCGCATTCAGCCCGTTCGCAAAGTGATGGAGCCAGCCAATGGCTATGGCGATTGGGAAATTACCCAGCTGCTCGCCAATGCGATGGGCCTTGGCTGGACCTACACGCACCCAAGCCAGGTGCTGGACGAGATTGCCCGCCTCACCCCGACCTTCACCGGCGTAAGCTGGGAGCGGCTCGATCGCGAAGGCTCGCTGCAATGGCCGGTGAACGAGAAGTTCCCCGATGGTTCGCCGATCATGCATGTCGATGGCTTTGTGCGCGGCAAGGGCAAGTTCATCGTCACGGACTATGTGCCGACCGACGAGAAGACCGGCCCGCGCTTCCCGCTGCTGCTCACCACTGGCCGCATCCTGAGCCAGTATAATGTCGGCGCGCAAACCCGCCGCACCGAGAATACGGCCTGGCATCCCGAGGATCTGCTTGAGATCCACCCAACCGACGCGGAAAATCGCGGCGTGAAGGATGGCGACTGGGTGAAGCTCGCAAGCCGCACCGGCGAGACCACACTGCGTGCGACGATCACCGATCGCGTTGCGCCGGGCGTGGTCTACACGACCTTCCACCACCCCGCGACGCAGGCCAATGTCGTCACCACCGAATTTTCCGATTGGGCAACAAACTGCCCCGAATATAAGGTGACGGCAGTGCAGATTTTGCCTTCCAACGGCCCGACCGATTGGCAGGAAGATTATGCAAGCTGGTCCGACCGCTCGCGCCGGATCGTCGCCAGCATCACCGCAGAAGCGGCGGAGTAAGACGATGGAAGTCGAGCGCCTCGTCTATATGGCAAACCAGATCGCCCGCAATCTGGAGCTGCGTGGGCATGATGCGGCTGTTGAAGAGACAGCCACACACATCATCAAATTCTGGGATCCGCGCATGAAGGCGACGATGCTGGGCGGTGATCGTTCAGCGCTGTCGCCAATTGCGGCGGACGCCATGCTCAAGGTGGACGATTACGTCGCGGCCCAGGCGGCCTGAATCCGCCGAATGACCAAACAACCAGCGCTGGTAGCGATACGACCGGACGGGAGCACCCGCCCGGTTGAACGCCCTTTCGCGCCGGAAATACCCGTTGCGCTCGAATATAATGGCCTCTCCTATGCTGTAATGATGGCGAGTCCTTCTGATCTTGAGGATTTCGTCACCGGCTTTGCGCTGACCGAGGGTTTGGCAGGCACCGTCGCGAATGTGACGGACATTGATCTCGCCGAGACGGACAAAGGCTGGATCGCGCGTGCGACGATCACTTCGCTCGCCGTGGAGCAATTGGCCGAGCGCGTGCGAGCGCGCGTCGCCGAATCAAGCTGCGGGCTGTGCGGCATCGATAATCTGGACGTGATTGCCAAGCCCTTGCCCCCGGTTCCGGCACATGGCGCGCTCTCGACTGCGGCGATTTTCAAGGCGCTTGATGGTCTGCGCGAACATCAGCCCGGCAACCGCGCAACCGGCGGCATGCATGCGGCCGCCTTCGTGGATGAGCAGGGTGCGATCATTGCCGTGCGGGAGGATGTTGGCCGCCATAATGCGCTCGATAAGCTGATTGGCGCATTGGCCCGAGCAGGTCAGGATATGGCGGGAGGGTTCATCCTCTCCACCGCGCGGTGCAGTTATGAGATTGTCGAGAAGAGCGTGAAGGCTGGCGCGACGCGGTTGGTCACAATAACCGTGCCGACTAGCATGGCCGCCCAGCGTGCGCGGAATGCAGGGCTGACGCTATATGCGCTCGCCCGGCCGGATGAGGTTCTGCTCGTTGTCCCCTGACCCTGCGAGCTGGCCGTGATGATCGTCATCGCTCGATCCTGCCCGCGTCACATCAATGCGACGTTTGCCGAACCCCCTGCACCACCTACTATGTCCCCTACCACGTCATCCCGGGCTTGACCCGGGATCCCGCTTTTCTTGTAAGCACGTGCGAAGGCAGCGGGACCCCGGATCAAGTCCGGGGTGACGTTGATTTTCGCCGTTCGTCACAAACTGCCTCAGGCCGCCTTTGCCGCAGCCTCATCGCCATCCACGATCGGCAGCAGGATCAGCATCACGATGCCGCACACCGAGCCCATCGCCATGATGATCGACACGGTGAACAATTCCCCCTTGCCCAGCACATCGAACAGGAAGCCCGCGAGGATCGGTGATCCGGCAGCCCCTGCACGCCCCACGCCCAGCACGAAGCCCGTTCCCGTGCCCCGCGCATAAGCTGGGAAGCCGCGCGCGAACGCCGCGTAAAAGCCCACGATCGCCGCATTGAGAAAGAACATCGTGAGGAAGGTTGCGAGACGCCATGCGCCCAGATCGCCATGCCCCATACCAAACCATGCGACCGCGATCACGCCCAGGATCATCACAGCGATGGTCGGCCCCTTGATGTCCCACTTCTTGAGCAGGAAGCCGAACAGGCCGCCACCAATTGCGCCACCGATATTCGCCCAGGTGAGCGTGCTCGCCGCATCTGCCTGCGAGAAGCCGCTGTCGGACACGATCTGCACCGCGAATTTGAGGATATAATAGAAGGTCAGCGTGTGGAACATGTAGCCGAACGCCAGCAGCCAGGTCACCTTGCGCAGGCCCGGCTTTGAGAGAATGTCCGTTACCTTGGGCCCGGAACCCTTCGCGGCAGGCGCAGGCAACGCATCAATCAGCGTCTTGCCGAGCGTGCGCAGGGATCGGTTGATCTTCTCAACAGCGCCAGATGGCCGCCGTGCCGCGTAGAAAGCAGGCGTTTCAGGCACCAATATCCAAACGAGCGGGATCATCACAGCCGTAACCACGGCGCCGAACATGAACACTGCACGCCAGTCATAATCGACCAGCAGCCATGTCTGCGCTGCAAATCCGCCGATTACGCCGCCAATGGGATAGCCGATCACATAAAGCGCCATCGCGAGGCTGCGCGATTTTTTGCTCGTGGATTCTGCCGTCACCGCATTGGTCGCGGCCAACATGCCGCCAATGCCAAGGCCGGTGATGAAGCGCCAAACGGTCAGGATCGTAACACCCGATGCCGCGTGCGCCATATACATGCCGATCGCCATGACGAACAGGCAACCGATCATGGTGGACTTGCGGCCTGTCTTGTCGGCGAGGCCACCGAGGATGACCGAGCCGAAGCCCATGCCCACCAACTCGGCAGACAGCACCACCCCAAGCGCCGCACGGGGAATTCCCCACTCGGCTGAGATGCCGGGCGCGGCAAAGGCGCTTGAAAGCACATCGAAGCCGTCCAAAGCGTTTAGCAGGATCATCAGAACCACAACGATCCACTGCCTCGTCGACATTGGCGTATCATTCATAATCTGTTGTGGATCAGTTGCGGCCATGCTGTTGCGTCCCCTCCCGGCGGTGCGTCACTCGTTGGTCTCTAGGAACCGAATCTATTCGTGGATACGGCGCAAAAGCTCGATGAGCAATGCGGCTTCTTTCTTGTTGAAGCGGGATTTGAGCCATTGCTCATGCTGCTCGATGCACCCGCGCGCTTCAGATAGCGCCTCAACGCCAACTTTGGTCAATGTGAGCGGCTGACGCCTGCGGTCCAGCATGGATGCGCCACGCACCAACAGGTCGCGCGCTTCAAGCCGGTTGATGATCGCCATCGTCGTCGCCCGGTCCATCTGGAGGCGTCGGCCGATGTCAGCCTGCGCGATGTTGGGATGATCGCTGATCAGCCAGAGGACGGAGACCATCTTCTGCGTCAGGCCCAGCTCGGAGAATGTGTCCGTGAAATGCCGGTGCGCAGCGCCGTGGGCGAGCCGAATATGGAAACCGATAATATCGTCAATCGCGCCGATATCTTCATCAGCAATGCTGCCGGGACCTTTTGACAGCGCACCGCCTGCGAATCCGGCCCGTGCCGAATTCTGCGCGCGCTGCTTTTCCGGTACTTCCAAAACCCTGTCCCCCAACTACATTAACGTCACAACTTGATGACAACTCAAAGATTTGCAGATATCGTAAGCATAGCATACAATTGTGGGCAAGAGGAGCAACTGAATGGCACATTTTCCCGATACCCCATCCTTCACGGGCTTCAATACACCGTCACGCGTGGAGTGCGACATTGCCGGCCTGACGCATGAAGGCACGATTCCCCCCGAGTTGAACGGCGCCTTCTTTCGCGTGCAGCCTGATCCGCAATTTCCGCCGCGTATGGACGATGACATCAGCTTCAATGGCGATGGCATGATCACGCGGTTTCACATTCACGATGGTCAGGTCGATCTGCGCCAGCGTTGGGCCAAAACGGACAAGTGGAAGCTAGAAAATCAAGCTGGCAAAGCGCTGTTCGGCGCCTACCGCAACCCGCTGACCGATGACGAATCGGTGAAGGGTGAGTATCGCAGCACCGCCAACACCAATGCCTTCGTCTTCGCTGGCAAGCTGTGGGCGATGAAGGAAGATAGCCCGGCGCTCGTGATGGAGCCGGACACGATGGATACCATCGGCTTCGAGAAGTTCGGCGGCAAGATGACCGGTCAGACCTTCACCGCGCACCCCAAGATCGATCCGCTCACCGGCAACATGGTCGCGATCGGCTATGCCGCGAGCGGGCTCTGCTCGGATGATGTAACGCTTTACGAGATTTCACCGGAAGGCGAGCTGCTCTCAGAATTTTGGTTCAAGGTGCCCTATTACTGCATGATGCATGATTTCGGCGTCACGAAAGATTATCTCGTGCTGCACATCGTGCCATCCATTGGCAGCTGGGAGCGTCTGGAGCAGGGCAAGCCGCATTTCGGCTTTGATACCACCCTGCCCGTCTATCTCGGCATCATCCCGCGCCGCAAGGATGTGACGCAGGAAGATATCCGCTGGTTCAAGCGCGACAATTGCTTCGCCAGCCATGTGATGAATGCCTTCCAGGATGGCACCAAGATCAGCGTCGATGTGCCCGAAGCGCAGAATAATATGTTCCCGTTCTTCCCGGATGTGCATGGCGCGCCGTTCAATGGCCAGCAGGCGATGAGCAAGCTGACCCGCTGGACGGTGGACATGGCGTCCAACTCGGACGAGTTCGACAGCGTGAAGCAGCTGACACAAACCTCGGGCGAATTCCCCCGCATCGATGATCGCTACACTGGCCTGCCCTATCGCTACGGCTGGATGCTGGAGATGGACATGAAGCGTCCGGTCGAGCTCAAGGGCGGCAGCGCTGGCGGATTCCTAATGAACTGCCTGTTCCTTATCGATCATCAGACCGGGGCTGAGCAGCATTGGTGGTGCGGCCCTGTCTCATCATTGCAGGAGCCCGCCTTCATCCCGCGTAGCAAGGATGCGCCGGAAGGCGATGGCTGGATCGTGCAGGTCTGCAACCGATTGGAAGAGCATCGCAGCGACCTGCTGATCTTCGAGGCGCTGAACATCGAGAAGGGCCCGGTCGCGACCGTGCGCATCCCGTTCGCGCTGCGCTTTGGCCTGCATGGTAACTGGGCCAATGCTGATCAGATCGGCCTTGCTGCCTGAGGTGAAACACTTCCACGTCACCCCGGGCTTGACCCGGGGTCCCCCTGGCTTTTCGCTTGTTGTCAAAAAAGCGGGACCCCGGATCAAGTCCGGAGTGACGATTTACAATTTCACAAAACAACGAGACTGATCGCAACGTCGATCAGCACGCCACAGGAGATGCACCCTTGATACCTGCCAACGCCATCCAGCCCGGCCTTGAGTTCGTCTACGAGGCCGAAGGCGCGCTCGATGCGCCGATCCAGATCGGCGAAACCGTAGATGGCACGCGGCGCATCATTCCCATCCAGACCGGCGGCCGCGTGGAAGGGCCGCTCATCCGTGGCAGCCTTGTTGGCGGTGCATCGGATTGGCAGCTCACCCGCCCGGATGGCGTCACGGTAGCCGACGCAACCTATGCCATCCGCACGGACGATGACGTGATTATCCAGCTGCGCAATCGCGGACTGCGGCATGGCCCGGCAGAGGTGATGGCGCGGCTCGGGCGTGGCGAAGAGGTGGACCCGGCGGAATATTATTTCCGCACCGTGCCAGAGTTCATTGCGCCCAAGGGCAAATATGAGTGGATGAACAACTCGATTTTCGTCTGCTCGGGCGCCCGTTTCAAGGCGGGCATCAAGCTTTGGGTATGGCGCGTCACCTGATCGGTTGCAAAGCGCTACTGTGCGCCCCATCTGTAATGCATGACAAAACTCAGCTTCCTTGATCTCGTCAACGTCGTCGAAGGCGAGAGCAGCGGCGATGCGATCCGCCGCGTTGGCCCAATGGCCGCACATGCCGAGGCGCTCGGCTATCACCGCTACTGGATTGCCGAGCATCACGGCATGCCGGGGGTCGCTGCAGCAGCCACCGCGCTAATCATCGCCGAGGCTGGCCATGCGACCAAAACAATGCGGATTGGCTCAGGCGGCATCATGCTGCCCAATCATTCCCCCTATCTGATTGCCGAGCAGTTCGGCACGCTCGATGCCCTGTTCCCCGGTCGCGTCGATCTCGGCCTTGGCCGTGCGCCCGGTGCTGACGGACGGCTCGCGCGCGCCTTGCGCCATGACACGATGAAGGAAGCGCAGGATTTCCCTCGCAACATCATGGAACTGCGCGCGCATTTCGCGGGCGAACCAGACCTTGGCCTGATTGCCGTGCCGGGCCGTGGCGCACAGATCGAAATGTGGATTTTAGGCTCCAGTCTGTTCGGCGCGCAACTCGCTGCAGCGCTTGGCATGCCCTATGCCTTCGCATCCCACTTCGCGCCTGATCTGCTGGATGAAGCGCTGCTGACTTACCGTCGCGAATTCCGCCCATCGCAATATTTGAGCCAGCCTTATGCGGCGGCGGCGATGAGCATCGTTGCAGCGGACACACGCGAGCAGGCTGATTATGTCGCCAGCTCCATGATGCAGAATTTCGTATCCTTACGCACGGGCAAGCCGGGCAAAATGGCGCCGCCGGTCGAAAATTATATCGCGGGCCTAGACCCCGCGCTTAGTGGCATGTTGCGCAATGTCATGCAGTGTAGCGCCTTCGGTACGCAGGATGATGTCGCGAAAGGCATGGCGGACTTTATCGCGCGCACGCAGGTGGATGAGCTCATCGTCCACAGCCCGGCCTTCGATCCACAGGCGCGTCTCCACTCGGTTGCTCTGATCGCCAAGGCATTTGAGCGCCTCAACGTCCCTGCCTGACCAAAAAAAAAAAGAGGCGCGGGTCATTCCGCGCCTCCTTTCATATGACCAGAACCAGATGATCAGGCCGGCGCGAGTTCCTTCGCATCCTCTAGGATCATCGCCGCACCCTTCTCACCGATCATGATCGTTGCCGCATTAGTGTTGCCCGAGACGATCTTCGGCATCACGGATGCATCGACCACGCGAAGCCCTTGCACGCCATGAACCCGCAGGTGCGCATCGACCACCGCCTTAGGATCGCTGCCCATCCGCGCCGTGCCGACAGCATGATACAGCGTGCCGCCCGCGACCTGCGCATAGAAGAACATCTGATCATCCGTCTCACCAAAGGGGTCGGGTCCAGCCAGATGTTTTGCGATCGATGGCTGTTGCCAGATGTGGCGGATGATCTTGAGCTGCGTCACCGCCATCTGCTGATCGATCGGATCCTGCAGATAGTTGGGCGTGATCGTCGGCGCGTCCATGCCGTCGGGCGTGCGCGCGTGAATGTGCCCGCGCGATTCCGGGCGCAACTGGCATGGGTTGGATGCCATGCCCGGCTCCTTCTCCAGCGCGAGCTGCTGCTTGGCATTGAGCACCTCAAGATCCATCGACGCGGCCATTGTGTGGATCTGCACATCCGGCGTTTCCAGCCCCTCGCGCGAGCGCAGGAAAGTGCAGCCATGCGCCACCGCGTAAGAGAGCAGGCCCTTGCGCGTCATGCCATATTTAATGATCTGCCCGAGCAGCGGCAGCCCGCTTGCCAGTGAGTTGACCGATGGCGTGCCAGCCTTCAGCCGCGCTTGGCAGCCGATCATATAATGATCCTGCAAATTCTCGCCGACGCCTAGCAGCTCATGCACCAACGGGACGCCCAGCGACTGGACGATCGCGCCCTGCCCGATCCCGGAAATCTCCAGCAGCTTGGGGCTCTCCACAGCGCCCGCCGAGAGGATCACTTCCTTGCGCACCTTGATGCGGTGGACGCGATCATGCTGGCGATATTCAACGCCCACAGCGCGCTTGCCCTCAAAGAGAATGCGCGTCGTCATCGCGCGTAGTTCGACGCTCAGGTTCACTCGGTCCATCACCGGATGCAGGAAGCCCACGGCAGTAGAGCAGCGCTTGCCATTGCGGGCCGTCATCTGGAACCAGCTGGTCCCTTCCTGATCGCCGTCGTTCAGATCGTCCTTATAGGTGTAGCCAGCTTCATCGCAGGCATCGATCAGCGCCTTGCTGATTGGGTGCTGCTCGGGAAAATCGGACACGCCAAGCTCGCCGCCGGTGCCGTGGTTCTTGATGGCGCCGCGCTGCTGATCTTCGCTCTTCTTGAAGAATGGCAGCACATCGTCCCACGACCAGCCCTCATTGCCCATCTGGCGCCAACCATCATAATCGGCCGACTGCCCGCGCACATAGAGCATGCCGTTCAGTGAGGAGGAACCGCCCAACACCTTGCCCTTGGGCCATTTGTGCGGACGACCGCCCGAGCCTTCATCGACCTCAGTTTCGTAGAGCCAGTTGACCTTTGGGTCGTTGAGCGTCTTACCGAAACCGATGGGAATATGAATCATCATGTTCGATTTGAACTGGCTGATCTCCCGGGTAGGCCGGTCATCGCCGCCTGCTTCCAGCAGCACGACTTCAGTCCCGCGATTGGCGGACAGTCGATTGGCAAGCACACAGCCGGCACTGCCCCCGCCGATGATCACATAATCGACTATTCTATCACCAGCCATTTCGTCACTTCCTCTCAAGGCCACTGCCCTGTGCGGACATGCGGCGCGACTTATCATGGTAGATAGAAGGCAATCTTTTCAAACAAAGTCAACAAGGCTCTCGCTTGGTTGCCTCTATGTTCACCAAATCAGATGGGCTCGCCACCCGAGCGCGCCCGTTCCACCATCAGGCTTTCATCCTTGCGCACCCGGAAAAGC
>CBIHKY010000058.1:0-20991 GCA_966205705.1 uncultured Alphaproteobacteria bacterium
CCTTTGCTCTTGGCCGCGCGCACCAAAGCTGATAGCGGACCTCGCCACGCACCCGTAGCTCAGCTGGATAGAGCGCTGCCCTCCGAAGGCAGAGGCCACACGTTCGAATCGTGTCGGGTGCACCAGTCTTTTCAAGCATTTAGGCCTCCTGAGATAATCCTCAACTCCGGTGCGGTTCCGGTGCAGGCGCGAAAAGCACCCGGCGCAAGCGCCTCAATTTCGTCAATGATTTGGTCGGTTACGGCGAGCGCGCGGCCCAGATTCGCAGGCTCGAACAAGGCGTAGAGATCGGACGTGCTGGCTTTCTGATGGCCAAGCATCCGCTGCCACTGCACCTCATTGTCTTCGCCCAACCGCTGCCGGGCAATCGTCGCCATGGATCTGCGAATCAGCTTCTGCCCTGTCTCTCGATCACGCGGCATCTTGAGCGCGTCGAGCATAGCTTCCATCGCCTTGCGCACCGAACCGACGCCAACATAATAGCCAACTGGCGCGGCATTGATCAGCGCGGCGATGCGCGGGCCAACCGGGATGGCAGGCCGATGCTTGCGAGTCTGCGGTCTGCCGGCCGGATTGAGCAGCACCACATGCGCATCGGCATTCCACTGCTTGCGCTTGGGGTCGCTGGAGAAGTCATGCGCGGCATCGGGGCGACACCAGGTCGCGACGCTGATCTGCAGGAAGCGCAGCAGGCTCGCGCGGTGCGCTATGCGGCGGGCATATACCTTATCCGTGTCATTGGGCAGCCGATCCGGGCGCACGCAATAATTGAACATGGCCGCCAGTTGCTTGACCGTGGCGCGATAAGTGGGCGTCTGATCAACTGAGACGGGCGGCTTCGGCGCGAACCTGGCCTTGTGGGCGATATCCCGGCGATCATGTGCGAAATTGATAGCCGCGGCGAGCTGGCGGACGCTGGCTTCGATCGTGCTGGGGGAGCGCTGGCGCTTCACACCCTTCTTTGCCCACACGATGGGCGCGCGTTTGGCCCATTTGCGGAAGTCCTCGATCACGTCCTTGTCCAGATCGTCGCAAGCCATGTCGACGCGCTTGGTCGCGGTGAGCCAGTCAATGACATGGCTGAGCCGTGGGCGGATCGAGCCGATGCTTGTCGATTCCGCGCGCGCCGCGAGATAGTCTGAAATCGCCTGCGTCACGAGATGCCCGCCCGCGGCGTCGAGCGGGCGCCTGCATGTTGGGCAGACCGCGACCCCCCGCTCCCTTTCGAGATAGAAGGCATCGAGCGCTTCTTCGGCGCGGTGCATCTCTGCTTCGCCCGTTGAGCGGCTGCGGTTGCGTCTTGCGGATTCGTCATACCAGACAATCTGGAGATAGGGGCTGCGGAGGCTTCCGTCTGTTCGTGCATCCCATGCGAGCTTGTATCGGCCTCGGGAATAGAGCGGATCGTTCTTTTGCTGCATTGCTCGCGCTGCCTTTTTGCGATCTCGGATGCGATCAGTTCCCCAACGCCAATGGCATTGAGAAGATCAAGCTGCTCGGCGTCAAGGCGAATGCCACGGCCAAGCTCTGTCTGGCGGAACCAGTGGCGCATTAGATGAGAAGGTTCGCTTGTCATCTGTCCGTGCTTTCCTGAGTGTCGAGGGGTGGTGGAGGGAGTGGCATCCAGTGGGTGGGTTGTGGGTCCAACCAGTTGTGCAGCCAGTCTGCAAAGCCACTTTCCCATCGAGCCCCCGCCGTAACCTCAACGCCATTCCATAAAGCAATGGCTGTCAGTTCATCATCAGGCGCCGTCTCGATCGTTTGCCATTCAGCTTGCACGGCGCACCTCCTCATCCACCAGCGGCAGATGCTTGAGGCGCTGCTTCTCTGCCAGCACCTTGCCCAGATGCTCGTAATCAGTCCGGTGCGTGATTGCTCCGGTCCCTTGATAGGTGCGGTGGGATGTGGGGCGGATCATGCGCGCCTCCGCAAGTCCGCGAGGGCACGTGTCAGATCCATGCTCGCGCGGCGCAGGGCCGCAGTAGCCTTGGTGTCCTCGTTCGTGTGAAAATGCCTTATTCCATCATCGCACTTGCGGATGACGAGCGCAGCTTTTGCCGCATCGCAACGATCCAGGAACCGTTCAGCCTCGGCTCGGGCTACGTCGATATCTCCCGGTCCCATAATCACTCCCCCTTCCCGCGCGCCGCTTCAGAGCGGGCTGCGTTTGCTGCGGCAAGTGCTGCGTTGGAACGGGCGCGACCACTGCGGAAGCGCTCAAGTTCACAAGCCATCCGATGATTTTCGACCCTCAGATTGGCGGCTGCGATAACGGCGTCACTTTTTTCGGCGTGGACCCGATCAAGGCAGGCCTGCACCTCGGCTACAATCGCTTCATGCTTCTTTCGTGTGATGAACATGGCTTCGTCCTTTCTGGCCGGGCAGCCTAAACCACCCGGCCCTTTGGCGCTGGGCGCCGGTTAACTCATGCGGCGTGGCTTTGATGCTCATCGCCAAGAATGATCTCGTGTTCGGCGGCGAAGGAAAAAATCGCCTCGATCAAATCTGAGAATTCTGCCTTGCGTAGCCGGGAGGATTTGAACCCGAGCGGCACAACGCCAGTGCCGTCCAATGTCGGCTCAAAGTGGCAGGTGAACCCGGCGGAATGCATGAAGAGGGCTTTCCACGTCTCAGGCGGCAGCACGCGGCCCTGCGGCTTAGCGCGGCTGATCTCGCCCAAGAGCGTCCAGAGCAGCGCGTTCTGGTCGTTCGTGCGGCGCGGCGCGTTGACCTCTACAACCGCATAGTCGGGCGCCAGGTCGATCAAGCGCTTGGCCTGATCGCGACGGAATCGATTGGACAGGGTGAGGACATGACCGGTCATTGGCGTTTCTCCCTCATGTGATCGGCATAGGAGACGGCATTCTCATGCACTGCTGCCCATGCCTTGCCGGGTGCGGTGGCGAGCCATTCCGTCCAGTAGGCGGTGACGACATGGCCGCCGTCAAAAGCGTATTTGCGCTGGAATTCAGGCCAGCCCAGATCATCGGTTTGCTCGGCATGAGCTGCGTCACACATTGGCAAGCTGGCAGCATCCGCGACCTTCGACCCCATGCCCTTGTCGCCCCACGGGTCGAAGTGGCAGGCGCGCACTTTGCCATCGCATTGGTGCGCCGGAACGTGGATGCTCAGGAAGCATGGCAGCCGACGCAGCCAGCGTAGGAAGGGCTCGCACCGCTTCCATTCGTCAGCACGGTGGCTGTTCTGCCTGCGTGGCTTGAATGCCGAGCGAGCGAGCATCAGAAAACGCCATCGCTGCGGCAAAATGGGATCTCATCATCATCGAAGCCGTCATCAAATCCGCCAGCGGCCTTGCTCTCATCCCGTGGCGCTGTGTTTCCGCCATTGCCGCGCGACTGCTCGCCGCCGCCGCTATCGAGCATCGTGAGAACTGCGCCGGGGCCATTCAGCACGACCTCGGTTGAATAACGATCTGCGCCGGACTGGTCCTGCCATTTGCGGGTTAGCAGCTTGCCTTCGATGTAGATCTTCTTGCCCTTGCGCAGATACTTCTCGGCAATGCCGACAAGGCCGTCGCTGTGGATGACAACGCTGTGCCATTCGGTGCGCTCGCGCTTCTCGCCAGATTGGCGATCGTTCCACGATTCCGATGTGGCAATCCGCAGATTGCAGATGCGGCCACCATTGTTGAAGCTCTTCACTTCGGGGTCGGCGCCAAGGTTGCCGACCAAGATCACTTTATTGACGCTGCCTGCCATGGTCAGACGACCCTCTCTTCTTTGACGATAAATCCGGGGATCATCCGCACGCCTGCGCGAACGTCTTCGTCAGCGAGGATCTGGATGAAATCGATGATGCGCGCGGCCTGCGTGCCTGCGTAATGCTTGAGGGACTTGCCCCCCTCGCCTTCCACGCGCTCAGCTTTCCAGACCGAGCGCAGATGCACGGCGCGGGCGCCATCGACCTTGACGTTCGACTTGGCATTTTCTGCGGACTTGAGGTTACGGGCGGCATTATCTGCGGCGGCGATCAGATCCTCTGCGGCGTCGATCTCGTCCAGGTCATCGGATTCCCGCGCGGCGACATGGGCTGCCAGCGCTGCCGCTTCGGCTGCTTCCGCGATCTTGCGGGCCTCATCCTCCTTAGCGCGCCGGTCATCATCCAGCTTGCGCAGCCATGCGCCAATCTGGTTCTTGAGCGCCACCTCCGCCTTGCTGGCAGTGCCGGGCGCTTTGTTCTTGATGGGCGCGATATAGGCGTTGTAGCGGTCCTGAATCTCCTTGATGACCTCATCATGCGGGGCCTTCTCGGCGGTGCGCGCATCGTCAGCGGCACTGATCGCCTGCTGCAAGTCGCGTAGCAGCTTGGCCGTCTGATCCGCCATGTCCTGCGAGGCAATCTCGACGCCCGTTATGCCGCGAACCTGATCGAGCAAGCTGTCCAGATGCAGCTTGAGCGCGCCCCACGTCGTAGGCAGGACGGCGGGCGTCTCCTCGGGCGGGTTGTTCCCGCCGATGACGACGCGCGGGTTCTCAGCTTCGCCGGGCTCCTTGTCAGCCAGCGATGCAACGTGCGCCTCAAGGGCTTCGATCTCAGCCACGCGCTCAGGCTCTTCGCGGTGCAGCCGGTTCAGCGCGTTTAGGGCATGGGGATAGGGCATCTTGGCGATCTCGCGCGGACCCTTGCTTGATTGGTAAAACATGGGGTGCCTTTCAGTAAGGGAGGTCGGATTCATCCACGCCAGCGAACTCGCCAGCGGGTGCGGTTTCTGCGGGCTTCAACTTGGCAAGCTTCTGCTCAAGTTGAGCCAGTGCGCGTCGGTATGAAGTGACCGGCATCTCGCGAACGGAAGTGATCTTATACGCCACACAGAAGCGCTGAACGTCGCTCTTGGTGGCCTCTAAAAGTGAAGTGAGTTTTGTCCACTCGCCCTCATTTATGGTTTCAACCGGCGCGCTTTCTTCTGTCGCAGACGCCTCAACATGTAGGTCGCCCTTGTGCCAAAGATCGAGTGCAGCACCGAAGCGCATTGCCGCATTTCGCAGAGCGTCCCCGATGACCTCTTTCTCGCGCGAACCGGGATCAATACCCTGCTTGGTGGCGGCGTGACCGTAGCCAAGACGAGTTATGCCGCACACTGTCAGCTTGATCCAAAGCCCGCCGGACTGGTCAAAAGCCGGAAGCCCGTCACGAAATGCTACTGGCTCCCATGACCATGCCGGATCTGTATCCAGCAGGCGGTCAGTCAAGGCAGCGTGACCGACATAATCGAGATGCACGACCTCAGGATGATGCCAGCTTCCGCACAGTTTGCAGCGGATGCCTTTTTTGAAGTCCGCCTTCACCTGCTCGGTTTGGGCTTTCGTCGGCTTTGGAAGCTTGCTGATTTGATGATCAGGAAAAGGCTCACGAAGCTTTGCAAGCGCGTCGATTGGCGCCACGATCTGCGATACGGCGTTCATGCGAACATCCCTCCCAATCCAATTAGGCATCCCAAAATCAGGACAAGCATGAGAGCGGCGATAATCTCGCTGCGGTTGATATGTATCTGGCGCGGGGTCATTGCCCACCTACCCGGCTCAGCCGATCGATCTTGGCAAGGTGATGCGCTGCCTCTGCAAGCAGGCTGGCGGTGTCGAGGCGAAGCTGTGCGAGAGCGCCCCTGTCATCGGCAGCATCGTTGAGAAGCTGGCCTGCACGAACGCGCAGATCGGCGGGGCTGATGCGTGAGCCTGCGCGGGCAGCTTGCGCCATCCCTGTGTAGTGCGCTGCTGCGGCTGATATGGGGGTGGGGTTGTTCATGCTGCTTTTTCCGTCGCATCGTCATCTGGCAGCGTGTCGAAACAGCTGTCGCAAATGGTGTGGATGTGTGGGGTGAACACGCGCGCGTAATGCCGTGGCTGATCGTGGCGTTTATGCTCGTTCAGGCCGCATTTTGCGCACAAGAGAAGCTGGTTTACCGTTCCCCAAAATCCCCCTCGATCGCAAAACCATGCGCTAGGGATGGAAGCCGGAACGGAAGCGTCAATATCTGACATCATTCCCCTCCCTCACCGAGAGCGCGGGCGATCTCGGATATATCGGCAGGCAAAAGCACTTCGTAGCGCCGATGGCTCACCTCCATCTCGCCGCGCTCAAGCATCCTGAGAACAACAACGGCGCCCTCAAGATTGTTCACGTCACAAGGTGGGCCGAAGATGAAGTTGCACGGGCCGCGCACGCCGCGTTGAAGATCGCTGATCGTGTAGAGGTAAGTCTTGCGGGCATTGAACGGCTTGACCATGACAGCGAACCGCTCGTTGCTGGCCATGATCGTGTAGCGCTGGCGCTCACTCTCGAACTTGACCTTGCGCGCCTCGCTCATGACCGCTCCCCCTCACCGAGGGCGCGAGACAGTGCGAGCCGGGCGCCACCAATCAGCCCGGTCAGCAAGTCGCTCGACGAAAGTGGCAAGTTGAGTTCCGTGCAGGTCTTCCGGAAGCCATCCAGAAGGTCGCGATGCCCCTCGTGGCTTTCGTCATGGAACGCGACGAAAAAATTGAGGGCGGCAAGAAGCTCAGGCGCGGCGGCGATCAGGCGGGCGTTGGCTTTGAGTTCTGCCTCAACAGGGCCCATCGCTCCGTTCGGATAATCCACGTAGATGCAGGCGTGATTTTCCTTACCATCACGCCAAGGGAATGGCCCAACTTTGTGGCAAATGCCGCTCGAGGTTTTCACTGTTTCCAGAGACCAAGGCCCAGCGGTGTGCTGCGCGCTCATGCCGCCACGTCCCGCACACGAGCGCAGTGGTGAACCCTGCCCTCTTCGATCAGAACGAGACGACCGGAGCCAACCAGCTTGTCGACAATGCGGTCCATCCGAGCAGCACGCTCGCGCTCTGGATTGCCGAACTCTGCATCGATGCGGGCGAACACATCATCGAGCAATGACTGCTGCGCTGGGGTCCGTTGGTAAGGCTGTGCCACTGGGTAGCTCCATCTGGGGTGATGGAGACAGAATTAGCATTCCTGCTACTTTATGCAAGTGCTAAAATTAGCATCTATGCAATTTTATTGATCGGGCCACTCTTCATCCGGCCACCAGTCAGCATCATCGCTGCCGGGCGGCGGCCACACCTCAGCGCACGAATCGTTCACCGCTGGCAGCGTCGGCTCAGAGCCATCCAGCGAAGCGCGCACCGTCGCGCCCCATTGGCTCGCAGACTGGAAGATTGCCATCATGCGCCCCTCACGCAGCGCAGCGCCAACAAGCGCAGCGCGCTCGGCGGGGACGTAGCCTATCTGGATGCCACGGGCGCTGAACACCGCCACGGCGCGAGGGTCTGCAGGGTTTCTCGGCTCAGGGCGAAGCTCGATGCGCTCGCCTGGTTTGCACAGCGCGATCTCAAAGCGACGTGCAGGGCCGCGCTTGTTCGGGAAGTCAGCACCGACCACAGCAATTGAGAGATGGCGCCCACGGGTCATGGTGGACGTCATAGCGGGAGCGGTATCTGATTACGATCCGGCTCAGGCGTCGGGTTCAGGCCCGCGAGGATGACCGTCGCCAGCTCGGACGCTGCACGCACGCGCAGCCCTTCATTCGGGACGGTAAGGCCGACGCGCGCCCATGCGGGGGCGTTGAGGATGATGTCGATGAGCGATTCGTGTTCCATGCCTTATGAGAACAAAACTGGAACAAACTGGCAAGGGGATTTCGATGGCGCGTGCGCACGAAAAAGCCCGCCGGTGGAAGGGCGGGCTTGGAAATCATTTCGGAAGTTAGTTCCGTACGAGTTAAGCGGCTTTGCGCTGCTCAGCGGCTCGTTCATTGGAGCCGAACAATGACGTGCGCTTAAAATTCGCAACGCCCATCGTTTTGATGGCCCTCGTGAAAACGGCTGTAAGCGCCGCCTCCATGTTTTTGTGCTGCATCAACGTTCTCCCACAGTGAGCAAATCAGGTTTCTTGAGGCTCAGATAGAGCCACGCGCCGCGCATTGCAACGCTGGTGAAAATTTCGAACTCTTTGAGCGCATCGATCACGCCATAAAAGAATTGTTGGTCAGCCGGACTACGCAGATGAAACTTAACATGCAGTGAAGGCATGCGCGAATAAGCGAGGTTCACGGTGCGCGTGAACATCCGCGCCAGCACTTTGCCATAATCCTCCACTGATGGATCACCAAAGTCGTGCGTTGGCGACATAAGGAGATGACGGACGCGTAACACTTTCTCTGTGTATCCTGGCAAATTGGTGGAATTCACTTGAGCGACTGCGGCAAAACTACCGTCTTCAGCCTTCAGAGCGAATACGCCGCAATCATCTCTCGGTTCCCCTGCGACACTCTGCAGGACAGGAATGGAGCCAACGGCATATTGCTCAAATTCCTCTTGGAACGCAGCGCACTGGTTACGCCAGTCTGCTTCAAAATCGCCCCATGAGCCATCTTCGACGCGCAACTCTTCTAATTGATGGTCCATATATCTCCCCTAATGGTGCCGCGTTATCGTCGAGTTGACGATTCGCAAATCGAATTAACCCTTCCGCCATTATCCCAACGCTTCACATAAACCGCATGCCCTGCGCGGATCATCGCACATGATAAATCCGTCCGACCAACCCGCGCGACCACTAGCGATCTCCCATAGCGATCCTTCCCCACCACGGTCATTGCCACCTTCCGCCCGGAAATCATTTCCGCCAGGTGCGCCTTGCTTGCGATCGGATCGCCCGGTGCGCACACCCTACCCTTGCGGCAGTGGCTCATCTCGGGGGCGTCGATGGCGAGCAGGCGGTAGCGTTCGCCGTTGCAGCGCAGGGTGTCGCCGTCGATCGCGGTGCAGCTGAGTAAAAGGGCGGCGAGCATCAGTTTTCGGCGCTCGCGCTCCAGATCGCCAGCTTTTCTAAGCCGCCGTGGTCGAGCCAATAAACTGCAGCGATCAACAAAACGACCATCAGGATCAAAGAGCGTCCTAAGACCGCCCATTGCGACCGGTAGCCTGCCTCCATGTCAGCAACCGACATTTCACTCGTGCAGCGCGGGCACCGGGTGGCTTTCATGTCGATCATTGATCGGCACTTCGGGCAGGCTTTTTTCATTTCACGGCGCCTTCGTTATCGCTCAACGACGTCGACCTCAAAAGTGCCCTGCGTGGTCATAACGCAACGGGCGGCAGCCGGAAGTGTCAGCCCTAGCCGGTTCTTTGCCTCAAACGTGAATTCAATGACGCGATTGCCGCTCGTCCCTTGCCTATCCGATACGCTGAACCAGTCGCGATCAAACGATGATGGCAGGCTCAGCTTGCGCCTGACCTCTTCAGTGCAACGCTGGATCAACTCGGCACCTGAAAAGCTGGCGCCTTTGTCTTTCTCCGTCGCAACGTTGGCGCCGTTGTCGCTTTCCGACAGATATAAACGCTCTCCATACCGGCAGTCCACAAACACGACTGGATTATCCGGCGCTGTCGAGCGCGCCTCTGACAAATCGGCGAGGTCCACAAAATCGCACTTCGGATTATCCGCAACCGTCCGAGCCGCTGCCTCACGCAATTTTTGTACGCGTGCGATCCCGGCGGGCTTCCACTTCTCGAAAGTCTTTGGATACCCCTGTCGTGTGTAAGGGCTGAACACGTTAGGATCAATTTCCGCTGGCCCTGCGCGCTCTGGAGCGCTGGACGACGTGCCCGCCTCGCTATTTTCACCCACTGAATTGCCGGGGCGATCTGAGCTGCAAGAAATGACAGCTGCACAAACGGGCAGTAGCAATATCTGCCTCAGCGGAAATTCAAACATCGACCCCCTCCTGTTTCTCACTGATTTAGTGCCGCCGCGCTGACCAAATCACCCGGCCCAGAATCCGCACATCTTCCAGCGGATATTCATGATCGCCCACAACGGGATTATCGGAAATCACCAGCACTCTGTCAGCTGCGACCTTGCGAAGGCGCTTCACCGCCCCCTGCCCGTAAATGCTGATCGCCCAGATCTTGTCCATCGCATTGAGGGTGTTCTGCGTTGTGTCGAAGATCACCATATCCTCGTTAAGCAAAGTGGGCAGCATACTGTCGCCGACGCCCTGACCAACGATGAGGCGCTGAGCGGGCGCACGGCTTATCTTGCGAAGCAGCGCGGCATCGAATTCGAAAACGCCCTCTTCGTAATAATCTTCCAGCGTGGTGCCATCTCCCATCGAAAGGCTCAGGTCCAAGTGCTTCAGCGGGATCGAACCCTCTTCGGATTTGAGGATAGCCACCTGATCAGGCGCGCGCCCAATATCATCATCCCAGCCTGGGAATTTGGGGTAAGCAGCACGCAGCACTTCGATCGTTTGCCGCCCGAGCCGCGTCGATGCTTTGCCACTCGCAGGCCTTGCCAACGTCGTTGCTGCCATTCCAAGATCGGTCGCCATGCGAGACGGTTTTACACCAGCCCAAGCGCACAGTTCATTGATCAATCGGGTATCGTGCTCAAGACCTTCCATGCGTAGCCAGTTAGCATCTTCGCTAAAGTCACGCACTTTGCAATAAAGCTGTTGATCTATAGCAGGAATGCTAATATCTAGCATTTATGGATCAGCAGCAAATAATCGCCCGGCTCGAAGAGCGTGCAAAAGCCTTGGGCCTCAGCATCGGCAAAATATGCTCTGAGGCTGGCGTTCATCCCACGACTTTCAGCCGTTGGAAAGCATCGCCGCGCAATCCCGATCCGGTAAGCGCAAACCTGCGAAATCTGACGGCGATCGACGCTGTGGTTAGCGCGCATGAAGCGCCTTCAAACCGAGGCGCCGCAGCATGAAGCCCGAACACCTCGCCGCGATACGTCGCCAGCGCCCCGACAGCATCGCCCCCGATGGTGCGCCGCTCATGTTCATCCCGGTCAAGAAGCTGCGCGTCCGCCTGACTGGCGCCGCTCACAAGCAATTGGAGGCTTAGATGACGATCTGGAAAGCTGGTATGTTGGCCGTGTGTGTCCGTGGCGGCCCTCGCGACAAAGACGAAGTGACCGGCCTTTATGCCGGGCCAGACGGCTTTGTTTTGGCAGCTAAGAGCATCTACCGCGTCAAAAAGATCATTGCCGCAGTCGACGGCTCTGGCCGCGTTGGCTTGCTTCTCGAAGGGATGCCCGGTTCTGGCTGGTTTTCCGACCGCTTCCGCCCACTCAACGACGCAGAGCAAGACGCAGACCTGATCGCCAAGATCAAGCGCTACAAGCCTGCCCGCCAACCGGTGGAGGCGTAACCCGTGTTGCGCGCCCTCTCCCGCCCATGCTGCGGCCTCTCCGCCCGGCTGTGCGAGTGCAATCCCAAACCGTCCCGGTGTTCCAAAATAGCAGACCGTCGAGGCTGCTATGAAGGCTTGCCAGCAGCAGTATCCAGCGCTGACCGGGGTAGCGGCGACATTACCAGTGCGAATGGCAAGCAACTCGACAACATTGTTTCCGGGGCGTCTCACCGCGCCGGAAATGCGAGCGAAGGCATCTCCTCCCACAGGACCGCCTTCGCTCGCACCCATGCCCTCGGGGGCAAGTCGGAAAAGTATCCGCTCAATAATGACGGACAGTTGAACAGCTTCAATCATGGAGAGAGCGTATGACGCAGGACGTCGATACCGTCGTTTCGCAAACGCGCCGCCTGACCAAACCGCAGTGCCACGCCCATCTGATGGAAGGCTGGTCCCGCGCGATCGTCAAATTGGGCAAGGGCAAGTTCGCGGACGCCATCGAGATTTCCGGCCCGGCGCTCGACAAGCAGCTCACCGGATCCATGCCCGGCTTCGATTGCATCGATCGCGCCTTTGACGTTTGCCCCACCGTGCTGGACGAATATCTCGGCGCCAAGGGCAAGCGCGTGGTGGATCAGGAAGCGGTCTGCGACACGGACGATGCCTCGCTGCTGATAGCCCGCCTGTTGGTGAAGCTGCAGGAGTCCGAACATCCCGATAGCCCCGGCGGTCGCAACATCGTGCATTCCGAATTGCTCGGGATGGAGAACCTTGTTCGCGACCTGCATCGGCAGACCGGCAACTGGCTCGCGAAGATTGATGAGATCCGGCGCCCGCGGAGTGTTGCGTGATGCGCTACATCGATGTCTGTTCTGGCATCAGCGCGCCCACAGCCGCGTGGAAGCCTCTAGGCTGGCAAGCGCTTTGCTATGCCGAGATCGAAGCCGCGCCGCGCGCCGTGCTGGCCCATCACTATCCTGACGTGCCGCTCGTTGGCGACTTCACCCAGATCAAAGGCGACGAATATGGACCAGTTGACCTTCTTGTCGGAGGCACACCCTGCCAGTCGTTCAGCATCGCCGGCCTTAGAGGCGGACTGGCTGACGAGCGTGGCAACCTGGCCCTCGAATATCTCCGCCTTGCTGATCGCGCACGGCCCAGATGGCTGGTATGGGAGAACGTCCCCGGCGTCCTGTCATCAGATGGAGGACGGGACTTTGGCGCCATCCTCGGAGGGATGGGGGAACTCGGGTATGGGTTCGCCTACCGCATTCTCGACGCTCAGCACTTCGGAGTTCCACAGCGCCGCCGCCGCGTGTTCGTTGTCGGATATCTTGGAGACTGGCGACGTGCCGCAGCAGTTCTTTTTGAGCGCCACAGCCTGCAAGGGCATCCTGCGCCGCGCCGCGAAAAGGGGCAAAACGCTCCCACCATCCCTAGCCGCAGCACTGGAGGCGGTGGCCTTGGAGCCGACTTCGACTGTGACGGTGAGCTGATCCACGAGACGGCATCGTGCTTGAATGCAGCATTCGGCAGCAAGCTTGGTCTGGACAATCAGCACATTGATGGCGGAGCTGGCCTGTTCGTCGGCTTTAATTCACGCCAAGAATGCGTGAACAGTCCTGAGACTTTCGGCGCTCTTGATTGCGGTCATCCACAGGCACAGGCGATAGCCTACTCCATTATGCCGATGAACAGCGGCAAGGACTACAAAGCGCGCGAGACGGACGTTGCTCAGCCCATCATGGCAGGCGGTCCAGTTGGCGGCAATCAGGGCGGTGACTTCATTTGCCAACCTGTCGCCTTTGCCCAGAACACCCGGGATGAAGTCCGGGAAATGCCATATGTTGGTGCGTTAGCCGCGGAACCCGGCATGAAACAGACAAGTTATCTGCGCCTCGGATCGGGTGTTCGCCGTGTCACTCCGCGCGAATGCGAACGTCTCCAAGGCTTTCCCGACGACTTCACGCTCGTTCCATATCGCAACCGCATGATGGCCGACGGCCCCCGCTACAAGATGCTGGGCAATTCAATGGCAGTGCCAGTCCTGAAATGGTTGGGGAAACGCATCCAGATGGTGGAAGCCATGAGCGAGCGGAGGGCTGCAGCATGATTGGCCCGTGCGTGAAGCAGACCGTCACAGCGACGATTATCAACTCAGATGGGCGCCGTTTTGTGGGCACAAATCACTGCCTCAATGCGCAGGCTGTTTGCCCGCGCGCCGATCTGCCCACAGGCGTCGGCTACGAGCTGTGCCGCGACATTTGCCAACAGCCCGCACACGCTGAGGTTAATGCCATCATGGAAGCCGGTGCCGCCGCCCAAGGTGCCACGCTCTACCTTGAAGGCCATACTTATGCCTGCGAGCCATGCCGCACTGCATGCGCAGAGGCGGGCATCCATGAAATCATTGTGGGAGCGCCAGCATGATCCTCCAAACCATCGCCGCTGCCTTCACCCGCAAACCCTCTCCTCCCTCCCCCTCAGAAGCAGCCCGCCACCTCTCCATGAGGACGCAGCGCTCAAGGGACGCACGGGAGCATGAGCAGCGCAAGGCAGAGATGACGGCACGCATGCGGCGCCAGTTTGAAGAGCTCAACCCGGGACATAATTGGAGATACGACCTTGGCCGATAACATTGCAGCGGACCAATTGCGCCTTCTGATCGAGCGCATCGAGCGTTTGGAAGAAGAGAAGAAGGGCATCTCGGACGACGTGAAAGACGTCTATCTGGAGGCCAAATCTACGGGGTTCGACATCAAGACGATGCGCTCGATCGTGCGGCTTCGGAAGTTGGAAGCGCAGGCGCGCGAAGAAGCTGCAGCGCTTCTCAAGACCTATGCTGACGCGCTCGGGATGCAGGGTGGATTTGGTTTCTGATGAGCCAGGTCGAACTCCCTTGGCCCCCTGCCTCGCTCTCTGGCCATGCCAAAGGTAACGGCCAATGGGCAAAGATCGCTGACACAAAGAAGTGCCGGCAGTGGGCGCACGTCGCCGCGCTGGCTGCAAAGCTGCGCGTGCCAGAAGCGGGCGACATTCAGATCAAGTTCCGGTTCGAGCCGCCAAATCGCCGCGGCGATCGTGTGAACTTCCCGAACAGGCTCAAGCCTTACATCGATGGCATCGCGGACGCGCTCGGGGTCAACGATAGCCGCTTTCTGCCCAGCTATGAGTTTGGCGACATTGTGCCCGGCGGGCGTGTGATCGTCACGGTAGGTGCGCTATGAAGAACGATCCCGCTTCCGTCGATATCGCGTTCTCGCAAACGCCATCGTCCATGATCAACCGGCTGCTGCCCATCATCACGACGGACGCGACGATCGCCAATTATGTGAACGCGCATTTTGGCACGAAGGTCACTGCCGGGCGTATCGCTGAACTGCGCAAGTTGCGTGGTGAGCCTTTCGTCACCGATCACGGCCCTGCGATCGCATCCGATTATACGCAGTTCAAGGCCGCGGCCAAGGACTCCGCCGACCGCCTGCTGCGCGCCATCCGCCAGCATCACCCGGACAAAGCGGCATGAGCGTCATCCCCTTCCCGCGGCGCCCAAGCACTGATGAGCTGTGGGACAGCTACCATGCCCTGATGCGCGCGCAGATCGACAGCCCTGCCCTCGCGATCGACCGCGCCCATGTGCAGGCCACCGTGCGTGCCTACCGGGCATTCTGCGAAGCCTATGGAGACAGTTATGCTCAAGATCGTGGCTGACAACAGCGGCGTGCGCAACGTTGAGGCTGAGGCCCTGCTGCTCGGCGCGTTGATGTGCGAGAACAGCCTGATCGAGCGCGCGCTTGAGGTCGTCAATCCAGACGATTTCTATGAGGCGCTGCATGGCCGAATATTCTCCGTCATCGTGCGCGAGTTCAGCCTTGGGCGTGCCGCCAATCCCGTCACGATCAAATCCTATTTCGATGACGACGCCGCCCTCAAGGAACTGGGTGGCGCTGGCTATCTCGGCGCACTGACAGGCAGTGGCGCCGCTCCCATCATGGCGATGAGCGCCGCGGCCCAGATTGCCGACATGGCCAAGCGCCGCCGCCTGATCGAAGGGCTCAAGCACGCCTCCAGCGTGGCAGCCGACATGAACGCCACCAATAATGAGGTTGTCGCCGCGGCTGATGCGGCCATCTCGCCTGAGGAAGGCGCTGACAGCGGCATCGTCCAGACCACGGCGCATGACGCCTTCTGGGAGATGATCCAGGACGGCGAGAATAATGACCCCGGCGTCACCGCGCCCAACATGCCGAGCTTCAACGAAGCGATGGGGCCAGCGCGCCCGCACCATCTATGCATCCTCGCAGGGCGCCCCGGTATGGGCAAGACGTGTGCTGCGATGTCCTACGCGCTCTCCGCGGCACAGGATGGCAATGGCGTGCTGTTCGTCAGCCTCGAAATGTCGCGCATCGAGCTGATGCAACGCGCTGCGTCGGATCTGCTGTTTGATGGCGAACATGGCATTCCCTATTCCGCGATCCGCGACAACAATCTGACGGCCAACGCACGGGACCGCCTGCACAATTGCGGCCGGAAATTGCGCGAGCTTCCGTTCAACATCATCGATGCGGGCTCGCTCACTATTGGGCGCCTCAACATGCTGGTGCGCCGGCACAAGCGCCGCATGGAAGCCAAGGGCACACCGCTGCGCCTGGTCGTGGTGGATTATCTCCAATTGCTCAATCCCGACCATCGCACGAACAGCGCGGTTGAGGCCGTCAGCGCTGTGTCCCGCGGCCTCAAGTCAATCGCCAAGACATATGACGTTGCCGTGATCGCGCTGGCGCAGCTGAATCGCGCCGTTGAGAACCGTGACGACAAGCGGCCCAAGCTTTCAGATCTGCGCGACAGCGGCCAGATTGAGCAAGACGCCGACGCCGTGATCTTCCTCTACCGCGATGAATATTATCTGCGCCTGGGTGGCGATGGCGGCAATCCTGACATGTTCGAAATCGCCTTGGATAAGGTCCGCGGTAAGATCGAATTCATCTGCGCCAAGCGCCGCAATGGTGAGGCCAAGACGACCGTTGGGCAATTCCACGGCGGGTTTCAGGCGGTGCGTGGATGAGCGCCCAGCACTGGCATAAGCGCTATCACAGCGATGCCCTGACAGGCTTCATGTCGCTCACCCTAGAGGAGCGCGGCGCCTATCAGACGATCCTCGACATGATCTATGACCGCGGCGGCCCCATCGTGAACAACGACAGGCTTCTCGCAGGCTATATGGGCGTGTCAGTTCGCAAGTGGGCAGCGCTGCGCGACACCCTCATCACCAAGGGAAAGATCGTCATTGATGGCGAGTTCATCATCAACGAACGGGCTATTTTCGAGATAGAAAAAGCCGCGAAAACGGCGCGAAAACTCGCTGAAAACGGTTCGAAAGGTGGACGAAACAAGTCCGAGAATGCAAAAAAAGATAATGAAAACAAGGAAGATGACCTAGCCCCGCTAGAGCAAAATCCTAGCCTATCCAGATACCAGATACCAGAAGAAGCTAAAGCTTCTAGCGCGCGAGAGCCGATTGATATCGCTGCACTGGCTCACCTCTTGAGCAAAGCCGCGGGCTTGGAGATGCCAGACCCTGGAAGAAATTACGCTCGCCATTCCGAGGTGCTGACCCTCGTGACAGGTTGGGTTGATGCCGGTGCCGATCCGGTGAAGATGGAGGAGTGCGTTGCTGCCCGTGCTGCCTCCATGCCGAGCCCTGCCCGCTCTCTGAAATATTTCGACATGCCGATCACAGCGATGATTGCGCAGAAGGTTTCGGGCGACACTGAGGCGCAGAGGCTCATCCGCACCATCCTTGAACAGAAGGACAAGGCAGCATGACATGCCCGACTGGATACCCACCAATGGCCGCGCCCCTCGCTTTGCCGAGCAGGGATATTTCGTCCGCTACCGCAACGGGATCGAGAGCAAGCGCACCTACGTCTCCAAAGACCTCCAATGGGGCCACCACAGGGACGGCATGGAGGATGGGTTTGATGTCGTGGCTGTTCGGAAGGGTTGAGGGGGAAATCGTATGAGCGAGGGGCTGTTCACAATCTTGAGCATCGCCGGATGGTTCTGGATCGGCATTTACGTTGGCAAGAGAGGATCGAGCAAATTCCCTGCCACGCTGCGCGATCAGGCGCGCTGGTGCCAGAAGCAGGTGAAGTTCATCGGGAGAGGCGTTTGCGCCCCCGTCTCGCGCGCCACCATCACGGTTGATGGACATGATTTCCTCTACGCGATCACCCCGAAGCAGGATGGCACCTGTCTGATTGTCGCCCATACGATCGCGAAGGAAGACGCATGAACGCCATCACCATTATAGCAGCCGAGACCTTCGACACATGGGTCGAGCAAGGCCGCGCCCTCGCCACGCTGAAGCGCGAGCTCGGCTTCCGCATCGGTGATTGGGCGCGCCAAGGCCTTGAGCAATTCCCAGAGCAATTCGAGTTCGCGCTTGAGCAGGCAGGTATGGACCGCAAAGCCGTAGTGAAAGCAGCGTCGGTGTCGAAAGCCTTCCCACCCCACCTGCGCAACGGAGCGCTCTCGTTCGATCATCACCGCGCCGTGCTCACCCTGCCGCGGGAAGAGCAGCTGACCATGCTCAAGCAGGCCGGGGACCAGAAGTGGAAGCACCGCGAACTGAAGGATGCCGTGATCCAGCGCCGCTACGAGATCGGCACAGATTTCCCCGATGAGGATGTGGACAGCCATCTCCAATCCGAGATCGTGCGGGCATGGAATCGCGCCACCGTCTCAGCCCGCCGTGGGTTCTTCGAACTGGCAACGGAGGTAGATTGCGGCGTGATCGATGAGGACGAGGCCCATGGTTGATAGACGCCCCCGCCGATTGCCCACCAGCGTGCCGGTGCCAGTCGATCCCGAGTTCGTTGACACGTTCCTGCGTCATGGATGGGCACGGGTAGAGCGCATCTGGGGCAAGCGCCGGGTGCAGACATGGGTCGGGCTATTGGGGCGCGTGAAGCTTGAGCGGTTGCGCCGGGCCACACGTAGCGAGGGGGATGTGTCTTGACCCCGAAGCGCGAGAAGTTCTGCACCGCATATGTGGAAACGGGCAACGCCACCGAAGCATATCGGCAGGCCTATGATGCCGCGAGCATGAAGGAGGCTACCATCAACAAGCGCGCCTCTGAGCTTCTCCAAAACGGGGAGGTTAAGGGTAGGATCGACGAATTGAAGGCGAAGCATGCTGAGCGGCATGAAATGACCGTCGATCGCATCCGGGACATGCTGCTTGAGGACCGGGAATTTGCACGGAAAATGGAATCCGCCGCAGCATCGGTGAGCGCCACGATGGGCCTCGCCAAGCTCTACGGCCACCTGCGCGAGAAGGTCGAACACACCGGCAAGGACGGGAAGGAACTGCCCGCGCCGGTCGCCGCCGTGGCCATCTTCGCGCTGCCGGATAATGGGAGGGATGTGTGAAGATCGCGCCGCATCACATCAAGGGGACAGCGCAGAACGATCTGTCCGAGATCATCCGCCCATCTCCCGATTACGTTCCCGTCTGCGACTGGCCAGAAGACTGCACCGTTCAGTGGGGGCACGGGATCATTCCGGCAGTTCCTTTCTTTGAGGCGTTCATTCCCGGCACCTTTATTCGTGGAGAGGGTGAGGATATTGCCGCCGCCGAGCAAAAAGCCTTCGAACAATATTCTCGCGAGTTCCTGTGCTCGCACCATTGGGGACGCCTGAGCCCCGGCCCAAACGGCAGCGTTTATGCGAACGGGGCAGGTTGGTGCCGGAAATGCGGCGCGTTCCGCTCGAAAATGTTCCCTGAGCTTATCAAACTCGGGCACATGAGGAATCCTCTGTCCAAGTCAGAAGCATATTGGCTGGCGGAACTAGAGAAGCCGCGCGACCCTGAATTCGAAGCCCACATGGATCGCGTCTATCCCGGCCACACTGAATCATGTCGCAAGTCCCGGCGCCTTCTTCGTCTACGGAAGAACCTGTTCGGAACGATATGAACGCCCACGCCACCATAGGCCACAACGGCGGCCCGGCGATCACAGACGAGACGATCAAACCACAGCCGGGCCCTCAAACAACGTTCCTGAGCAGCCCCGCCGATATCGCCATCTACGGCGGCGGCGCTGGGGGCGGTAAGACCTGGGGCCTGTTGATGGAGCCGATGCGGCACATCCACAATCCGGGCTTTGGCGCCGTGTTCTTCCGCCGCTCCACGGTGCAGATCCGCAACGAGGGCGGCCTGTGGGATGAAAGCACCGTTCTGTATCCGCAGATCGGCGGCGCTCCCAAGGAACACACGCTGTCATGGGCGTTTCCCAGCGGCGCATCGGTAAGCTTTGCCCATCTTGAGCATGATAAGACCCGCTTTAACTGGCAGGGCTCGCAGATCCCACTCATCTGCTTCGACGAGCTCACGCATTTCTCGCCGGTGCAGTTCTGGTACATGGTCAGCCGCAACCGCTCCATGTGCGGCGTACGGCCCTACATCCGTGCCACGTGCAACCCTGATGCTGATAGCTGGGTCGCCACCCTCATTGCGTGGTGGATCGATCAGGATACGGGCTTGCCTATCCCCGAGCGCGCGGGCGTGCTTCGCTGGTTCGTGCGCGTGGGCGATGATCTCAAGTGGGGTGACAGCCCGGAAGAGCTGGCCTGCTATCTCATGCCAGACGGGAAGCCGATCCCGCCCAAGTCGCTGACGTTCATTCCCGCCAAGCTCACTGACAACAAGGCGCTGATGGATGCCGATCCCGGCTATATGGCGTCGCTGCTTGCCCTGCCCCTTGTCGAGCGCGAGCGGCTGCTCGGCGGCAACTGGAAGATCAGACCAGCGGCGGGGCTATACTTTCAGCGCTCATGGTGCCGGGTGGTCGATGCGATTCCGGCCGGCACGGTGTTCGGTCGCGGATATGACCTTGCTGCCACCCCGCCGACGCCGGACAATCCCGATCCCGATGCCACCAGCGCCACCAAGGTTGGACGCTCGCCTGATGGTCGCTACATCGTGGTCGACAATCGAAAGACGCAGAGCACGCCGGCGGGTGTCGAGCGCTTCATCATGAACACGGCATCGCAGGATGGGAAGGCGACGACGATCTCGCTGCCGCAGGATCCGGGGCAGGCAGGCAAGAGCCAGGTCAAGGCGCTGACGTTGATGCTCTCGGGTTACACGGTGCGCTCCAGCACGGAGACGGGCGACAAGGTCACGCGGTTCGGGCCATTCTCGGCGCAGGCGGAGGCGGGCAATGTGGACGTGCTGCGCGGGGATTGGAACGAGAGCTGGTTCAGCGCGCTTGAGAGCTTCCCAACCGCCAAGCATGACGATGACCCGGATAGCACGTCGCGCGCGTTTGCCGTGGTTGGGCTGGCGAAGCGCTACAACATGGACAATCTGACTTAGGATGGCTTCCAGAAATTTAGCCGGAATTTCGGCATTGCTACAAGGAATGGAGCTTGGGAATGTCGACGGGCAGCGGCATACAATTGTTGCTGACCATTATGTGCGGCATCAACCAGAGCTAATGCGGTTGCAGATATTTGATCGCTACCACTTTTTTCGAGGGGCTCCCCGTTGAGTGCAGAAATTTGTAGGTCTCGGCTCGTATGTGCAAAATTCGATGCGATCAGAAGCACTGAATCAAGCGCACTCGACTCGTCTGGCAGATATATTTCCTGGAGCATTTTTGCTTTCAAACGCGCAGCGTTAACGTCCTTCAGGAGGCGAGCTATTTCATATCGTGCAGTTTCACGCTGATCAGAAAGAAAAAGATCAAAATGCTTGAATAGCCAGCTGTCTAAAGTTTCGGTCCATAGCGCGTCTACTTCAACTGTTGATTCAAATTTATTCAACG
>CBIHKY010000059.1:0-20447 GCA_966205705.1 uncultured Alphaproteobacteria bacterium
GGTCGGCGCGGGCGGGTATTGCGGCTGAAGCGCTGGTCGTTGCCCGTTCCCCCGTCCATGACGATGGCCGGACAGATCGGCATCGGCGCGCTCGATCTTGCCGCCGCGAGCGCAGCCCTGTTCGTGCTCGTGCCCGGCATCGGGCTGGAGGCCTGGCCAGCCTTTTTCATCGGCTACACCCTCGCCATCATCGCTGTCCTCATCACCCATGTGCCGGGCGGCGTCGGCGTGTTCGAGGCGGTGATGCTGATTGCGCTGCCGGGCACGGGCAAGCCGGAGCTGGTCGCCGCGCTCCTCGCCTATCGTCTGATCTATTACATCGCGCCCTTGCTGGTGGCAGCTATGCTCATCCTCGCGCAGGAAGGGCGGCGCTGGCATCGACCGATCGCCCGCACATTGCGCGGCGTGCATGTCGTTGCGTCCGGCATGGCGCCGCTGATGATCTCTGCGCTGGTGTTTCTGGGCGGCGCGGTGCTGCTGGTTTCCGGCTCACTGCCTGCCGTGCCCTGGCGTGCGGAAACGCTCCATGACGCACTGCCACTGCCGTTCGTGGAGGTCTCCCACATGGCGGGCAGCCTCATCGGCGCGGCGTTGCTCATCCTCTCCGCAGGGCTTTACCGTCGCCTCGATGGAGCCTTCTGGCTCACGCGCATCCTGCTGATTGCGGGTGCTATCTTCTCCCTGCTCAAGGGGCTGGATTATGAAGAGGCGGTGGTGATGATGCTCATCGCCGGCGCACTTCAATGGGCACGGCCTGCCTTTTATCGGCGCACGCAATTCATGGCGGAAGCCTTTTCGCCGGGCTGGCTCGTGACCGTCGCGGTCGTGGTGGGGCTGTCGGTTTGGATCGGCATGTTCGCCTATAAACATGTCGATTATCAAAATGATCTGTGGTGGCGCTTTGCCGAGCAGGGGGATTCCTCCCGCTTCCTGCGCGCGAGTTTTGCGGTTGCCGTGCTGCTGGCGAGCGTAGCCCTGATGCGCCTGCTGCGCCCGGCGGCGCAACCGCGCAGCGAGGCCGATGTCGGCACATTGCCGCCCGAAGCCGCCATCGCCCTCACCGAGCGGACCGACACCAATCTGGCTTATACGGGCGACAAGCGCTTCCTCGTCTCGCAAAGCGGCGAGGCCTTTCTGATGTATCAGATCAAGGGCCATAGCTGGGTAGTGATGGGCGATCCGGTGGGCGCGCGCGCGGAATGGGCCGATCTGCTTTGGCAATTGCGCGAGCGGGCCGATGCCGCACAAGGTCGACTGCTGCTCTACCAGATCAGCCCGGACGCGCTGCCGATCGCCATCGAACTTGGCCTGCAGATCACCAAATATGGCGAAGAAGCGCATGTCGACCTCGCCCGCTTCACGCTCGACGGCCCAGACGGCAAGCCGCTGCGTTACGCCGAGCGCCGCGCCACGCGCGAGGGGGCCATGTTCGAGATCATTCCGGCAGCTGATCTTCCGGCACAGATGGATGAGCTTGCCGCCATCTCGGACGATTGGCTCCACGCCAAAGGCCATAAGGAAAAAGGCTTCAGCGTCGGGCGGTTCGAGCCCGCCTATCTCAGGCATTTCGACATGGCCGTCGTCCGCGTGAATGGCCGCATCATCGCTTTCGCGAACCTCTGGAAGACGCACAACAAGCTGGAGCTTTCGGTCGACCTCATGCGGCATGCCGATGAAATGCCCTATGGCACGATGGATTTTCTGTTCATTCATCTGATGCAATGGGGGCAGCAAGAGGGCTATCGCTGGTTCAACCTCGGCATGGCGCCATTGTCCGGCCTTGAGGCACGGCGTCTCTCGCCGCTCTGGTCCAAGCTTGGCGCCTTGCTCTACCAGCATGGCAATGCGCTTTACGGCTTTGAGGGGCTGCGCGCTTATAAGGAGAAATTCTCGCCTGAATGGGAAGCGCGGTTTGTGGCGGGGCCACAGGGGATATCCTTTGCGCGCACGCTGATTGATTTGCAGGCGCTGATCGGGAGCGGCGGCTCGGCCAAAAGATGACGCACTTGTCATGTGGCCGCAAAACCGGTGACAGCTGACGTGGCGCATAACTCGGCTAGCAACGAACCGGGGTTCATATCATGCGCAAACTCTCCACCGCCACTGCCGCCATCCTCACCGGCGTTGCGCTGCTTGGATCAGGCGTGAGCCTGCCGACCCGCGCTGCCTCTGCCGCTCCAGCGTCTGCGTTCAGCTATCCATCGCGCATGTTCGGGCGTATCTCGGTCTATCGGCCCGTTGGCCCGCCGCGAGCTAACGCGCTGTTTCTCTCTGGCGACGGCGGCTGGAATGTGGGCACCGCCAATATCGCACGGGATCTCGCGCAGCGCGGGATCCTCGTGGCAGGCGTTTCCACACCAAAGCTCACGGCCTCGCTCGAACAGGGCAAGGGCAAGTGCATCAATCCCAATTACGCATTGGTCGCTCTGGCCCGTGACGTGCAGCATCGCGCTGGTGTCAAAGCCTATATGAAGCCGCTCGTGGTCGGCTATTCGGCGGGAGCGACGCTCGCCTATGCCGCTTTGTCGCAATGGCCAAATGGTGGCTATCGCGCTGTTTTCTCGCTCGGCTTCAGCAATGATCTGCCTGGCCACAAGCCTTGGTGTCAGGCGCCCGGCTTCAGTGCGCGCCCAACCATGCAACCGGCACGTGGCTGGCTGTTTGGGCCCAACCCGAAAATCACAGTGCCTTGGGTCGTGCTGCAGGGCGGCAGGGACAAGGTGGTCGACTATGGCGCTGCCAAACAATTTGTCACCGCTGTGCCCGGCGCCCGCCTGATCTCGCTGCCTACTGTGGACCACGCCTTTGCCGATCGCCGCTTATGGATGCCGCAAATGGCTGCCGCTCTGGCGCCGATGCTCAATCCCGCAAGCGGCACGCTGGCAGGAGACCTGCCCTTGAACATCATCCCCGCTGCGAGCGGCGCGAAAGGCCATGATGATGTGATGGCGGTCATCTATTCAGGCGATGGCGGCTGGGTGGGGCTGGATCGTGACGTGGCCGGAGAACTGGCCGCGCACGGTATTCCGGTCGTCGGGGTGGATAGCCTCTCCTATTTTTGGAGCGCACGTACGCCTGCTGGCGCCGCGCGGGATCTGAGCCAGATCATGGCAAGCTATGGCGCGCGCTGGCAT
This sequence comes from uncultured Alphaproteobacteria bacterium, assembly GCA_966205705.1. Lineage (GTDB taxonomy): Bacteria > Pseudomonadota > Alphaproteobacteria > Sphingomonadales > Sphingomonadaceae > Sphingobium. Next base: position 3,135 of record CBIHKY010000059.1, read on the forward strand.
CGGCCAAAAGTCATGCTGATCGGCTACAGCTTCGGCGCTGATACGCTCCCCGCCATCGTCGGCTCGCTCGATCGGGAAAGTCGCGCGCATGTGCAGAGCGTGTCCTTGCTTGGCCTGAGCGCCACCGCGGATTTTCAGTTCCACCTTGCGTCATGGCTGAACCTCAACTCGTCCGAGGCCTTGCCGACCATTCCCGCGATTATGGGCCTCAAAGGCATGAACATTCGCTGCGTGCGCGGCGCGCAGGAAAGCGAAAGCGCTTGCGGCGCAATTCCGTCCGGTGTTGCGCGCATTGTGACAGTGCCCGGCGGTCACCATTTTCAGCGCAACGCGGCGTTGCTGACGAAGATCATCATGGCGTGAAAGCGTAAGGCGCTTTACGCGACGTTCAGAACTGCTTCCATGGACGCTAAAACAGCGCAGAACTGCGCCATCCGGACGCGGCGTCCAAGCCAAGCTGAATGCGCGTCGGCTTTCGGTCGCTCCGATTAAAATCGCGAACGTCCGCACTTGGCTATGTCCGGCATTGACGCCAGCGGTCAAAGGCGAAGAAAGATAATATCAGGACGTTTGGAGAGAAGTAAGATGTCTGCGCAGTCCCGGTCATCCGCAGGCCTTCGCCCTCTGCGCTCGCAGCGGTTGATCGCCTATGCGATGGGGCTTTTCCTGCTGGTCGCGCTGGTGCAAGTGACGGCGAGCATCCTTTTCTACGAGGCGATTGACCGCAACGCCTTGCATCAGGACCATGCGCGGCGGGTGGCGGAGCTGCTGGTTGTGAGCGATCGTATCCATCGCCTCGATCCCGCCTTTACGGCGCGGACGATGTCGAGCCATTATCTCGATGTTCGCGTTGACAGGAAGCCGAGCGTCACCCGGCCAGATGGCGAGGATGCCGTGATGCGGATCCGCGAGCATATCGTCGCGTGGGAGCCGGGCCTCGCGGCGCGCGACATCATGCTGAGCATCGTGCCTGGCACGGCGGGCCGGCAGGATTTGGCGGGGTCCATGGCGCTGAGCGACGGTAACTGGCTGAATTTCCGTTCGCGCGATATTTCGTCTGGCTGGCCATTCGTGTTGCGCGCGATCGCCGTCACGCTGGCGATCACCTTGCTGTGTGTCGCTTTCGGCCTTTACGGTCTCCATCTCCTGGTCATGCCGCTCAACCGCCTGTCACAGGCTACGGCCGGGCTGGTGAGCGATCGTCCCGCACCGCTGGAAGAGCGCGGCCCATCCGATATTCGCGGGCTTCTCCGGTCGTTCAACGAGATGCAGGTGCGCATTTTTGATCTCGAGAATAATCAGTCCAAATCATTTGCAGCGATCAGCCACGATCTGCGCACGCCGATCAGTCGCCTGAAACTCGCCGCTGATTTCGTGTCTGACACGGAGATCAGCCGCATCGTCCAAAGTAGCGCGGCCGAGATGGAAGCTATGATCATGTCGCTGCAGGCTTTCCTGCAGGCTGAGCATCTGGAGAGCGACCTGTCGTCCTTTGACCTCACGGCATTGGTCGCGGGATTGCTTGAGCGCTATGGCGCGCAAGCGACACTAAAGGCCCCGCCGACGGCGGCCGTGCAGACGTACCGGGAGCCACTGGAACGCGCGCTCAAACCGCTCTTCGACAACGCCGTGCAATATGGAGCGAGGTTGAGCGTCACGGTCCGTCCGTCTGGCGAGGACTGGCTTATCGAGATTGACGACGACGGGCCGGGCATTGCCGAGCAGCATTTCGCAGCAGTGCTAGACCCATTCTTCCGCGCCGATGAAGCGCGTGCGCGGGACACACCAGGGTTCGGACTCGGCATTCCGACGGCCCACCGGCTGCTGACGCGCTTCGGGAACGCGCTGAGCTTCTACAAGAGCGCCATTGGCGGCACGACGGTGCGGGTGACTGTCCCCTGCGCAGCAGATGTCGTCCGAACTGACTAACCAAGCCAAATGTGGAGGTGAACGCGTCCTAGCCAACGATGACAACATTGCGAGGTGGTGAAAAACTCATCTCAACGTCGAATGTCCGACCTGTTGGCGCTTTCAATCATGTTGGTATCGCCAACCTCATGAATGCTCGCCACCGTCATCAAATGGAACGGGCCCAAGTGAAATGCTGGGCCCGCCTGCCACGCGGCGGGCAAGGATGAGCATTGACGCCACCCTTGCCCTGTCTGTTCGCCGCAGCGGCGAGTGCCGTCACCAGTTCAGGGTAAACCGTGCATAAACATAGCGGCCATTGAAGCCGAAGGGCGAATAATAAGGGAATGCCGTAGCGCCCGCATTATAGTTGTTGCCGTTGGTCGTGGCGACAGCGTCAGGATAGACATCGAACAGATTGTTCGCGCCAATTGCCAGTGTTCCCTTTTGCAGCAGCTTTACGCGCCCTTCGAGGTCAATCAGCGTGTGCCTGCCGGTGTTCACATAGTCTATGACGTTCGGGGCAGGCTCCACCACATTGCCATAATAGGTGGCGCGAAGCGTGGCGCCGACATTGCCCAACGACCAGTCAGCAGCAGCGCTGCCCTTCCAACGCGGTGTTCCGCGCTCCAGGCTGATAATGCGCTGCTGCGTGAAGAGCGCCGCTCCGCCGGGCGTGGTGCCCGGTGCGTCGGTGATGTTCACCTCGTTATAATTGCCTGCCGCTGTCAGATCGAACTTGCCGAGCGTGTCCGTGGTCAGGCGATAGCGCGCAATCACGTCCACGCCCTTCGTTGTGGAGCGGATGCCGTTGATGAAGAAGCGCGCGCGGTCGGTCGTGCCGACGCCCGGGATGGCGAGATTCTCGGACAGGGCGATCTGATCACGAACCCGGATGCGATAGGCGTCCACGGTGAACTCGAAACCGCCTGTCCGGAAGACGGCGCCTGCCGACAGGTTGGTCGATTTCTCAGGCCTCAGCGCCTTACCGCCCAGTGCGACAGCGGCAGCGGTCGTGGATGGTTGCGTCCGCACATCGACGATGACATTGTTGATCGAGGTCGACTGGGTGAAGCTGTAGAATTGCTGCTGGAGCGATGGGGCACGGAAGCCGGTCGATGCAGTGGCCCGCAGGGCGAACTGCGGCGCGAAGTCATAGCGGAGCGAAACCTTACCCGTGCCATTGTCGCCGAAGTTCGAATAATGCTCAAAGCGTCCCGCCGCGCCAACGGTCAGATTGGCGATCTGCGCTTCAAGGTCGAGATACGCCCCGATATTTTCGCGACTATTCTTGCCAGCATCAGCCGGACGGAAGCCAGCAAAGCCTTGCGCGCCGCTGCCCAGATTGACGTTCGCACCAAGGGGGCCGCGATTATAGGATGCAAGCTCGCCCGCCTCCTCCTTGAAGCTTTCACGACGGCCTTCGACGCCAAAGGCGACGTTCAGGCTATTGTCGCCCGCCAACACGATCTTGCGGGTGATGTCCGCGCCGCCGGTCCATTGGTCATAGGTCAGGCGGCCGCTGTAAAAGTCCCTCTGAGACGCTGTACCGTAAGTGGAATTGAGCGAGTTGCGCGTTTCAAAGGTGAGCGTGTTGCGACCATAGGAAGCGTTGATGTCCACCGCCCAATCGCCGATCTCGCCTTTGACACCGAGCGAAGAATTGATGTCCTTCGAGCCCACATTGATCAGCGGCGTAAAGCCATTGGGGTAGAGGGCGGGAACGCTGTTGGCGTTAGATAGCGCGCGGGGAAGCGCAGCGCCGGTGCTGTCGCGGTCCTGATAGCCAGCATAGCCATAGACCTGCCACTTCTCGCCGACCGGCACGCCGAAATTCGCGAACAGCGTATATTGCTCGACTTCGGGATCACCGAAGCGCGACGATACGATCGCCGGTGTGAAGCGGGTATCGATATCACCACGGCTGGTCCGACCACGGTTCAAATAATCCGCCGAAAGAGTCAGGAAGCCATCTGCGCCAAGAGCGATGCCCTGCCACACCGAGGCGTTTATTGTCTCGCCATCATAAGCATTGCGGCTGGATCGGGCAGGGCTTACCTCCGTTAGATACTGCCCATAGCTCATGGTCGCGCCGCCGCCGCTGCGCGCCTCACGCAAGCGAAGGTTTACGACGCCCGCAATCGCGTCCGAGCCATATTGTGCAGAGGCACCGTCGCGCAGCACCTCCACACTTTCCAATGCGATTGTCGGAATGGTGTTGAGATCGAATGCAGCGGCACCGCGTCCCACGGACCCGTTGGTGTTCAGCAGAGCCGATGTATGGCCGCGAACGCCGTTGATGAGGACGAGGGTCTGGTCGGGCGACAGGCCGCGCAAAGTTGCCGGACGGATACTGTCGGTCGCGTCCACAGCGGAGGAGCGGGGGAAGTTGATGGACGGCGCGACATTGGCGAGCGCCTGACCAAGTTCAGCCGTGCCCTGACCGCGCAGCGCGTCGCCACTCAGCACATCGACGGGAGACGTTGTGTCGAGGCGGGTGCGTCCAGCCACGCGCGTGCCCGTAACGACGATATCCTGTTGCGCGTAAGAATTATCGTCTGCCGCTGCCGTTTCCTGGGCATGAGCGGCTGTCGAAAGGGCTGCCAGACTGGCGGAAGCGAGCATCAAGCGGAATGTGGTCGTCATGGTCTTTATCCTTTTCCCTGCGTGGCTTATCTGCCCTGGTATTCTCTCCGTTTTGAGAATCACCTTGATTATCGTGCAGCCGAAAGCGCCCGCAATTTCGCTGCTGGACGATTACTCTACTAAATTCGTTTGGATAGAGAGATCATGCGTCGCCATACCATATGGCAACCTGCTGTGCCTTTTGTGCCACGAAGCGCTCTGTCGGTCGCGTCAGCCCCGAAGCCGTCGCTAGTTTGATCTGAACCAACGGCAGCTCTCGGCGCGTGCTTGAGAGCGTGAATCACGGCTATGTCAGCGATTTCAGTCCCGCTCGGCAGGAACCGGATAACGACACTCGTGCTAGGTGAGGCTCCCTCCCATTGCCACGCAAACGCGTTGCTCAGGCCTGTTTTTCACGCGGATGCAACGGGCCTTGGCCGTTCTCGCCGAGCATATGGAAAAGCCGCGCCGCACCCATCGGGCGGCCAAACAGCCAACCCTGGAGCCAATGACATCCCGCTGCCCGAGCAAGGGCTGCATGTTCACTCGTCTCCACGCCCTCGGCTGTGATCTTCAGCCCCAAGGCGCGAGCCAGTGCTACAATCGCGACGAGTAACTCGCGTCCCGCCAGACTGGCGACAGCGCCCGACACAAACAGCTTGTCGATTTTCAGGCGATCGAACTTAAACGTCTGAAGGTAGCCGATGCTCGCAAAACCGGTTCCAAAATCATCCAGCGCAAGTCGAATGCCAAGGCGGCGCAAATCTTCCATGATGATGGCCGCAGCTTCGGGGCGCCCCAGCAAATAGCTCTCGGTGATCTCCAGTTCCAGGCGTTGTGCTGGAAAGCCCGTCTCTGCAAGAACCGCCTCTATATGCTCCGCAAGGTGAGCGTCCCAAAATTGTGCCGGTGACAGGTTCACAGCAAGATCGACGTCGAGAGGCTCGATGTCGAGACAGGCCTGTCGCAACACTTGTCTCCCCAATGCTCCAATCAGACCGGTCATTTCCGCCAAAGGAATGAAGACATCTGGTGCAACCGGCCCCTCAATCGGATGGGTCCAGCGCGCAAGCGCTTCTATGCTGACGATCTCGCCCGTCTCAGCCAGAACGATAGGCTGATACGCAACGTCGATCTGGTTTGCATCGACCGCGAGGCGCAGATCATGTTCCAGACGTTTGCGGACCATATGTTCATGGTCCATCTCTGCCATGAAGCTTCCCCAACGGTTTTTCCCGCTGGCCTTGGCGTTGTACATTGCGACGTCTGCACGACGCATCAGCTCGTCAATGTCGACCAGCGGATCGGGCGAAGACATGACCACGCCAACCGACACGCCGATCATGATATTGCCGCCCGCAATGGAGAAAGTCGTTTGGAAGGATTCGATAATTCGCTCCGCTAAGGACGCGCCGCGATCATCGAGAAATTGTTCACAGAGTATGGCGAATTCATCGCCGCCCGTCCTGGCGACGAGGCAATGCGCAGGCGCCGCCGCGACGAGCCTGTTTGAAACATCCCGCAGAAGTGCATCACCCGCGCCATGGCCATACAGATCGTTGACGCCCTTGAAGCCGTCGAGATCCATATAGAGAAGAGCGAATTGACGCTTCTCTGCAATCGCCTCGTTGAGATGGCTCAGCAGAACGCGGCGGTTGGGGAGGCCGGTCAAAGGATCGTGATTGGCGATGTGCTGGGTCTTCGCCTGGCTCTCCTTCAGCGCTGCGATGGACAGACTTCCTTGCCGCAGAATGAAGGCCGCAGCGAGGAATGCCGCCGCCATGATGAGGGCGAATCCGGGGATGATTTCGCGCCGAAATTTCGTGCCGGGCGTTTCGACTTGCAACTCTACCAAGGCGATTTGCTGTCCGTTGACGTCTTCGAGCGGAACGGCGTGGCGGTCGGCTGCTTTTCGTCCAAGATTTAGGTGCAAGGTCGGCAAATGATGCTGTTTGCGCATGTCAGCGATCAGCGCGGAGTCAACATTCTCGGCAATCACGAGCAAATGCTTTTCCCCACGGGGCAAAGCCACCTTGGCCGTCAAGGGCGTGACGGGGGCAACAGAATAGACGAACACCTCACGTCCCGCCCGTGTGAAGCCGCTGATCATCGGCGTGGACTGCTGATCCGTGGCGCGGGCTTTGGCCATCGCATTGACCATGGATGGACCGAGTGTCTGGACGACTTGCTCGGTGGATCTTTGGCCATTTGTGAAGGCGTAGCGCGTCTCTCCCGACGGGCCGACGACGAAGACTTTTTCATAGCCTTGCGCTTTGCCGAGATAGGCCGTGACGTTATCGTCCACCCAGTCGGCGCTGAAATTGGTCGCGATGTGACGAACGGCGTCATCCCATTTTGCATAATCCTGGAGATCATGCTGCACCATTGCCACGCTCGTTTGCAGCGCTGCTTCGAGCGTCCGCGTGGAACGCTCAGCCTCAAGCTTGTCCTGCGATGCCGTGGTGACGAAAATGAGGCCGAGAATACTTCCGAAACATAGTCCCAGGAGCAATAGCAAGGGCCAGAGATATCGAGCGGGGGCTCCCGGGATTAGTTTCATATGGTTTCTAACATGTGGTCAATATCGACGACTTTGAGCCGCAGATCGTATCAACAGGTTAAAACCAGGTCGCCGGGCTCTCGGTTCGTCTGATTTTGCGATGGAGCCGCCACCTTTGACCGACCGTTCGATCAAGCGGTCCGCTCAACTGACGCTTCTCATCGATAGCTAACGATCGCAGATGTCCGCTCTTGCGAATAATCCGCACCGTCCGCTTATGGACTTCACAACAGCAAAGCCGCCGTTCAGGCAACTCGGCATCATTTCAACTTTGGAAAGGGAGCGGTCTGAGCCGAGCATTTTTCGTGTAACCGCCTGTGCTGCTCAACCAGCCAATAGGCCGTCAAACTTATAAATTCTTTGTGCGTTCACCTGCAGGAAGTTTCGCGTTTCTTCGTCCGTGAGCTGCTCGGCCGCCGCGTGCGCCATTGCGACCTTTTCCTGATAGGACCAAAGTCGGCTCTGCCCAACATCCGAGCCCCAGACCAGACGATCCGAGCCAAATTGATCCGCCAGGCGTCGAACGAAATCGGCGGCGTGAACACCCGCTTTCTCAAAGCGCTCCATGTTGATTTCGGTGATTTTGAAGTAGATGTTCGGCACGTCCTCAAAGATGCCGATGGTGGCATTGATCCCCAATTCGGGAGGCGGCGGCATCACAATTGGTCTGCCGGCCTCCTGCGCGAGCGCGACCTCATATTGCGATGCGCCGAAATGCGTGCCGGCATGGTCCAGAATGATGGGAAGGTCCGGATATTCACCCGCGATCAGCTTCACCAATGGCAAGACATAGGGCAGCTGATTGTTGAAGACGATGAGCGTCATAGGGGTGTCGAACTCTGCACAGGCCTCCCACACCTGCATGGCAATCGGCGAGCTTATCCAGGCGGTGTCGAGGATCCACGGGCGTGACTGAGCCATCCGAAAGCCCGCTGCCCGGCCTTGACGAACCCATTCTCGATAGGTCGCAGGCGTCGCTGGATCTTGCGTATCGAGGATCACGACCGGCTTGAACCGGTCCGGATATCGCTTCGCTGCATCAAGGATATAGCTGTTGTCATAGCCGTATATATGCCCGCGCTGCACGAGGCAGGCAGTTGCCACCTGGTTCGCGTCCATCATCTCGATGAGCGCCTCTGCAGGGACCGTGTAAGGCGTTGGCTCAGGCACCGGCAAACCCGCCCCAAACGACCTTGGCGGGTATTTCGTCCAATCATCGGACACAAGATGAGCGTGCGTGTCGATCAGCTTAAAAGGCGTGCCCCTGTCCATAGCTATCCCTGTGTGCGCTGTCTTTTCGATCAGCGCTCATGCTTCCAAGGAGAGGTGATTATGGCGCTCGAACAGCCAATACTTGACTGCCGGGGACACATGACTTGTTCGCACGCATTCTCAGCTCATAGGGCGCGCTCAGATCGCTGGAAGAGAAGCGGCCTTTTCAGAGCGCGCGTTCAAGGGATAGCTTTGCCTTGCCGAGGCGACGAAAATCACGGGGCGCGACTGCATATTTCTCATGAAACCGTCGCGTGAAATGGGCAGCGCTGTTGAAGCCCCAGGAGAAAGCTATTTCAGTGAGCGTGTGGGCATTCCAGGCTGGATTGCACATTTGCCGCGCGCATTCTTCCAATCGACGCCGCAGGATGTACGCCGACATTTTCTCCCCGCCCGAAGCAAAGACGGTGCGGAGGTAACGTGCTGAAACCCGCAGGCCACTCGCGACTGAGGCTGGAGATAATTCGGGATCTCGCAGATTATCCTCAATGAACTGAATGACGTCTTTCCGCCGCTGCCACGCCAGAGCAGAGGCTTCACCCTGCGCGTCACACCCCATCGTGTAGGACATGGAGATCATTTCGAGCAGGTAACGGGCTACACGCTCCTCATCGAGCGGTGAACAGCCCTGGCCTTGACCAGAGCTCAGTTCGCGCACCATCGCGGCCACGGTTCCGGTTAGACCGGTGGCGCGCCCCAGCCGCTCGCCGCGGAATTGCTCAGGCGTGGGCAAATGCTCGTGCAAAATCTTCGGCGGCACGCGGACCATGATGTTCACGGCAGGCCCCTCGGTCTTGAAATAATGCGGAAGGCCGGTGTCGCACAGCACGAAATCGCCCGGCGTCAGCTCGGCTTCCTTCCCGCACTGGAAGAAGGTGCCCGTCCCCTCAGCCTGAAACAGGAAATTATAGTGGCGCGGCGTGCTGCTCACAATGTCACTGCGCCGACGCTCGACACTGCAGCGATCCACAGAGTGCCGCGCGATTTTGACCGGTCCAAACTGCGTCACCCGTAATTCGGCATCGAATTTATCGGTATCCACAGGCGTAAACTGGCATTTGCTCATGAGCGTTGCGTAAAGCGTACCCCAGGCGGCGCCGCGGCCCATAGGGGGAAGACCGTGAGTACTGATCAGATCCATCAAGCTATCCTTCCAGAAAGCCCCGCCCTTTTTGGGCAGCGGCCAGCTGATCTCCGACATGTTTCGTTGCATTCGCGCGGATGAGAGTCAACGCATCCACAACGGTTGCTACCGTTTATGCTTCGAAACTTGCATAGTTGCAGAGTTCATCTTTGGATTCGTCTTTGTGGCTTGACTGAAATGGCGCAATCATTGGCACGCCAGTGTCACTGACGAGGTTGAGCCTTGTTTCAGTTTGGACCGCGCTCCATCCCTCATTGATGACTTTAGGAGCCTTCAGCATGTCGCATGTCACTCTCCGTCTCGCGACGATCACATTCGCGCTCATGGGCATGGCTGCTGCCACCCAAGCGGAGGCGCAGACAACTCAGGAGATTGACGAACTGGCCCGCCACGTGAGCCGGTTGGAAGCGCTGCGTGCCGTGAAGGATGTTCAACGCAGCTACGCTCAATATGCCCAATATGGACTTTGGCGCGAGATGGCTGGCCTGTTCTCCAATGGGAGCAAGCTCATATGGGGCGATGAGATGATCGAGGGGCGCAGCGCCATCGCCACTTGGCTGGGCGGCCGGAGTGGCCCGGTCAGTCAGCGTGGTGGCGTCAATACCGAGCTGATCGACGACCCTTTGATCAATCTCTCCGTCGATGGCCGCTCTGCGCAAGGGCGCTGGCGTGGCCTCGCGCTGCGTGGTGACGGCAAGGGTCGGGCGTGGATGGAAGGCGGCATGTATGAAAATCGCTATGTGCTGGAAAATGGCACATGGAAGATCGCCGCCCTGCATTATCATCCTGAGTTTGAAGGTGATTATAAGACGGGCTGGAGCAATGTCGGGCAACGGAACCTACCGATTATACCCTATCATTTCACGGTCGAAGAGGTGGGCATACCCACTCCGCAGCCGCAGGGGAGGGCGCCATCGAGCGGTGTGGACCGCCAATCACTCGCCGATCGCGTGGGAGACCTGAATGATGAGGATGACGTCAGGAACTTGCAGCACGCCTATGGCTATTATGTCGCCAGGCGGATGTGGAGCGACATTGTCGACCTGTTCACCGATGACGGCGCGGTTGAACTTGGCGGCAAAGTCTATCGCGGAAAGCAGGGTGTGCGCGACGTCCTGTCGCTGATGGGGCCTGAGACGCTCAGCCACGGCATCATCAATGATTATCTGCCGTTCGACACGATCGTTGAGGTGAAACCGGGCGGGCAGGAGGCCTTCACGCGGGGCACGGAACTCGCGATGGTCGGTGATGCCGACGCGGGCACGGCACGCTGGAAGATCAACGTTTTTCGCAATCGCTTCGTGCGGGAGAATGGACTTTGGAAAGTCCGGGAGATGCGGATCGCCTCGATCATGGACGTTGATTATGCACAAGGCTGGGGCTTGGCGGACACGCGCTCCGGCCCCGTCGCGCGACCGGACATGCCAGCCTTTCTCGGTGCCGGACTCCGACAGGCGTCAACCAGATTCAAAGTCACCGGCCTGAAAGCACTAACCGGCAAGGCCCCCTTCAGCGCACGCGCGACAGCAACCGATCTATCCGACATCCGGCGTCGTCTGCTACGGTCCGCGGCATGGGACGGCACACAGAATGTCTCCGCTGCCTATGGCTATTGCCTGGATGATTTCCAATGGCCCTGCATGTCCGGCATCTTCGCCCAAAAGGGCAATAAACAATCGCCATTCGCAGGCTATTATTTCGGGCGGGATCGCATCGCGGGGGCTGCAACAGCCATGTATGGCAAGACGCCCGATCCAGCGACCGTCACGCGCGAGAAAATTGCTTATCATTGGCGCATAGCACCGGTCATCAACGCCTCGCAGGATGGCCGCTCAACATTGCTGCGCACCTATCTGTTCCACCCGAACACCGCCAAATATGATGGCGCGGGCGGCGGGCCGAACAAGGGCAACACCATTCAGAGCGGCATGTACCCCAATGATCAGGTGGTGCTTGAGGACGGCATCTGGAAGCTTTGGACGCTCACAATCGATGAGCCCTATATGATGATGCCCAATTGGCAGGGCGGCTGGTCTGCTGCGAAGCCGCCCGCAGCCGGAGGCGGGATGCGCGCCAGCCCGCTATTGCAACGCTACCCACCCGACCTGCTGCTTACCAAGCTTGGAAAGCGCGAAGAAGGCTTCGCTGGCGGCACCGGGACGAAGATCGACTGGCCGGGCATTCTTCCCATGTGGTTCCATTATCGCAATCCGGTGAGCGGACGTGTTCCCCCGCTGTTTTGGCCGGACTGCGTGCCTTGCGAAGTGCGTCCAGATGTTCGGCTTACAGCAAATGGCTACCAAATGCCGCCCATTGGCCCTTCGGCGGACGGCGTTGAGATTGCCCTGCCGACGACCTTCCAGCCCGCGAAGCGCTGAATGACCTGGAGTGCAACCATGACCGCCACCGACCCTCTGTTTTCGCTGGATGGCAAAACCGCTCTCGTGACGGGTGGTGGCAGCGGGATTGGCCGGATGATCGCGCAAGGTCTCGTCCGGCGCGGTGTGCGCACCTACATCACGGGGCGCGATGCCGAGCAGATAGCGGCGCGCGCGCATGATCTCACATCGCAAGGCGGCACCTGCATTGGCCTTGTGGCGGAGCTTGGCAGCGAAGAGGGGCCAGCGCAGCTCGCCGAACAAATCGCCGAGCGTGAGGACAGGCTGGATATCCTCGTGAACAATGCTGGCGCCAATGCGAAGGGCGCCCTCGACGACATCACAATCGCTGACTGGAATCTCGTCATGGACGTGAATGTCCGCGCGGCCTTCTTCCTGACCCAGGGCTTGTTGCCATTGCTCAAAGCGGCGGCAACCGACGAGACGCCCGCACGCATCATCAATCTGGGTTCCATCGGCGGGCTGCACATCCCGAATTGGGAGGCGCATGCCTACAACACGTCCAAGGCTGCCATCCATCATCTGACCCGCTCGCTGTGCAAAGCGCTCGGGAAAGATCGCATTACCGTGAATGCGATTGCGCCCGGCCCATTTCCCTCAGGTCTGACGGATATCACATCAGAGGCGGTTCAAAAGAGCGTCGCAACTTATGTGCCGCTTGGCCGCCCCGGTTCGCAGCAAGATGTAGAAGGCCTGATCGTGTTTCTAGCCTCACGCGCTGGCGCATATGTAAACGGAGCGGTCATTCCACTGGATGGCGGCTACATCGCCGCATTGTAATCCGCCGCTCAAATCGGTCCTCAACTGCCAGCCCCCAGCGGATCCCCTCCCCAAGACCAGCTTGGGGAGAAGGACAGGATCAGAACCGCTTGCCGATTTCGATGGCCCATTGGCGCGGCGCGCCGGGCTGGCCGTTGACGTTCGGGAAGCCGATGTCCTGGTAGATGAAGAAGTTGTGATAATAGCGTTTGTTGAACAGGTTGCTCGCACTGAGCGCGACAGTCACCTGATGCTCATCATTCACATAGGTCAGGCGACCGCTGACCAATGAGTAGGCAGGCTGGTTATAGGTGTTGCTGGAGGGACTGACGGCGATGTTGCCGGTGTAGAACCAGTCGAGACGCGGTGTGATCGATCCGCCGAGCGGCTCAGCCTCTATGCGGTACTGGATGCCGACCGTGCCATTGCTCTCTGGCAGGCCTGAGAGCCGATCATTGGCGCGCGTCGCGACCTGGAGATCGGGTGAGTTGAACTTGGCGTAGCCGAACGCGGCATTGATCGCGAGACCCTCGATCGGGCGGACCTCAACCTCCAGCTCGAAGCCCTTCACCTTGCCCGGCGTGTTGACCGGATAGGTGCGCGGGATTGAGAGCACGCCTACGCCGGTGGCGAGGTTGCGCGTCTCCGTGGCAGGGTTGAATGGCGTCGCGCGGCAGGTCGTGGCGCCCGGACCTCCTGCAGGATAGGGAATGAGCACGCAGGTGCCCGCTCGGGGAGCATTGCCCGTGAGCAGATTGGCCTCCGCACCACTCGCGTTCGTGTAGCGCGACTTATAGTCTGTGTAGAAAGCGGAGACGTTCAGGCGCAGTCTGCGGTCGAACAGGTCTGCCTTGAAGCCGAGTTCATAAGCCTGAGTTTCATCCGCACCAAAAGAGACGACCTGCGAGGGCTGCTGCGGGCGCGTATTATAGCCGGGCAGACGCGCGCCGGTCGCGGCAGACGCATAGATCATCACCTCGTCGGTGATGTGATAGTCGACACCGGCCTTCCAGTCGAAGCGGTTGGTCGACGGTTTGATCTCGAAAAACGTGTCGCCTGGCCCCGGTGTCGGGTTGGTATCCAGTACGTTACTGAAATCGACATTTTTCTCGTCATGCGAGTAGCGGCCGCCGAGCGTGATGCCGAGGCCCTCGAACGGCTTCACCGTTGCATTGGCGAACACGGCTTTGCTCTTGGGCGTGTAAATGATGTTTTGCCTCTTGAGGAAGGCGCTTTGCGGCGAATTGTTGACAGTTTGGGTGAATCCATCGCCCGCGAAATAGAAGACGCCCCCGACCCAGTCGATGAAATCGGACTTGCCGGACAGGCGAAGCTCGAAATTCCTGTAATCCTCACCGATCCTGAGCAGCGTGTGCTCCAGAAGCAGCGGTGATCCGTCGATGTCGAAGCCGTGACCCTCGGTCATCTTGCGGTAACCGCCAATGGCCGTCAGATCGATGCTGTCGGTAAGGCCGACGACCAGTTTGGCCGAGACGCCCCAATTGTCGAGCCGCGAGGCCGGGATCGTCGCCGAGCCGCCGCGCTTGGAGCTTCCGTTGTGGAAGGTGCTGGCGGGCGTTGCCGGGCTGCCGGGGTAGGCGGCGCCAGCAGCATAGGCCGGGATGGCGACGCCTGCGCCGACGGGATCGGTATAGGTCGCGTAACTGGTGAACGGATCGCCCGTCACGAAGCGGCTGTCATAGGGCACGCCGAAATAATTGGACTGGGCCTGGAGATTGCTCGCGCCTGGGCCATTGACGGCAAGGAGCTGGTCGGCGGGGTTCTCCGAGCGGTCGCGCGTATAATCCCCGATCAAGGTCAGCGAGACATTGTTGACCGGCTCCCAGCGCAGGGCGCCGCGGATAGCACGGGCATCCTCGCCACCCAGCGTGCCGATCGTGCAGTCGTCCGCCTTGAAGTTGTTCGTGGTGAGGTTGATCGCGCCCGAATAGGGGAGGCGGCCAGCGAGCTGGGGCGTGCCCTTGCGCTCCATCTCACAGCGGAAATCGAGCATCCGCTGATACCCGTTGCGCGTTTTGGAAACACCGGAGACCGACAGGCCGAGCGTGTCGGTCAGCGGCACGTTGAAGCCGGCGCGGATGTCGAGTCGATTGTACGAACCCAGCGTCGCCTGCACATAGGCTGAGCTCTCGGTGAGGCTCGGCGCTTTGGACACGATGTTGACCGCGCCCGCGAGGCTGTTGCGGCCGAACAATGTGCCCTGAGGGCCGCGCAGCACCTCGATATGGTCGATATCCAGCAGGTCGAAGTTCGAGCCGAGCAGCAACGGATAATAGACGTCGTCGACATAATAAGCGACGGAAGGCTCCGCGCCGAGGCTCGTGTCCGACTGGCCGATGCCACGAATGAAGGCACTGACGCCCGGACCGAAGGCGCCCTGCACGCGACGGAAGGTCGCGTTTGGCACCGCCAGCGACAGATCGGCCGTGCTCTTGAGGCCCCGGTCGTTCAACGTCTCAGCCGTGACGGCTGTGATGGCCAACGGAGTGTCCTGCATATTGGTCGCCTGGCGCGTGGCCGTGACGATGATGTCGGCGATGCCGCTGTCCTGATTTTTGGTGGGCGCCTGTTGGGCCCAGGCTGGTGCAGCAGCGGCAATGAGCGCGGCGAGCGACGCCGACGCGGTGAATGATTTTATCATATGATTCCTCCCCTAAACTCTACGCGACGCGGGGCTGCACTGCAGCAGCGAGCGCTCACGTTCGATAAGCAGAATAGTCGAAAACGGCAGGGCGAATTGACCCAAGCGGTGCGAAATTTTGTGGAACGCAGGCAGTCAGCGTCGAAGCATTGCTTGTCATGCGGGTGTTGCTATCCCGATCCAGTCGGGCGCACCTGCAGGATCGGCGTGCAGGCCTGATTTACGGAGACAAGAACATGCCAGCAAACTCGAAAATCCATCGCCTGGCACTTATCCTGGCGGCAACGTCGGCTCTTCAGGCTTGCGCCGGTCAAGCTGGCGCGAATGTCGAGCAACGGCTGGCTGATGCAGAAAAATTCGCAAATTGCAGCCTCTACGATTCACACGCGCATCTGATCTCGGACAATCTGGAGAAATATCCGCGCAATCCATTGCCTGAGTTTAGGCCCACCGGAAATTCACCGTTCAAGGCAGGCACCAATGGCCAGCCGGGCGGCATGCATGGTCCCAACCCGGTCAATGAGAAACCGACGGCGGAACAATTATATGGCTGGATGGCCGAGGAGGGCGTTTGTGGCATCGCCGCGATCCAGAAGGGCATGATCTACCAGACCGACAATCGCTATATCATCGATGCGGCCAAACTGTTCCCCAATCGCATGAAAGCGGTGATCATCATCGATCCGGATGAAGCCGGGACGCTCGACCTGATCCGGGACGCGACGAAAAATGGTGCCGTCGGCATCCGCTTCTTCGGTGTCGGCGTGAAAGACAAGGCTGCATGGCTGAGCTCTCCAGCGTCTAAAGAGGTGTGGAAGTTGGCAGACGAGCTTGGCCTTGTCGTCACCATCGAGGGACCGGCCGCCGGCCGGGACAAGCTCATCACGGTCGTCAAGAACATGGCCGACAAGTTTCCAGATTTGCCGATCGTGCTCGATCACGTGTTCTTTCCTGATTTGACGCAGCCTAATTTCGGCATCGGTGCGAACTATGAACCGCTGGCCGCGCGCAAGAACATCTCGGTCAAGTTCACATCGCTGAACATGGATGTCATCCGCGAGCAGGGCCTTGCACCCGAGAAGGTGCTGCGCCGGGCCGTCGACGTTTTCGGTCCGGACAGGGTGATGTGGGGATCGGACATCGGCACCTCCTCAGGCACCTTCAAGGAAATGGTCGAACGGGCAAAGGCCTCTGCAGCGCTGCTGAGCGAAGCAGAACGCCGCAAATATCTGCGCGATGTCGGCGAACGGATTTTTGCCGCGAAGCAAAGCTGAAACTGCAATGGGGTCCAGCAAGACTGGGCCCTTTTTCATCCATGGGGGCGATGTCTCGCATCCTCTCAACGTTCTGTCGCGCGACGGACTGGGTGGATTCGCGTTCGTTGGAGGCAGCCCGAGCCTTGGTCGAACAGGAAAAGCGGGGGAGGTGAAAGTCTGTGATCGCGCGCTTCAAGGCTGGTCAGGACTGTTTAGCGGGAAGGCAGCGGGAGCCACCGACCACCTCCCCGCTGCAATGGGGCGCGATGATAATCATCGCGGGCCCAAAGGCTGGATGTCTGCAGACTTTGCAGTCTGTCAGACAGAGATGAACTTTCCATGATGCGCTGCTCCGTGTCGGGACTGGCCGCCTTTGCAACAAGTGAGGAGAGGAGGGTCTGGCCGAAATCCCAGCTGCCGAGATTGGAGCAGGCGTTGATGTGACCGGCTTCCCCAGCACTCACAAATTCGCTGCCCCATGAGCGCGACAATTGTTGTGCGCGGTCGAATGGAACTTTTGGATCATTTTGGCTAGCAACCAGAATTGACGGAAAAGGCAATAAAACGCGCGGCGTGGGGCCGAAAGACTCCAGATCAGATTCAATTGGAGCTTCAGTGGGCGCGACGAGTAATGCACCTACGATCCATTCCTGCCATCGGGGATTTTCCAATGCTGCCCACCATGCGAGCGCGATACAAGCAAGACCATGCGCCGCGATGAAAACGGG
>CBIHKY010000060.1:0-20244 GCA_966205705.1 uncultured Alphaproteobacteria bacterium
CGGACACAATGCTGCGTTTCGTCAAGACGCCTGAAGGCGCCATCGATCTCAGCAGGGATTTCCCCAATCACATCAAGATTGCGCGCCGACCATTCGATGCCGACCGGGGTGTTCAATCCCGTGAAGTGGATAGATTTCGGGAAGTTCGCCACTATCAGCCTCCTGCCTGTTCATTCTTGCGCAGCGTGCGGATCACATGATCCGAGCCCTTGTCGCCGATCATGATCGACGTCGCATTGGTGTTGCCCTGCGGCAGCGTGGGCATGATCGAGGCATCGGCGACCCACAGCCCCTCGACGCCGATCAGCTTGAGATCGGAATCGACCACCGCCATTGGATCGTCCCGCTGACCCATTTTTGCCGTGCCGACCGGATGGTAGAGCGGGATCGAGGCCATGCGCACATAATCGCGCAACTGCGCCGGATCGGTCAGCGAAGCACCGGGGCGCAGCTCGCTTTTGATGAAAGGCGCGACGGCTGGCTGGCGCAAAATCTCCCGCGCGATGCCGATGCCCTCGACGATCTGGTCGATATCATCCTCGCTGCTCAGCTGCTGATGCGTGATCACGGGCGGCGCCAGCGGATCAGCGGAGCGCAGGGTGATGCGACCGCGGTTCTTGGGGCGCATAAGGCCAACGAGTGTCGAGATGGACGGGTTGGGGCGCAGCATCAGGCGGCCCTGCTCATCAAAATCGAACGCGAAAGCCGCAAAGGAGATCTGGAGATTGGGCACGGGCAAGTCCGCCCGGCTCTTCACAAAGGCCTGTGCATGGCCGATCGCGGTCGTCAGCGCGCCTTTGCGGGCCAGCGCGAACTTCATCACTTGCCAGGCGCCGCGCAGACCCTTGGCATCGCTGTTGAGCGTGACCGCATCGACATCATTCACAATATGTGTGCCGACATGATCCTGCAGATTGGCACCAACGCCGGGCCGGTCGCACACGACATCGATGCCCATCTCCCGCAGATGATCAGCCGGGCCAATGCCGGAGAGCATGAGCAGACGCGGCGTATTCATCGCCCCCGCGCTCAGCACAACGCCGTGCCGCGCAGTCAGCTGCTTCTCCTGCCCATCCTGCAGATAGACGATGCCCGTCGCGCGGCCATGCTCCACGATGATGCGCAACACTTGCGCCTCAAGCAGGATGTGTGGCGCATTGCCGCCCTTGCGCTCGTGCAGATAGCCTCGCGCGGCGGAACAGCGCGTTCCGCTGCGCTGCGAGACCTGCACATAATCGACGCCCTCGGCATGTTCGCCATTCAGATCGGACGAGCGCGCAATGCCCGTCTGCTGCGCCGCCGCGATCCACGCATCGGTAATGGGATAGCGCGCTCGCCCTTCCGACACGGCAATCGGCCCGCCGGTGCCGCGCCAGGCATCCGCGCCGCGCTCATTATCCTCCATGCGGCGGAAATAGGGGAGGACGGAGGCATAATCCCAGCCCTGCGCCCCTTCCCGCGCCCATTCATCATAATCCCATTGATGCCCGCGAATGAACATCATGCCATTGAGCGCACTTCCGCCGCCGAGCAGTTTGCCCGCTGGCCAGATGTCGGCGCGCCCGCCCAATGTTGGGTCTGGCTCGACCTGATAGCACCAGTCGAACTCCGGATTCTGCACCAAAGCGCTGGTCAGGGCAGGGACGCGGGAGCGCTGATGGCGATCGGTACGCCCGGCCTCCACCAGCGTGACTTTCAGGCCGCTATCGGCCAGCCGCCCTGCCATCGCAGCACCGCCCGATCCGCCGCCGACGACGATGATATCCGGTTCCTGCATCATAATCGCTTCATTCCCTTAAAAGCTGGACATGATCGCCGCACTGGGCGCGTCGAGCGGCTTGCCTTCAGCCTTGAGTTTCAGTTCGCTGGCCCGGGTCTTGGCCTGCTCGGCGATCAGCCAGGCGTGGATCGCCGCTGTGTCTTCCGCCGTGAGAATATCGTCCCACCGCGGCATGCCATTGGGCACCAGCAAGCCTTCACGCACGATCTGTTGGAAGGCCTCATGTGTGCCTTGCTGCATACGGCGCAGGTCCGGCACATTGGCGCGCAGCTGATTGGAATGGCAGATTGCGCAATTCTCAAAGAAGAGCCCCTGCCCTCGCGCCAGCACCGCAGGCGTGACGCCAGGAGCCTGCGCAGGCGGCTCGGAAGCGACTTCCGAGGGTGGCAATGGCTCGGGCTGCGGCACAGCGCCGCCATCGATGCGGAAGACGAGAATGCGGTTGGCATTGCCATTGCGATAAGCGGCTGAATAGTTGGGCACATAGGACCAGCCACCACCGCCAAAGCCCGTCGCGACGGCGACATATTGCACGCCCTTGACGCGATAAGTCATTGGCGCGGCCATGATCGAGCTGCCGGTCTGGATTTCCTTCAGCAGCTTGCCGGTGTCTGCATTGCGTACCATCAGCTTGCCGCCGATCGTGCCGTGGAAAATCAGGCCCGATGCGGTCGACAGCACACCTGTGCGATCCTGCCAGCCCTCCATCTGCACCGTCCATTTCGCCTTGCCTGTCAGCGGATCGATCGCGCGCATTTCGGAGGAGAAGGGCTTTTCCTTGACCCATTTCCATTCAGGCAGCGCTTCAACTTGCGCGCGTAGCGGCGGTGGCAGTGTTGGCAAAACATCCTGCAATTGCGGCGTGAAGATGAGGCTCGTGCCGACATTGAGCGCGCGCGGTCGCCGCGGGTCGCTCGCCTTTTCCGGCGGGACGGCGAACATCAGATTGCCCATGTCCAGCACAGCGGCGAAATAGAGTTTACGCGCCGGATCATAGGCTGCCGGATACCAGTTACGCGCGCCCGCCGAGGCCGGAAATACGATCTTGGCGCCCTTCCAATATTCCGACCCTTCCGGCGTCAGATTGGGCTTGCCGGTCTTGAGGTCATAGCCCTTCGCCCAGCTGGTGCGCACCAGTGCGTTGATCCGCAGCGGCTTGCCGGTTTCCCGGTCCAGCACGAACAGATAGCCATTTTTGGGCGCGTGAAGGATGACCGGGCGGACTTTGCCGTCGATTTCCATGTCCGTCAGCACCATCGGCTGCGTCGCGGTATAATCCCAGCTATCGCCCGGCGTTTCCTGATAATGCCATTTTACGCGGCCCGTCTTGCGGTCGAGCGCGACGATGGAAGAGAGATAGAGGTTGGTGCCGCCAGCAGGCGAGCGGCGGCTGATCGCATAAGGGCCACCATTGCCGACGCCGATATAGACTGTGTCGAACTGGGGATCATAATTGATCGCGTCCCAAACCGTGCCGCCGCCGCCAATGTCCCAGCGGCTCTTCGGATCCCATGTCTTGAGGGCCTCTTCGAGTTCGGGGTTTTCCTGCGGGCCGCTCTTGGGATCGCGCGGCACGGTGAAGAATCGCCAGGCCTGTTTGCCGTCGCTCAGGCGATAGGCGGTCACATAGCCGCGCGTATCATATTCAGCGCCAGCATTGCCGATGACGACCAGATCGCCAGCCACATCGGGCGCGCCGGTGATGGTGTAGCCACGGCTATGATCGACGATGGTATCGACCGACCAGAGCGTTTTGCCGGTCTTGGCGTCCAGCGCATAAAGCTTGCCATCGAGCGCGCCGACGAAGACCTTGCCATCCGACACGGCGACGCCGCGATTGGCCTGATCGCAGCAGGCCGCGCGATTGACCTGCATGTCCACCTCTGGCGTGAAGGTCCAGAGCGCCTTGCCGGTTGTGGCCTCCAGCGCATAGACGCGGCCCAGATTGCCGCTGGTGTACATCACCCCATCGATGACGACGGGCGTCGCCTCCTGCACACGATTGGTGCCGAGGTCATAGCTCCAGGCGAAGCCAAGCTTGGCGATGTTGCCAGGCGCGATGTCGGTCAGGCGGGAAAAATGGCTGTCATGCACGTCACCTCCGGGGAAGGACCAGTCATCGCCTGCGCCGTAATCGGAGGGCGCGTCGCTATTCGCGCAAGCCGCGAGAAGCGCGATCCCGACAAGCGCGGGCAATGCCTTGAAGAGCGCGAGCATCAAACCGGCCACGCCGCCTGATGCGCGATCATCACTTCGCGCAGGGATTTGGGCTTGCGACCGGCGATGCGCTCGACGGTATCGCTCAGGCGACCGAAATAGCCCTCGCGGATCGACTGGCCGAACGTGACCATATCATCGCTCGACCAGGGGATCGGCCCCTCCGGCATGATATCGGAGGCATGGCGCGGCACGCCGAGCGAATCGAAATAGGCGAACATCCCCTCATCATCGACCTGCTCTACGGTGATGGGCTTGCCAGTGAGCTCGGTCACGATGGCCATTGCCTCGGGGATCGAGATCAGCTCCGGTCCGGTGATGTCATAGGCGCGGTTGCCATGCCCATCCTGCGTCAGCACACCCGCTGCCGTCGCCACGCAATCATCGCGACTGACGAAGCCGACCTTGCCGTCGCCGCAATTGTCCGGCTTGTGCCCGGCGAGCAAAGCGGGGATCGCCATCGCACCGGCGACCGCCTCGGCATATTGGCTGTCGCGCAGATGGGTCCATTGCGCGCCGGATGCTTCGATAATCTCTTCCGTCGCGCGATGATCATGCTTCACGATCGCCGGATTGTCCGGCTGGTCAGCCGAGATCAGCGAGGTGTAGACGATATGCCGCACGCCCTGCGCGACGGCGGCTTCCACAGCATTGCGGTGCTGACCGATGCGGGAACCCACGCGCGCGGTGCTGATGAGCAGCATCCGCTCGCCCCCTTGCATTGCGGCGGCAAGCGTCGCAGGATCATCAAAATCCGCCTGACGCACATCGGCGCCGCGCTGCGCAAAATGCGCAAGCTTGGCTGGCGTGCGGGAGAGCAGTATGAGGTCTTCAGGCGCGCACTTGGCAAACAAAAGCTCAGCCGCAGCGCCGCCAAAGGAGCCAGACGCTCCGGTTACGATGATCTTGCCCATCGGCTATCCCCTCAACTGACTTTATCAATGTCGTTGCGCTTGATTGTAACGATTGTTAGTATTGCGTCAATATATGCGCACGTGGAGAGGAAAGAAAATTGCCGTCACTATCAATCGAGGACCGCTTTGCCCTGCAGGACCTGATCGCCGCCTATAGCTGGGCGCTGGATACGGGTGATGTCGAGGCGCTCGTCGCCTGCTTCACGGCGGATGCGCGCATGAGCGAGGAAGTGTTTGACGAGCCGGACGTGTGGGAAGGCCATGACGGCATTCGCGGTATTGCCGAACATTATCGCAACGCCGCTGGCTTCCCCGGCCGCCAGCATCATGTGACGCAGGTGCAATATGTGCCGCAGGAGGATGGCAGCTGCACAATGCGCAGCTTCGCCTTCGTCACCGAGTGCGAGGGCGAGCCGCCCTATCTGCTGCGCTTTGCGGGCTGGTATGATGATCGCGCGGTGAAGTGCGACGACGGCCAGTGGCGCTTCAAGCAGCGCACCGTGCGCTTGTGGGATGGCGAAGTGCTCAAGAACTTCCCCGGTCGCGGTCAGTGGGTGCCTCGCAAGCGCCCCGATTCGCTGATCATCAAGCGCTGAGCGACCGGCATCAGATTTAGCACGACGGCGGGGGATATGGGATGACGACTAACAGGAGCGCCGCAGTGGTGGCGGGGCCAACCCTGCTGATGGGGCTGGCCTTCGGATTGCTCTCCGCCCTCGGCCCCTTCGCGATCGACCTCTATCTGCCCGCCATGCCTGAGATGGCGCGGGCGATGGCGGCGGATAGCGGCGCTGTGCAGCGCTCGCTCTCCGCCTTCTTTCTGGGACTCGCCATCGCGCAGATTCCGCTCGGCTGGCTTGGCGACCGTTTTGGGCGGCGCAGGCCTTTGATTGGCGGGCTGGCGCTGTTCGCTGCCGCTTCGCTCGGCTGCGCCTTGGCGAATGATATCGATCAATTGATTGCCCTGCGCTTCCTGCAAGGCATGGGCGCCTGTGCGGGCACATCGAGCGTGCGGGCGATGATCCGCGACAAGCATAGCGGGCACCATGCCGCGCGGCTGATGGCCTTCACATTTCTCATCATCGGCATATCCCCGGTGCTTGCGCCCCTCGCCGGAAGCTATCTGCTCCGGGCAACCTCCTGGCAGGGGCTGTTCGTCATTCTGGCGAGCGCCGGGCTCACCGCGCTAATCGCGGTTGCGCTGTTCCTGCCCGAGACGTTGCCGCCCGCCCGGCGGGTCGCTTCCCGGTCGATCCTGCAAGCCTGCGCTTATCTGCTGAGGAAGCCCGCCTTCGTTGCCTGGGCCTTTGTCGCCGGCATGGCGACGACGATCCCGTTCGCCTTCGTGACCGCAGCCCCTTTCCTCTTCTCGCAGGGCTATGGACTGACTCCGCATCAATACAGCCTGCTGCTCGCGCTGAACGCGATCGTCTCGATCATAGCGACACAGTTCGCGCCCGGCCTGATGCGGCGGCTTGGCGTGCGGCGACTGGTCACAACCGTCGTGCTGATCGCGACCGTGGCGACAGGCGGCATAGCGCTTGTCGCAATGGCCTCCACCCAATTGCCGCTCGCCATGTTGCAAAGCTATTCCATGCTGATCTTCGCGGTGTCGGGCCTGATGCTCACCCCGTCCGCCATCTCGGCGCTCGATGCCTCCGAGCAGGGCGCAGGCGCCGCCGCCGGGTTGCTGGGCACGCTCCAGCTTGGGGTCACGGCAGCGGGAAGTGGCGCGGTTTCGCTCTTCCCCTCTTTCACCATCATCCCGCTCATCAGCATATTGGGCGGGGGCTTCCTGCTGGTGCTGGTGACCATGGCCCTGCTGCGCCCCAGCCGGGACTGAAAAGCGACTTAGTCCTCAGGCGGCTTGGTCCGCTCCAGAAACAGCGACTCGCCATTTTCATCGCGCGCCTCAAGCGTATCGATCAGCTTTCCGAGCATCGCGTTGAAGTTCGCAATCTCCGCAGGCTTCAATGCGGACACGAGATAGTCGGCGACGGAGTCCGTTTGCGGGCGCATTGCCTTATACAGGCGCTCGCCTTCCGCAGTGAGGCTCAACGTCTTGCGGCGGCGGTTCGTCTCGTCCCGATCCACCGAAATGCGGCCATGCTTCTGTAACGCCGCAACAGCGCGCGACACGCTCATGGGGTTCACGCCGGTCAGCTCGACCAGCTCATGGCTTGCGGCATGAGGAAAGCGGCCAATCAGCATCAGCAGGCGGAACTCGTTGAGACTGATCTTGTGCCGATGTTCAAGATAGGTCGAAAATGGCGCCATCAGCTTGTTGGCGAGTTTCAGCACGCCATGCAGCGCGTCAGCCGAGGCGCTTTCACGCGCTTGCGGCGTTGGTGGGGCATCCATAGCGACTGGTGCTTTCTTCGGCATATTTCGCCTAACGCATCTGGGCGGTCATGAGTCAAGCACCCGGCATCGAGCCCCCGCCATCAAGCAATTGCACAACCCACGCTCGTGAATTTTCCATACGCAAGATGGTAGTGAATATATTGGCGCATTTCCTGCACCTCGCCCTTCGCGATGGGGAAGAATTGCTCCAGCCCTTCGGCTTTGAGGATGTCAGCGGTTAGGTCGCGTAGACCCTCCACCCGAATGACCCCTTCGAGCGCGACAAGCTCATCGCTGCTCGCAAATTTATCGATGACGACGCTTTCCTTCACATAGCTGTGGAGGAAGGCGTAAAAGCGCTTGAACGCAGCATGGTCGCTCAGATCGATCCCGAAAAAGCTGATCTGCGCGCCCGGCGCGTAGAAATCCAGGACCTTGTCATAGTCCCGATCGTTGAACGCCTGCGCGTAACGCTCATAATCTGCCCGTTCCATCATCCGCTCCTCATGCCCGTTTCTGGCCTTGCGTGATTCATTAACGATCGTTACGGTTATTGCAAGAGCCCGCCAAGACGAGCCGAGAGGAACACAGAATGAGCAGAACGCCGCAGGAAGAGCGCAACCTGAAGCTGGTGCTGGACATGTTCGATCATGTGCTGATCCCCTTCGATGCAGACGCTGCCGATAACTACATCGCTGCCGATTATATCCAGCATAACCAGCTCGTCGATACTGGCATCGAACCGCTAAAAGCCTTTCTGCGCAAGGTGCGTGTGGAAAGTCCTGATGCCACGCATGACATCAAGCGCAGCTTTGCCGATGGCGACCATGTGATCGTCCATTATCATGTCTGCCGCTGGCCGGGGGATGCCGGGTTTGCGGTGATGGATATCTTCCGCATCGAGGGCGACAAGATCGTCGAGCATTGGGATGTGATGCAGGATGTGCCTGCCGACAGCCCCAATCCCCACTCACCCTTCTGAACATAGGCAGGACAAGCATATGCGCTTCAAGGACAAGGTCGTGCTGGTCGTCGGCGGCAATAGCGGGATAGGCCTCGCGGGCGCACAGGCGTTTGCGGCGGAGGGCGGCATCGTCCACCTCACCGGGCGCGATCAAACGACGATCGATACTGCCGTGGCCAGCATTCCCGGCGCGACCGGCCATCGCGCGGATGTGGCTGATCTGGACAGCCTCGATCCGGTGATGGCCGCCATCAAGGCGCAACATGGTCGGCTGGATGTGCTCTTCGCCAATGCCGGTGTTGGTGGCTTTGCGCCCGTGCGCGACATCACGCCGCAGGATTGGGACGAGGTTCACAGTATCAATCTGCGCGGCTGCATCTTCACGATCCAGAAGGCGTTACCCCTGATGGGCGCTGGCGGATCGATCGTGGTGACGGGATCGATCGGCGGCCACGCCTTCGTGCCCGGCAACACCACCTATGCCGCCGCCAAGGGTGGACTTGCCGCCGCGCTCAAGGTGATTGCGGGCGAGCTGGTGAGCGAGGGCATCCGCGTCAATCTCGTCAGCCCCGGCCCCATCGAAACGCCCCTGCTCTATCGCAATCCCGGACTGACCGGCGATGCGGTGGACAGGCTGCGCGAGACGATGATCAATGCCATACCGATGCGCCGCATGGGCCGGCCCGAAGAGGTCGCGCGCGCGGTGCTGTTCTTCGCGTCGGATGATGCGAGATTCATCACGGCGGCCAATCTGTTTGTGGATGGCGGGACGCTAGAACTGGGTTGAGAGGACATGAGCAACATGGACAATATTTTTTCGACGATCGACAACCCCAAGCTCGAATTTGCGATGGAGGTGCGGCTGCAATTTCCGCGCGTGCAGACCATCGCGAACAGCCCGTGGGGTGGCACGCGCAGCGCGGTCTATGTGGAAAGTGGCACCTTCGAGGGGCCAAGCCTGCGCGGCAAGGCCGTGCCGGGGTCCGGCGGCGATTATGCCTATTTCCGGCCCGATGATGTGGCGGTGTTCGATGCGCGCTACATGCTGGAGGAAGATGACGGCACGCTGATCCTCCTCAACAATCGCGGTTTCCTGTGGGGTCGCAAACCGGACACGATGGAGAAATTGCGCGACTGGGCCTTTCGCGAGGGTGAGCCTGTCGAGCAGCAGGAATATTACCTCCGCGGCAACCCCAGTTTTGAATGTTCGGTCGGCAAGCATGACTGGCTGACCAAGCATGTGTTCGTGGGCGTGGGCGAGCGCCGCGCCGATGGCAATGTGCTGCGCTACTTCGCGCTGACCTGAAAGGTGGTCGTCATGTCCGAACATGAGAGTCTAGAGGCGCGCAACAGCCGCATCGTCATCGATATGTGGCAGAAGGTGATCCGCGAGGGCAGCCGCGAGGCGGTGCTGCGCTATATCGCGCCCGGCTATATCCAGCATAATGTCAACATGCCCTCGGGCCGCGATCATCTGCTGCGGCTGGTGGATATCATCAATGATACGCCCGCCGACTTCAAGCCACCCCGCTACAAGGAGCTGGTGCGCACCGTGGCGCAGGACGATTATGTCGTGGTGATCTGGGAGCAGGAACAGGACGATCCGAACGTGCCCGGCGAGACCTATATCGGCCATGCGTTCGACATGTTCCGCCTGGAAGATGGCATGATCGTCGAGCATTGGGATGACACCCGCAAATGGCCCAAGCCCTGGTAATCATAATTGCAATGAGGATGATATGAGCGAACGCACCACGAGCCTGAAGCCCGCTATCGACGTGCCGGACGGGCAGACCGCGCCGGTCATCGCGGCCGATCATGCGCAATTGCTGCACAGTGACGACCCGATCCTCGCGGCCAACAAGCGGCTTTGCTATGATATGTATCGCACCGTGTTGCAGGCAGGCCATGCCGACCGGGCGCCGGACTTCATCGGCCCGCATTACACCCAGCATAATCCCAATGTGGTGAGCGGCGTGGAGGCGTTGCAGAGCTTCATTCGCGGATCGCGCCCGCAACGCGAGATCTTGCCGCGCATCGAGCTACCGCTCGTGTCGATCATCGCCGAGCGGGACATGGTGAACTTCACCTTCGTGCGGACGGAAAAAGACAATGACGGCAACAGCTATCACACCAGCTGGTTCGATCTGTTCCGCATCGAGAATGGCAGGATCGTGGAGCATTGGGACCCGGCGATGAAGAGCCCGGACATGCTGAAGCTCGATCCGAATGAGAATAAGGTCGATCGATAGCTGGGGCACCGCCTCGGACAGAGTCAACAATAACGAATGATATTATTTTCCACTCCAACCCTTGCCTCTATTCATAACGGTCGTTATGATTTCCTCATGACCAGCAGGCGGTTTCGCAGGCTAGAGTCGAGTGAAGGAGAGGTCTGCCATAGGGCGTTCGACCTTACCCGTATGAGGCGATGACGGTGGCAGCCAAGCCCTGATCGCCCCATGTTGGTGGTCGGCGATGCAGGCACTCCCTTGAGTCATTTGGGGAGGAAGCATGTCTAAAAATCTGTTGCTCACAATCCGGGCTGGCGTCGCCATTGGTGCGATGGTCTGGTCGATCACAACCCCTGCCCTGGCGCAGGAAACCGCCGCGAGCGCTGCCGCGCAGGACGACGAGGGTATCAGGGATATCATCGTCACCGCGCAGTTCCGCAATCAGAGCGTGCAGGAAGCGCCGCTCGCCATCACCGCAGTCGATGCCTCGCTCATGGAAGCGCGCAGCCAGACCTCGGTTGAATCCGTGGCGCAACGCGCACCAAGCGTCACCTTCTCCGCTGGCGGTCAGGGAGGCGGGGCACAGACTGCGGCGGTCAATATCCGCGGCATCGGCGCGAACGACTTCCAGTTCCCGAATGAGCCGGGCGTCGGCATTTATATCGATGATGTCTATTATGGCATCAGCTCGGGCGCGGCGTTCGATCTGGTGGATCTGGACCGCATCGAGATTTTGCGCGGACCGCAAGGCACGCTCTCTGGAAAGAACTCGATCGGCGGCTCGATCAAGCTATTCTCGCGCCGCCCGACCGACGCTGCGGACGCCTATGTCGAAGCGCAATATGGCTCCTACAATCGCGTGGGCCTTCGTGGCGCGACCAACGTCACGCTCGCGCAGGACAAGCTCTATGCGCGCATTTCCGGCCTCGCCCGTCATGTCGATGGCTTCTTCAAGCGCCTCGATTACAGCTGTGTCAACGGCGTTGCCGCGCCGGGTGGCACCTTTGCCTCGCCCGCCGATGATTGTGTGATCGGCACCGAAGGCGGCCAGAATATCTATGCCGTGCGCGGCGCACTGCGCTGGATCGCGTCCGACAAGATCGAGAATAATCTGATCGCCGATTTCACGCAGGATAGTTCCGAGGCATCGCCGGGCAAGGCGCTCTTCCTTCCCCCCGTCGGCGGCCGCAATTATCTGACCGCGCCGAACAGCTATACGAGCTACGCCAATTATACCGGCCTTCCCGGCACGCCCAATCAATATACCAACAAGGGCGAGAGCAATCTGCGCAGCTGGGGTGTTTCCAACACGCTCGATATCACCCTGTCCGATATGTTTTCGCTAAAGTCGATCACAGCTTATCGTTACGCCAAGGGCGCAAGCTCATGGGATGCCGACAATTCGCCTGAAGATATCTCGAACAACGCCGTTGCCTTCCTGCACAAGCAGTTCACGCAGGAACTTCGCCTGTCGGCCAATTTCGGCGATGTCCTCGATCTGACGACCGGCGCTTATTATTATAAGGGCGACAGCAACCAGAGTGGCCGCATTCAGGTAGGCGTCGCGGGCCTCGATTTCTTCTATGACGACCCGTTCAAGCAGACGTCCAAGTCCGCATTCCTGCACGGTGTCATCCATGCCACGAGCCAGATCAATATCACGGGCGGCATTCGCTACACGGACGAAGAGAAGAGCTACACCTTCCGCCGTATAAGCCCGGTCGCTGGCGTTCCGACCGATGTGCGCGTCGCCTCGCTTGATGGCCTCGTCGGCAAATTCTCCGGCAATCGCTGGGATTATCGCGTGGCTGTGGATTATGAAGTGGTGCCGGACATCCGCTTCTATGGGCAGGTAGCGACCGGCTTCAAGGGCGGCGGCGTCAATCCACGGCCTTATCTGGCGCAGCAGCTCGTGCCTTTCTCGCAGGAAACATCGACCAGCTATGAGGTCGGCTTCAAGAGCATGGTGTTCGACCGAAAGCTTCGCCTGAACGGCGCTTATTATCATAATGACTATAATAATTATCAGGGCCTTACCTCAAGCTGCCCGGATATCAGCCCGCCCGGCTTCCCCTTCTGCTCGGCAACCCGCAACATTGGCGATGCCAAGATCGACGGCCTTGAGCTGGAGTTCGATGCGCGGCCAGTGCCGGGCTTCTCGATCGACGGCTCGGTCAGCTACACCGATTTCCGCTTCACCAGCGCAGCGCTGGGCAGCGGCATCCTCATCGGCACCACCGAGGCGCCGTTCGTCTCCAAGTGGAAATATGCGGTTGGTGCGCAATATGAGATTGGGCTTGGCACGCACGGATCGCTGACCCCACGCCTCGACTATACATGGCAATCGAAGTTCGAGACGACGATCCCGAACAACATCCCGAACTTCGAATTTGGCCGTGTGGAATCGCGCGGACTGCTCAATGCCCGCATTACCTACCGCACGCCGGACGATGCATGGGAAGCGGCGCTGGCTGCCACCAACCTCACCGATGAGTTCTACTTCGTGAACAAATATGACCGCTTTGCTCAGTCGGGCAATGCCTATGGGCAACCCGGTCGTCCACGCGAGATCATCTTCAGCCTGAAGCGGAAATTCTGAGGCTCAGCGCAAAGCGTTGAAAAGCGCCCCGTCCACATTGGTCGGGGCGCTTTTTTGTTGGGGAATGTCAGGCTTCAGCGCGAAATAGCGTACAAATTCGATCAGCGGCTTTTCGCGCGGCACTGCTTCAAGCTGCCTTCCCGGCCACGACAACAAAGCCGTCCCTTTGACCTTCTCCCTGTCGGGAGAAGGATACGCAGCCTTGCTGCCGAAGGCGGCTAGGTGAAGTTGGATGAGGGGCTGAACGCCCATCTACGCGATCCTGCGCACCGCCCCCTCACCCAGCTCCGGCTAAGCAGCAAGCTGCCAAGCCTGCGCAGCTCTCTCCCCGAGGGAGAGGGTTTGAAGGAGTGACCGCTAAGCTGGACATGATCGTCAAAAGCTGACTTTCCGGACAAGACAACATTGCGACATTGCTCCCCTCCTCTTTAGAGGAGGGGCCGGGGGTGGTGGCGATGCGCAAGCATCGCGCGCACACCCGCCATTGCCGACGTTGTAGCACCACCCCCACCCCTCCTCTAAAGAGGAGGGGCTTGCGATCGCTTCCCACCCTTTTCTGTCATTCGGCGATCCGAACCTCACCCTGCAAAGCACACATTCTCGCAGGTTTGAATGTGTCCAACCTGCCTAGAGAAATTGCACGAATTCGATCTCATGCCCTTCCGCGTCGTTCACCAACGCGACGCGCGTTCCGGGGATATCGAAGGGTGCGCGCTTGAGGGTTGCTCCGGCTTTGATCGCCTGCGCCACGGCCGCGTCTGCATCCTGCGTGATGAAGCCGATCACGCCAGCGGCGGGCCGCTGATCTTTGTGACCGCCAGCCTTCCAGCTGAGCAGACCGAGCAGGAAATCATGCCCTTCCTGCAGCATCAGGACTTCCTCGAAATCAGCCTCATCGATGCGGACATGGACCGTCATATCGAACGCCGCCGCATAGAAGGCGATCATGGACTCCAGGTCCGCGACGTACAGCTTCACAAAGCCGAACTGCCCCGCGCTCATCGCCGCGTGAGCACCCAGCTGAATGCGGGTTCTGCCGCTGCGGCGTAAGATACCGCCTCACACCGCTCGATGCCGCCGATGGCGAGTTCCGCAAAGGCTTCCGGCCAGCGTCCGCCAGCCAGCCGCGCCAGCGTGGCGAAGGATGCGCCATCGGGCGCGCAGATAGGGATCATATCGCCAGCGACGCGATGCTGGATCAGCGAGACGCGGCGATAGCCCGCCTGCTGCGCAATCTCGCGCACCATCAGCTCATCGGCATGACGGGACACGCCGAAGAAGGCGGCGGGCTTAGCGCCGAGCAAAGCCTGCATCTGCCGCACCCGATCGCCTTGCAGCGGCTGAGCCAGTCCGCCCAACGCCTGCGCCTGAGACGCAAAGCGCGCGCCTGCGGTCAGACCGGCATCATAGAGCAGCACGGGCTGCCCTTCATGAGCCAGCACGGGCGAGCGCAGCGTTGCTGCCGCGACCGCAATCATGGCAGCACCGGCAACAAAGCCGCGCCTCGATACCGGCATCATTGCCCACCCCCCTTCTTGGTCGAGAGATAATCGGCGATCTGCTTGAGTTGCGCATCGCTCGCCTCGCCGCGTGGGATCGCGGGCATGTTGCCGATGCCCATGCGCACGGCCTGAATGACGAACTCCGGCGTCAGGTCCGTGCGCTTCTCCAGCAGCGGTTGCTCGGCTCGGCGCGCCAGCAGGCCTGTGCCCATGCCATTGGGCCCATGACACATGGCGCATTTATCGAGATAGAGCCGCTCGCCCGGTCCGGCGTTAAGCCGCGAGGAGACAGTCTCGGGCGCAGGCATGGGCGGTGGCCCCTTGCTCTGCTCGGGCGCACCAGCTTTGTCCGCGCCGCTGCTGCAGGCGCTAAACCCCAGCAGGATCAGCACCCCTGCCCGCCGCATCATGCCCATGCTGCTCATGCTTTCCCTCCCATCATGGAAGAGGGCCAGATGCCGCTCTTGCCCGGCGCAATGATGCCTTGCGGATCGAGCGCATCCTTCACCTTGCGATTGAGCTTGGCGAGCGCGCCCTGATTGAAATCATAGGTGCCCGCAACCGCGTCCATATAGTCGAGATGCGTGCGATACTCGCCATAGCCCTGCGCCTTGGCGTCCGTGATCAGCCGCTTGAGGAAGGGATCGACCCGCTTCATCATCGCCGGATCATCCTTGTCCAGCAGCACCGCATTCACATTGATGAGGTGGCGCTCGCCAAAGGCGAAGCTCGCCTGATAATCCATGCCGAACTCCTTGTAGCAGGCATAGGTGCGCTGGAATTGCGCCTGCGCAGCCTTGCCCGATTGCGGCAAGATGGGCGAAAAGCCGATATGGCCGCCGCGCCCGCCATGCCAGTTCGCATTCTGCATCGGGAAGGTGAGCGGCGTGCCGGTCCAGCCGGTCGCCTCGATCGGTTCCCCCGTTTTCCATGTCGTGGGGCGCAGGCTCATCGGCTTGAGCTTGGTCATCTCCCGCTCCAGCACGGCATAGGCCGCCTTGTTCATATCCTCACGGCCATAGAGGCGCAGGCTCACGCCCCACCAGCCGACATTGAACTTCTTGCGGATCGCGGCGATGACCTCATCAGACAAGGCGCCGGGCCTGTCGGTCCACTCGCCACGCGTCGTGAGGATCGCCGCGGCGCGCAGCCAGTTGCCGATGGTCGGCGATTGCTGGAGCAGGCCCTCGCGGCGCAGGGGCGCAAGCGCATCGATCAGCGGGCCGAGATCCTCGGGCCGGTCAAACTCAAGATCCATGCCGATCAGCGATTCCGGCGCGGGCATCAGCCACAGGCCCATCTTGGTGACGATGCCGAAGTTCGATTGCACGAACATCTGATCCCAGGATGGCCCAAAGCCGAATTTATAGAGCTGCCAGGTCGGCGCGCCATCGAGCGCGCCCATGCCGGTGCGCACCACCATCCCATCGGCCATCACCGCCTCGATGCCGCAAATCTTGGTCGTATGCTCGCCATAGGGCGTGTAGCCAACGCCACGATCAAGCGCATTGCCCAGCACCGATCCCCAGCTGTTGCCCGGCACCGAGACCCAATGCTTCATGCCGCGAGATTTGAGGAAATCATACAGATCGTAAAAACCTACGCCCGGCTCGAGCAAAACCGTGCCGTTGGCCTCATCATACTCGATCTTTTTCATGCGTGAGAGATCGAGAATGACCGACCCGGCAAGCAGTGGCGCGGTGCCGCCATAGCCGAGATTTTTGCCACGGCTGATCGGCCAGAGCGGCAATTTGCGCTCCCCGGCAACCTTCAGGATCGCCTGAATTTCCTCCACCGTTGCTGGGGCCACCGCGCCCGCCGGATGATGGAGCGCATCGTCCACCGCAAACTTGTCCTGATAGGAGAGCTGATCCTCCTCATCGAAAAACACATTATCCGCGCCGACGATCGCAGCGAACGCATGTTTGGCGGCGGCTGCCAAAGCGGGGTTGATGGGTTGCATGTCTGATGTGCCTTTCAGGTGAGTATCAGGCCGGAGCCGTCCAGCGGGTGCGCGCGGGTGGGCGTGCGCCGCCATCGAGGCGCAACACCTCGGCATTGATGTAGGGCGCGCGGATCAGGAACAGGGCTGCCTCGGCAAACTCCTCCGCCCGCCCGGCGCGCTTGGGGAATTCAGCGCCATCAACCAGCTCCTCCACCAGATCGGGCGGCAAATGGGCGGTCATCGGCGTATCGAAAAAGCCCGGTGCAACGCCGACGCAGCGTATGGCATGACGAGAAAGATCGCGCGCCCAGACGAGAGTTAGCGCCGCCAGCGCCGCCTTGGACGCGGTATAGCTGCCCATCCCCTCCTGCCCCTCGAACGAGGCAATGGAGCAGGCATTCAAGATGATGCCGCGCTCGCCATCCGGCCCATCCGGCGTGTTGCCGATCATGCGGTGCGCGACCATGCTCGTCACATGCATTGCGCCGAGCAGATTGACGTCCAGCACCTTGCGGAAGTCGGCGGCGTTGCCCGGCGCGTCAGGCGTCGCGATTGGGCCGAGGCCGCCGATCCCCGCGCAATTGGCGAGGATGGCGATCTGCCGCTCGATGCTGCCGATGGCGCTCGCTACTGCTTGGGCATCCGTAATATCGCAGGGCAGGAAATCGGAGACGTCATCGGTGGGCGGGTGGACGTCCAGCACGATCGTGCGCGCGCCCTGCGCATGGAGCTGCGCCGCCAGCGCCGCGCCCAATCCGGATGCGCCGCCCGTGATGACCGCAAGCTTGCCCTTCGGATCCATCTCGCCTCGTTCCGGCGATCACCGCCGACTCTTTTTTTGATAACGATCGTTAGTATGTGGAAGAGCGCAGCACTGTCAAGGCGAGATGGGCGGCGTATGCTGGAAGCAATAAGGGTCCGAGGCGTCGATGTATAGGATTTGAACGTCCGTTTTCTCATTGGTTGGCGCCAATAATGCTGGCCGGAACACGATGATGGAAAAGCTGCCCCTCTACGTTCCCACTGGAGGGAGAAGGACAGCCGGCCTTGCCGCACTCTGGCGGCTGAGCGAAATTGGAGGAGGGGAGAACGGTCGTGGGTTCGCGCGATCCTCCGGATCACGCCCCCTCACCCTGCGCTCTCCCTCAGGGAGAGGGTTGAATTATGCGCTCGCCCACGCTTTCGCGTCATCGTATGTCCTCGCCCCTGCCTTAACCCGAGCGCGTTTGCTCCGTTTCGAAGCGCGCGGCGATGATGATCATCACACCGCCTATGGCCGCCGCGCAGGCGACGATGCCCATTGAGTAGCGCAGCGCATCAGCGCCGTGTGGGGCGAAGATGGTGTCGTTCATGATACCGATGCTCGTCGGGCCGATGAGATCCGCCAGCAGGTTGCTCACCAGCAGGGCGATCGCGAGCCCTGTCGCGCGCAGCCCTGCGCCGGATACGTCCATGCACACGGCAATCACAGCGGCCTGCGAGCCCATGATAAGCATGCCGGTCAGCAGATAGGCTGGCATCCAGACCCAATATTCATCGGCCATCAGATAGGTCATTTCTGCCGGGGCACCGAGCATGAGCATCACGCCGGGCACCCAGAAGCGCCAGCGATGATCGCGCCGGGCGAAATGATCGGTCAGCCAAGCGCCGACCAGTGCGCCGATCAGCAGCGCCGGGCCGCGGGAAATGCCGGACAAAAGCCCGATCTCGGTCGGCGAGAGTTCGCGCACGCGGGCGAGAAAAGCGGCAGCCCATACGCTGTTGGCCTGCAGCGTCACGCCGGAAAGGGCAAAGCCTGCCAGCACGAGGAGGAAAGCGGGGGATTTGCGCCATTTCACCCAAGCTTGCTTGAAGCTGACCGGCGCCACCACTTTGCCATCCGCACCCTTCTCTCGCCCCGGCTCGCGCACGGTGAAGAACATGAGCGGAACCAGGATGATGGCGGGCAATGCGAGCACGTAAAAGGACGCGCGCCAGCCATAGGTATCGGAAATATGGCCGAGGCTGGTCATCATCACGAGCACGATGATCGCACCGAACACGCGCAAGCCAGCGAGCGCCATGCGGCGGTTCTGCTGCGGCACCAGATCATTGACCATCGCGTTGGAGGGCGCATTACCGGATGCTTCGCCCATCCCCAACAGGATGCGCGTGACGAGCAGCCCTGCGAAGCTTGTGACCATGCCGATCGTCGCCATGATCAAGCTGTAAAAGCCAAAGCCAATCGCGATGATATCGCGGCGACTGTAACGATCCGCGAGCCTTGCCAGTGGCACGCCCGCAATCGCGTTCATCAGGAAGAAGCCGATGCCCGCCGCGATGCTCATCTGCGTGTCGGTTGCGCCGAGCTCAAGCTTGATCGGCTCCAGATTGAGCGCGAGCATGCCGCGATCGACCATGTTGAAGCCGGTGAAGATACCCAGAACGGCCAGCGCCCAGAGCTGCTGCCGCGTGAACTTTTCACGCTCCTGCGGGGTGGATGGGATGGGGCCGCCGGTTTGCACGCTCATCGTCACTTCCTCGCACTCGCGCCGCGACGAGGTTTGACCTCGGCTGGCTCGAGATAAGCATTGCTGTTGGTATCGAGCGCCTCGAACGCGGCGGCTTCTCGCCCGGCCGACGTCCATTCCGCGCTTGAAAGGCGTCCATCATTATTGGTGTCGAGTGGCGCGTGTGCGCCGAGGCGCGCCGAAAGCGGGAGCGGTTTGGAATGAAACAGGCCAATCCCGCCCAATGCGGCCGATGCGATCGCAAAAGCCAATCCTGCCATTTGCGGGCGATTCATGCGACCGTCTCCTCCGATGCCAAAGCGCCTCTATGTCCGCGCTCACGTCACTAAAACCCATACATCCAGTTTTTAGGTCAGTAAAGCTTTAGATGGGTGATGATGACATTGTTGGCGCTGGGCGCGCTTTTACCGACCGGCTTCAGACCTTGCCCGAGCCAGCCCGATCATATCATTTGGATTTGATGTTCAATCGCACGACATCGGCGCGGTAGGTATTGCGCGCGAAGAGCACCAATATGCCTTCCTCGTCCGTCACATAGCGCTCGATCTGCGCGACGGGAGCATTGAGCGGAATTTGCAACGCATCGGAGGCAACCAGATCCGCCACGCCAATGGTCATGATCTGCTCGACGTCAGCAATGGCCAGGCCATCAATATCGGCCACGAGCTTGAGCGCCGTCTTGTTGGTGAAAGCCGCGCGGGGAATCTTGTTCGCCCACTTCTCGGAGATGAACACCTCGGCGATCATATAGGCCTGCTCTTGCCGCCAATGCCGCCTGCGCAGCTTGCGGTAAGTGCCATCCGCCAAGCCGAACTCGATCTTGCCGCTGATGCTGACCTTGCGCTCTTCATCCAGCAGCTCGATCTGCGCGCCTTCGCGGGCCTGCAACAGGCCAAGGAAATTGGTTTCAAGCTGGCACCAGATTTGATCGCGCGGGGCCGCCATCACGAAGGTGCCCTTGGCGCGGAGGCGACGGATCAGGCCATCCTCCGCGAGCATTCCCAGCGCCTGGCGCACCGTTTCGCGCGCCACATCATAGGAATTTGCCAGCTCGATGATCGTGGGGATCTGGCTGCCAACTTCCCATACGCCAGTCTCGATATGCCGCCTGAAAACCGTTGCGAGCTGATGATAGCGCGTGATGCCCCGGCTGCTCAGGTCAGCCGTTTTGGCAGGCTCGCCAGCCTGATTGGCCGAGGTCCATGGAGCCGACTGGGGGGCTTGCGGCTTCACAGC
>CBIHKY010000061.1:0-19934 GCA_966205705.1 uncultured Alphaproteobacteria bacterium
CCGGAGAAGTGGGCCGTGCCCATCGCCAACAATATCGTGCCGCTCAACTATGTACTGGGCGAGGACGACTACACGGAGGAAGAGCTCAAGCTGCGCGACGAAAGCCGCAAGATCCTCGAAATCCCCGGCCTCCCCGTCTCCGGCACCTGCGTGCGCGTGCCTGTATTCACCGGCCACGGCCTCTCGATCAATGCCGAGTTCGAGCGCCCGCTCGATGCCAAGGCGGCCCTCGCCCTGCTCGAAAAGGCCCCCGGCGTGGTCGTGACGGAAGTCCCCAACGCCCTCGACGCCACCGGCGCTGACCCAGTGTTCGTGGGCCGCGTCCGTCCGGATCGCACCGTGGATCATGGCCTCGCCATGTTCGTCGTGGGTGACAATCTGCGCAAGGGCGCGGCACTCAACGCCGTGCAAATCGGTGAGGTGCTCTGCGGGCGCTGATACTTGACGCTTCCTCCCCGGCTTCGGTCGGGGAGGAAAGCGCGCGGCTAGGTGCGCTCCTGGACGAAGTGGATCAAACGATCATAGAGTTGGACCTGTGTCAGCGTCCCAGCCACGAGCCGTTCGATCCACATACCCAACAAAGGCGTTTCGGGTTCATCATCCGGCACAACAAGATCCCAGCCATTGAGGGCTAGAAATTCAATGAGGGCAACCGTTGCCGTTCTCTTATTGCCATCGTTAAAAGGATGATTGCGGGAGAGCGCTGCACACAAATGGATAGCTAGGGCCAAGGGGGTCGTCCACAGCCTCATATTCCATCAGATTTTTCGGCGCGGCGACGGCACTGTGGATGAGACCATCATCACGGACCCCTGCCAGCCCGCCAAAAAGCGCGATCTGGCTTTCATGAATTCCCCTAACATCCTCGAACGTTAACCAGACAAGTTCAGCGTCCAAGATATTTTAGACTATTCTCATAGCGCGCGTTGATATCAGCCCGCAATTGCTCCCGGTCCGTATCAGGACGGGGCTTGGCCTTGAGCCCCTTCCGCTCGGTGACGGGGGGTTGATATGCAGCAGCCATATAAACCTCCTTCAGGCAAAGCTTTTGATCGCCAATAATCTAGGCAATAAGAGTAGGGAGTCAATAAACCGCTACTTTCGCCCCCGCTCAGGCCTTCGCTGCATAAATCAGGCTGCCTTCGCCAAGATAGCCGAACACCCTGTCCAGCTCACTATCACCCACCGCAAAGCAGCCCTGGCTGCGGCCGAGCTTGCCGTGCGTCTGGATCATGTCGGCATTCGCATACCATGCGCCGTGGACGACGATGGCACGGTCGAGCGCGTTGTTGTTGGTCGGATCAAGGCCGATCAAACGCTGCGAGCGGCCATGTTTGCCGACATAATAGTTGCTGGTGAGGAAGGCCCCTTCGCTCGATGCGTTGGAGTTGAACTCGTTCGAAAATTTCTGCAGAAACCCCGTATGGCGCGGATCGGAGCCCGATCCATGCGCAACGAGCAAGCGCGACATTTCCCCACTGACCACATCGAGAAAATGCAGCCGCATGTCCGATGAGGAGGAGGCAAAATCCACGACAGCAATGCGCTCGCGGTTTGGGATGCTTGCCGAATGCTTCGCCAGCGCATCAAGTGCCCCGCGAAACAGCTTGGGATTAAGTGTCGCAGGCGCGGCAAGCACTTTGGGCGCTGGCTCCGGCAAGGGAATCGGCTGAGCGGGCTGAGCACTCTGCCCGAATTCTCCAATAGCAGACGCCGAACGGGTCAAACAGGCGCCCACGAGCGCCGCCCCGCCAACCATCATCAAGCGGCGATCAATCCGGAATTTCTGATCTTTCATGGCGGGCTATGTAGCATAGTGGACGCACCGTTTAAAGGCGCCCACCTGCACACCCCCGCACAACCAAGTCGGATCATCGCGTCTGCACGCTGATCCGAGTGATGCAGCGCTTATGGACCGACGTCGCCCGCTGCATCGCGCAGACGCCTGTCGCTACTGGCAGGGAAGCCAAGCGCCGTCGCGATCTTCTCGTTCCAGCCATAGGGATCGGCGCGGATCACGGGCTCACCCGCATCGTCAAAAACGATCGTCTGGTAGAAGAGCCGCACCGGAATTTCGCGCGGCAGTTTCACGAAGCTTTCCTTGCCCGTCGCGCGCGCCTTGTTCCACTCGTCGATCACACCGCCATCGCGCGCCAGCATTTCGGCAAAGCCGAGCGCATCCTGCACGCGCACGCAGCCATGACTGCGCTGGCGCTGCACCTCGTTGAACAATTGCTTTGCGGGCGTATCGTGAAGATAGATTTGATGCTCGTTCTTCATGTCGAACTTCACCAGGCCCAGCGAATTTTTCGGCCCCGGTTGCTGGACGATCCAGCCATCCTTGCGCGTCATATTGTTGCGCCGCATGTAAGCGCTGCCCTTGCCCGCAATTTCCCGCTTCTCGATCGAGCGTGGCACCGTCCAGGTCGGGTTCGCCACAAGACGCCAGATGGGCGAGCCCAGTTGCGGCGTCTCATTCTCGGGCTTGCCGACGACGACGCGGCGGCTGTCCACCATCTTGCCATCGCGCCAATAATTGAGGCGCGCAGCGGCAACGTTCACGTCGATGCGGGTGGCGGGCGCATCACGCGCGACCCAGCGTAAGCGCTCCATCGCCACGGCAATGGCGCGCGCGCGGTCGGCATCGGAGAGGTTGAGCACTTCCAGAACACCCGCTCCGACAACACCATCGGGATCAATGCCATAATCGGCCTGCATCTGCTTAACCGCATTGACCATGGGCACGCTGTAGAGATTTCCCCCCGCCTGCGCGCCATCGAGATATTCGGACGCGACCAATTGCCGCGCAATCAGCGGCACACGCGCGTCAGCCTCTCCCGGCTTGAGTGGTTCGGCGGAAGTTGGAATCACGGTCGCACCGGTTACGCCGCTTTTGCGCAGCGCCAGATAAGCCTGTGAGAGCTTTTTGTAACTCTCATCCTGCGGCACCAGACTGGCGAGCCAATCACCCACCTTTCCGGTCGAGATCGCCTGCGCCAATCCGCGCTGCAAATCCACGCGTGGCTGGGGGATCGTGTAAATCTCATGCAGCTTCTTTGGGTCGGACGCGCCCTTGGCAAGTGCACCCGCATAACGCAGCGCGCTCTGCGTCAGCGCTGCCTGCCCGTCGGCGCTTCCGGTGTCGCCCATCACCTCAAAGTTCATGCGATCGAGGCCATGCGCCGCGCGCTCGTCGATGGCTTTGCGCAGTTGCTTGACGGTTCCGTCGTCCCACTTGGCATCCGCCAGTGACACCGTCTCTTGCGGCTGATTGTCAGGCTGTCCGCAGGCCGTGAGAATGAGGGGGGACAGAAGCAAGGAACCAACAATCAAGGCGTTACGCACGATATTCTCCTGACAGGACGTACCTACAACGCGTGAGACTCCTGCACGCTCCGCGACGCCAAAATTAGTTAGCCGGTGAGCGATGAATGCCGCGTGCACGCGCGCTTTTCATCCTACACTTGCTTTCTGCAGAAACTGCGCCTAAGTGCGGCGCAGCATTTGGCGCCTGGACTAACGATCCTGAGCGTAATCCCGCGCAGCGTGAGGCCCCGCATCTTTGCACAAGGGCCGCCGGGACGGACGGATGCAAAACCGCCCAAGCTTCCTTTATCACGCAGGGTCGCCCGTTTGGAGAACCCTGCCGCGTTAACGCCGCATCAAAGCGCGTGCGCAGCATTTCTGTATTGAAAGTATATTCATGTCTTATTTTGAACAGCTTGGCCTCGCCGAGCCTCTCCTTCGTGCTTTGTCCGCAAAGGGCTATGCCGATCCAACGCCGATCCAGCAGCAGGCTATTCCTGCGCTGATGAAGGGCCGCGATCTCCTTGGCATCGCGCAGACCGGCACTGGCAAGACCGCAGCCTTCTCGCTGCCTTCGCTCCATCGCCTGATGAACAACCCGGTGCCCCGCAAGCCTGCCTCCTGCCGGATGCTGGTGCTCTCGCCAACCCGCGAACTGGCAGCACAGATTGCCGACAATATGCGCGGCTACGCCAAATTCGTTGATATGAACGTCCAGGTCGTCTTCGGCGGCGTGCCGGTTGGCAAGCAATCGCGCGCTCTCGTGCCGGGCTGCGATGTTCTCGTCGCCACGCCGGGCCGCCTGCTCGACCTGATCGAGCAGCGCGCGCTGACGTTGCGGAATGTCGAGATTTTCGTGCTCGACGAAGCTGATCAGATGATGGATCTGGGCTTCATCAAGCCACTTGCGCGCATCGCCGCGATGCTCCCCAAGGAGCGTCAGAGCCTGTTCTTCTCCGCGACCATGCCAAAGGCGATTGCGGACCTCGGCAAGCGCTTCATCAATGATCCGGTCCGCGTGGAAGTCTCCCCGCAGGCCACCACGGCTGAGCGCGTCGAGCAATATGCCACCTTCGTTGAGCAGAAGGAAAAGCAGGCCCTGCTGACCATCCGCCTGCGTCAGGAAATCGCATCGGGCGCGCTTGATAAGGCGCTGGTGTTCTCACGCACCAAGCATGGCGCAGACCGTGTTGCGCGCCATCTGGCCGCAGCCAACATCTCCGCCGCAGCCATCCACGGCAACAAGAGCCAGGGCCAGCGCACCGCTGCGCTACAGGGCTTCCGCAGTGGCAACATCCAGGTGCTCGTCGCCACGGATATCGCAGCGCGCGGTATCGATGTATCGGGCGTCTCGCACGTCTTCAACTTCGAGCTGCCCAATGTGGCCGAGCAATATGTCCACCGCATTGGCCGCACCGCTCGTGCCGGTGCAAACGGCATCGCGATCAGCTTTGTCGCGCCAGACGAGAAGGCTTATCTGCGCGATATCGAGAAGCTGACCCGCATCAAGCTGGACATGGTTGCGCTTCCTGAGGACTTCATCGTCGAAGCACGCAGGCTGCCCCTGCCCTCCAAGGCGTCCGTCGAGGAAGCAACCGGTGACTCGCGTGGCCGTGGCGGCCGTGGCGCGCCCGGTGGCGATCGTCGTGATCGTGCCCCCGGCGGTGAGCGTCGTGAGCGCACGCAGAGCGGCCCTCGCAGCACTGCGCAGAACCGTGATGGCCAGCCCCGCGATGGCTCGGTGCGTCGTGAAAATCAGCGCACCGATGCGCCGCGTCAAGATCGCCACGGCTATCGCACGCCATCAACCGGCGGTGGCAATGGCCCAAGCTTCGATCCGCTGTCGATCTACACCGATCGTCGCCCTCCTGTGGTGGCTGCCAATGGCGAGCCAGTGCCCAAGCGCCTGCGTCCCGATGCCGAGCAGCGTCCGCTGACCACGCGTGGCGATGGTGCGCCACGCGGTGATGGCGCCCGTGGTGATGGTGAGCGCGCTGCCCGTCCGCCCCGTCGCTTCGGCGCCGGTGGTGGTGCTGGCGCGCCGCAGAATCCCGGCGCCCGCCGCGGCCGGGCTGGCCGCGCTGGATAAGCGCTGGCGTCCACATTGAATGAGCGAAAGCCCCGCGCCTGCCCAGCAGTGTCGCGGGGCTTTGCATATCTGCCCGCTCAATGCAGATGCTGGAGCTTGTCCGGATTGCGCATCACATAGATGGCGACGACCTTGCCATCTGCGATCTCGAGCGCGGTCGTCTGGATCTCGCCATCGGCTTCCCGCGTGATGAAACCGGGCAATCCATTGATGTAGACCGTGCGCAACAGGGTCGATCCATATTTCCTGGCGAGCACGGCCAGCGACTTGTGAAGACGCAGCACGATGCGACTGCCCGCCACTTCCGTGACCGCCGCCGCGCGCTTGCCGCCGCCATCGGAATACATGCTCACATCCTGCGCAAGCAAAGCGCCCAGCCCCGCCATGTCACCACTGCGCGAGGCCGCAAAGAAGGCGCCGGCGATATCCATCCCACGCTGCTTATCCACAGCAAAGCGGGGCCTTGCCTCACGCACATGCGTGCGCGCACGGGCAGCAAGCTGGCGACAGGCAGCGGCATCCCGATCA
Source organism: uncultured Alphaproteobacteria bacterium (assembly GCA_966205705.1). Lineage (GTDB taxonomy): Bacteria > Pseudomonadota > Alphaproteobacteria > Sphingomonadales > Sphingomonadaceae > Sphingobium. Next base: position 5,924 of record CBIHKY010000061.1, read on the forward strand.
ATCGTGGCCGCGACTTCCTCAAATGATACGCCGAACACATCGTGCAGCAGGAAGGCCGCGCGCTCCAGCGGTGAGAGGCGCTCCAGCGCGAGCATGAGGGGAAGCGTCACATCGCCCACATCCTCCTCATCATCCACCAGTGGATCGGGCAGCCACGGCCCAACATAGCTTTCCCGCCGAACGCGCGCGGATTTGATCTGATCGAGGCAAAGGCGCGTGACCGTGCGGCGCAGATATGCCTCTGGCACCAGCACCGCCGCGCGGTCGACCTGCATCCAGCGAATGAAGGCCTCCTGCACCACATCTTCAGCATCGCTGACCGAGCCGAGCATCCGGTAGGCGACCCGCACCAGACGCGGGCGCAGCGGATCGAAACTCTCCGCTGCGCCCCGCCTGTCATTGCCTGTCGCCATCAACCGACGATCATCAGGCTGCGGCCTTGGCAGGCGCATTTTCGAACCACAGGTCGAAGCCAACCGCCAGCCGGTTCCAGCCATTGATGATGTTGATCAGCATCGTCAGCTTCACTTGCTCTTCCTCGCTGAAATGCGCCTGCAATTCTTCATAAGCAGCGCCATGATTGTGCCCCTCGGAGAGACGCGTCAAGGCATCGGTCCATGCCAGCGCCGCACGCTCACGATCGGAGTAGCAGGGCGCCTCTCGCCATGCTGAAAGGAGATAGAGCCGCTGCTCGGTTTCGCCATCGCGCCGCGCCTCGAATGTGTGCATGTTGATGCAGTTCGCGCAGCCATTCACTTGCGACGCGCGGGTCTTCACAAGATGGACGAGCAAGCCATCAAGGCCATTTTGAGCAACCAGTGCGGCGCTCATCCAGCTCTTCATCAGCGATGGGGCGACGGCGTAAGGATCAAGCTTGGCAGTCATGATGTGGCTCCTGTCATTGGGGTTAGTCCCATCATGACGAGGCAGCGCAGACCAATGTGACATGAGCGGCAAAATAAACCGGGGTGCGCGATGCGATTTGTCGTTTCGAGGTGATTCCACCGCGCGATAAAATGGTCTAGGACCGCCGCTTCATCTGATTCTGATCCAAACTTCGGAGACCTGGAACACCATGAGCGACAACATCGCCGCCGACCAATTGCGCCTGCTCATCGAGCGTATCGAGCGCCTCGAAGAAGAGAAGAAGGGCATCTCCGACGATATCAAGGATGTGTACCTCGAAGCCAAATCGACAGGCTTTGACATCAAGACCATGCGGAGCATCGTGCGCTTGCGCAAGCTTGAGAAGCACGCCCGCGAGGAAGCCGAAGCGCTGCTGGAAACCTATAAGGCGGCACTCGGGCTGGATTGATCCAACTATGATCGCAGGAGAGGCGCATGCGTGACAAGCCCTGGGGCGATGCTCCGAGCGAGCCATCTGGCGAGATGCCATCTGGCGAGATGATCGTCACCACCACGCATCATATCGAAGGGCGACCGGTGCAGCGCTATTGCGGCATCGTGACCGGCGAAGTGATCGTGGGCGCCAATCTCTTCCGGGATCTGTTTGCGAGCATAAGAGATATCGTGGGCGGGCGCTCGGGCGCTTATGAAGAGGTGCTCGCGCGCGCCCGCGATCAGGCATTGGGCGAAATGCGCCAGCGCGCCGCGTCGCTTGGCGGCAATGCCGTGATCGGCGTGGACCTCGATTATGAAGTGCTTGGCGCCAAAGGCTCGATGCTAATGGTTTCGGCGACGGGGACTGCGGTTTACGTCTAACCTGTTGGACTCCTAAGCTGGCCCCGCTCACCCCGTCATCCCGGACTTGATCCGGGATCCCGCTTCCTTACGATGCACTTGAAGGCAGCGGGACCCCGGATCAAGTCCGGGGTGACGATGTTCTGTTGAGCCAAGGCGGTATTAACCGTCAACATTAGGAGAGTCCCCATGACCGGACGCATCGCAATCATAACCGGCGCAGGCAGCGGCATTGGCCGCGCGGTCGCCATCACGCTCGCGGCGAAGGGCTATCGCCTTGCGCTGGCCGGTCGCCGGGCGGACGCACTGGATGAGAGCGCGGCGCTGGCCATCGGCTCGCCCGACCCAATCCTGTGCGTTCCCACCGACGTCTCCGATGCCGCATCCGTCACAGCGCTGTTCAATGCCGTTGTCGCGCGCTTCGGGCGGGTCGATCTGCTGTTCAACAATGCCGGGCTGAATGGTGGGCGGTTCCATATCGAGGATATGGACGTCGCGCGCTTCAAGGAAGTGGTCGACGTGAACCTGACCGGCGCTTTCCTGTGTATGCAGGCCGCATTCCGCGTCATGAAGGCGCAGTCGCCCCAAGGTGGCCGCATCATCAATAATGGCTCAATCTCAGCGCACAGCCCCCGTCCGGACACTATCGCCTATTGCGCAAGCAAGCACGGCGTCTCCGGCCTCACCAAGGCTGGATCGCTGGAAGGACGCAAATATGACATTGCTGTCGGCCAGATCGACATCGGCAATGCGGCCAGCGGCTTCTCGGACACATTCGCGCGCGGCGTGCCGCAGTCAGATGGTCGGCTGGTGCCCGAGCCAGTCATGGCCGCCAGCCTCGTGGGCGACGCCATCGCCTATATGGACAGCCTGCCGCTCGACGCGAACGTCTTTGAGCTGACCGTGATGCCGAGCAAGATGCCCTTCGTCGGGCGTGGCTGAGCGCGCCGCGCTGCGAGCAGTCTCACAGCGCCAGCACGGCCGGCCAATCAGCGCTTTTACTTGCGGGCTTTACGCGCCGCATAGCGGGCATCGCGCGCCGCCTTCATTTCAGCTGCGCTTGGTGGCGTCAGGCGCACAGCCTTGAGCGCTGCTGCGGCATCAGCTTCAGCCTTTTTCTCGGCATCTGCTGCTGCTTGAGCAGCCCTGCGCTCTTCCTTCTCAGCCTTGGCCAGCGCCAGAGCCTCAGCCTTGGCAGCGCGAGCTTCTGCCAGCGCCTTTTCCTTGGCTTCGCGTGCAAGGCGCTTTTCTTCCATCAGGGCTTCATCAACCGGCGGCTTGGATTTAAGCGCATCGAGCACTTTCTGCTTGGCAGATCCTGCAGCAGCGAGACGGTCCTGAAACGAAGGTGCTTTGTAAGAACTCAATTTTAATCCTTGGATATGGTGCGTGATCAGTATTCGACGCCCCGCAAAAACAGGCCGCGCTTAGGTTTGATAAGGGCCCGATAGGGAAAAACAGGTCAAATCTCAAGCGCCGCGATACCAACAGTTGCACGCGCCGTTCAATTCGAGACTCTATTTCGCGGCAGTGCCCGGCAAAGGCTTGAGCTTCCCACGATCAACCGAGGGCAGCGTCAACGGCACATCGAGCACTTTCCACACCCCATTGGTTTGCGAAAGCCAGCTCGTCTGCAATTGCCAGCCCGCGCCTGTGCGCTGCTCCCAGCGACAATCCAGCGCGCCTTCCTGCGCATCGGCCATGTCGCATCGGATGGCGCGCAGACTGCCCGCATCCACCGCGCCCGCGCCGAAATCGGCCAGCGCAATGGCCAGAGCAGCAGGCGCCGGGGCTGGGCCGGACTTGGGCGCAGGCTTTTGCGCGGACAGCCCGCCCGCTCCCGTCACGAGCGATGCAGCGGCACAAAGGCCAGCCATCGCTCGCATGATCGACCGGTGCCTCACCCTCAATCCGGCGCTTTCGCGACAGCGACAAAAGCCGGACGCAACAGACGATCCTTGATCATGTAACCCGCCTGCATCTCCTGCACGATCGTGCCGGGCGTGGCGTCTGCCGACGGGATCTCGATCATCGCCTGATGCTTATTGGGGTCCAGCGCCTCGCCCACGGAGACGAACTTCTCGACGCCATGCTTGCGGAACGTGCTTTCCAGCTCCTTGCCGGTCGCCTCGATGCCGATGACGAGGCTCTTGAGCCGGTCATCCTCGCGCAGCTCAGCCGGAATGGCTTCAAGCGCGCGGGAAAGATTATCCGCAACCGAGAGAATGTCGCGCGCGAAAGATGTGGCGGCAAAAGAGCGCGTATCGGTCAGCTCCTTCTCAAGGCGGCGGCGTACATTCTGCGTGTCGGCCACGGCATAGAGCGTTTCCTGCTTGGCGGTCGCCAGCTCATTCTCCAGCGCCGCGATGCGCGCGCCTACCGAATCTTCGGGCGCAAAAGCCTCAGCCGCTTCCGCCGCGATGTCCTCTGCGAGGGTTTCATTCTCTTTGCTGGTCTGGTCAGTCATATGTGTCCGTCATTTCATCAATTTTGTGAGTGTCTGTGCGGTGAAATCCACCATGGGGACGACGCGGGCATAGTTCAACCTTGTGGGGCCGATCACGCCGACGACGCCGACCACCTGGCCGCCCGGTCCGCGATAAGGCGCCGCTATGACGGAAGAGCCGCTCAGGGAAAAGAGCTTGTTCTCAGATCCGATAAAGATCTTGGTCGCAGCGCCCGCCCGCGCGCTATCCAGAAGCCGCGCAATCTCGCTCTTGCCCTCCAGTTCATCGAGCAATTGGCGCACTCGCTCCAGATCGGCGGCGGATTGATCGTCGATCAAATTGGCCTGCCCCCGCACGATCAGCACCGGACGATCCTGCGGATCACGGCTCCAGGCCGCAAGCCCATGCGCAATCACATCATGCGACGCCGCATCCAGCGCATGCTCGCCATCGCTAATCTGTTGCGCGAGCCACTCCTGCGCCTCACCCAGCGTGCGTCCGCTGGCATGCACCGAGAGGTAGTTTGCAGCCTCTTGCAGCATCGAGGGCGTGACCCCCGGCGGCAGATCGACCACGCGATTTTCCACCGTGCCATCGGAGCCCACCAAAACGGCAAGCGCCTGACGATCCGAAAGCCACGCAAAGCCGAACTGTTTAAGCACGGTTTCGCGGCGCGGCACCATCACCAGCCCAGCGCAGGCCGAGAGACCCGAGAGCAGCGACGAGGCAGCGTTAAGCGCATCCTCGATCGGCCCCCCACCGGTCAATTGCCGTTCGATAACGCGCTTCTCTTCATCGGATGGCTCGGCGGCCTGCATCATGGCATCCACGAACAGCCGCAGCCCCGTCTCGGTGGGAATGCGGCCGGCAGAGGTATGCGGCGCCGCAAGCAGACCCGACTCCTCCAGATCCTGCATCACATTGCGAATGGAGGCAGGCGACAGATTGATCCCCGCAAACCGACTGATCGTGCGCGACCCCACCGGCACCCCATCGCCCAGATAGGATTCCACAACGCGACGAAAAATATCGCGCGCGCGATCACTCAGCAGATTGATGGCGGGTCCGGTCATACCCGCAATGTAGGACGGCGCGCGGCGCTGGCCAAGCGGCGATGCTGTCGCTAGAGCGCGAGGCATCAGTTAGATAAGGAATATTGACCAATGCGCCCATCCGGCCGTGCCCCTGACGAAATGCGGACCATCTCCATGGAGCCGGGTTTCACCATCCATGCCGAGGGCAGCTGCCTCATCTCGTTCGGCGATACCCGCGTTCTGTGCACCGCGAGCATCGAGGAGCGCGTGCCGCCATTTTTGCGCGGCAAGGGCGAGGGTTGGGTGACGGCGGAATATGGCATGTTGCCACGCGCAACGCACACGCGCGGATCGCGTGAGGCGGCCAAGGGCAAGCAATCTGGCCGCACGCAGGAAATCCAGCGGCTTATCGGGCGCTCGCTGCGCTCTGTGGTGGACCTCAAGGCGCTGGGCGAGCGGCAGATCACGATCGATTGCGATGTGATTCAGGCCGATGGCGGCACGCGCACGGCGAGCATTTCCGGCGCATGGGTTGCGCTGCGTATCGCTGTCGACAAGCTGCTCGCGAGCGGCGTGCTCAAGGTTGATCCCATCCAGTCGAAGGTCGCGGCGGTTTCCTGCGGCATTTATCAGGGCACGCCGGTGCTCGACCTCGACTATATCGAGGACAGCAATGCCCATGCCGACGCCAATTTCGTGCTGCTCTCCGATGGCAATATTGCCGAAGCGCAAGCCACGGCGGAAGGTGCGACCTATGATGAGGAAGCGCTGCTGCGCCTGCTGCGCCTCGCGCGCATCGGCTGCACGAGCATCTTTGCAGCGCAGGACAAGGCGACGGGTCGCTAATATATGAGCCTCTCGCGGACATTGGCGCCCGGTCGCCTCGTGATTGCCAGCCATAATGAGGGCAAGGTGCGGGAAATCACCGCGCTGCTCGGCCCTCATGGCATGGCGCCGGTGTCCGCCGGATCGCTCGGGCTGCCTGAGCCGGAAGAAACCGGCACCACCTTTGCCGAGAATGCCAAGCTCAAGGCGCTGGCATCCGCCACCGCATCCGGCCTTCCCGCGCTGGCTGATGATAGCGGGCTGGACGTGAAGGCGCTCGGCGGGCGCCCCGGCGTTTACACGGCGGACTGGGCAGAGCGGCAATGGTTCGAGGGCGAGCCGGGTCGCGACTGGGCGATGGCAATGGGCAAGGTCGAGGGGTTGCTCTGCGGTCTTAGTCCTGATGTCGATCGGTCAGCCGCCTTCGTCTGCACGCTGTGCCTCGCGTGGCCGGACGGGGAGACCGCCCTGTTCGAAGGACGCGTTGAGGGCAGCCTCGTTTGGCCGCCGCGCGGGAAGATGGGCTTTGGCTATGATCCCGCGTTTCTGCCCGAAAACGCCGTGCTAACCTTTGGGGAAATGACCACCGAAGCCAAACAGGCTGTCAGCCACCGTGCGCAGGCGTTCGCCAAGCTGGTCGCCGCGATTTTTTGAATTGCAGCCTTAGCGCGCCTTGATCAGTGGCGTGCCGGTAAGCGCATTATAGCCTACTACATTGCCCGGCGGATCATATTGGCAGATCAACACATCCAGCCTGTCGCTGGAGGCAATGGCGCAGCCGATGCGCGTGGTCGTGCGCCAGATGATCTGGCTATAGTGCCCGGCGTCGGCCCAATTCCCGCTGTTCGAGATATTCGGCACCGCGCCGTTGGCATAGAGACGGCGCTCGTCCAGCCAACGCGAGACCATATGCGCATAATCATAAGCGCCGCGCGAGCCGAGCCAGAGATTCTCGCCATAGGCGCGCACGACGCCGCGTCTGCGATGCGCCGCGAGCGGATCGCCGGTCGCAATCAGCGCCGCAGCGCTGCGCCCGGCGGCATTCGCCAGATCAGCGCTCCATGCCAATGGCGGCAGGCCATGCGCAATGCGCTCGTCATTATGGGCGCGCAGCAGGATCGATTGCATCATATCCTCATCCCGCATGCCGCCTGCCGTGGGAAATACGCCCGCCTTCGCGGGTCCGTGCGAAGCCGCCACCATGAGCAGGCATAGGATGAGGGTGAGAAAGGGCCGTTGCGGCGAGACTATCGAAGACATCGCCGCCGCTATAATCAGCGATCTGCCATCCCGCCAGCCGATTTGCGCGGCACGAGCGCGGCTGACTTTCGCCAGTTTCCCGCTATACGGGCGCTCATGCCCCTTACCGATCCACTGGCGCTCTACATCCACTGGCCATTTTGCGTGGCGAAGTGCCCCTATTGCGACTTCAACAGCCATGTGCGGGAGAGCGTAGATCAGGCCGCCTGGCGCACCGCGCTGCTCGCTGATCTGGCGCATGAAGCCGCTCTGCTGCCGGGCCGAACGGTGGGATCAATTTTCTTTGGTGGCGGAACCCCCTCCCTCATGCCGCCCGAGACGATGGCCGCGCTCATCGATGCGGCGGCGGGCCATTGGTCATTCGCCGATGACATTGAGATCACGATGGAGGCCAACCCCAACAGCGCAGAAGCTGCGAATTTTGCGCAGGTCGCGGCGGCGGGCGTGAACAGGCTTTCGCTTGGGCTACAGGCGCTCGATGATGCCGCGCTCAAATTCCTTGGCCGCGCGCATGATGTGAATGAGGCGCTGGCCGCGCTGGATGCGGCGCAGGCAAGCGTAGATCGGGTCAGCATCGATCTCATCTACGCCCGGCCCGGCCAAAGCGAGGCGCAGTGGGAAGCCGAGCTTGCCCGCGCCCTTGCCTTCGGCACCGATCATCTCTCGCTCTACCAACTCACCATCGAGCCCGGCACGCGGTTCGAGACGGACGTGCGGCGCGGCGAATTCACGCCAGCCGATCCCGACTATGCAGCCCAGCTATTCGAGCTCACCCAAGCGATGACCCTCGCCGCCCGCCGCCCGGCCTATGAAGTCTCCAACCATGCCGCGCCGGGGCAGGAGAGCCGCCACAATCTCGCTTATTGGCGTTATAATGATTATGCCGGGATCGGCCCCGGCGCGCACGGGCGACGCGGCGGCCTCGCGACCGTGCGCCACAAAAAGCCGGAGAACTGGATGGGCGCGGTCGAGCGCAACGGCCATGGCCTCTCGCAGGAGCGCCCGCTGGAAGCCGCCGAGCAGGTTGGCGAAGCGCTGATGATGGGGCTGCGGCTGCGCGAAGGCATCGACCTTACTGCACTGGCTGAGCGCTTTGACCTGCCCCCTGCTGCGCTGGTCGATCAGGCCGCGGTGCATCGCCTGAGCACACATGGTCTGCTGCATCAGGATGGCTGTCGGCTACGCGCAACGCCGCAGGGCATGTTGTTGCTCGACGGGATATTGGGCGAGATCGTGATCATCTAGGCCTCCGATCACAAAAAAGGAGCCTCCCGCAAGGAAGGCTCCCAAGGTGTGAGGAGAGGGAGACTCCTCTTAGAATTTGAAGTTGGCACCGATGACGAAGCGGCGACCGATCAGATCATAGGCCTGCCCGGACGATCCGCCACTGTTCGCGCCGATCGCACCGCCAACAAGCTCGCCATTGGCCCGGTTTGGCGCGGTATTGTAATTGATGAGCGGCGGCGCCTTATCGAACAGATTGTCCACGCCAAAGCGCAGGGTGGCATTGGACGTCACCGCGATCGATCCGTTCAGGTTGAACAGGTCGTAGGCCGGTGCGCCGAAGGTCGTTGTGGTGGGGTTGGTTGCATTGGCCGAGGATTTGGTCGCCGGCAAATGCTGCCATTGCAGCGCGATGCGGAAGCCATCGAGAGCGTAGCTCAGCGTGTTGAACATCTTCCAGCGATAGGCACTGCCGGGATTCAAACCGTTCTGATTCGTGCCCATCGTGCCCGCAAATTCGCTCAGCGGATTGGCCGGGTTGTCCGATGATTTAAGGCTCAGCAGATAGCTGAACACGCTGGAGAAGCCGAGGCGACCCGGAATACCGACGCCCGCATCATCCATGTTGACCGCCCAATCCAGCTGCGCATCGATGCCCGATGTCAGGATGCGGCCAAAATTCTGATATTGACCAACAAGATCGCCAATCGTGCCGATCCCGACATTACGCACCACGGCCTGACAGCCGACGGAATTGGGGTCGAGCGTGGGATTGAAGGCGGTATCGAAGCATTTTTGCTGAATGAAATCGCCCGTTTCGGCACCGATCGCATCGTCAATCTTCACCCGGTAATAGTCGACCGAGAGCCGCAGGCCAGTGAGCCAGGCCGATTGTGACGGCGCAGTCAGCACCATGCCCGCCGTCCATGTCTCGGCCTTTTCCGGCTGCACGTTGAGATTACCGGTCGTTGTCGCAAAGCCGGTGGTCGATCCGGTGATCTGAGCGGCCGAGTAGAATTGGCCAGAGCTGGTCGCATCGGTCCCGTTCATCAGCGTTTCGCACAGGGCGCGCACGGCGGCGCGGTTGGTCGTGTTGGTCGGGCCTGCGCCATAGGGGAGCAGGTTGTTCGTGCTGGAACAGGCATCGCCGCGCGTGAGACTGACGAAGGACTGTTGCGGCGCCTGATAGAGCTCGGCAATGTTCGGCGCGCGCTCAGCCTTGTTGAACCCGCCGCGGAAGCGCAGCCAGTCCGTCACTTGCCAATCCGCCAGTGCTTTCCATGTCAGGCTCTTGCCGGTCGCGCTATAATCGGATGTGCGCACGCCAAGCTCCAGCTCAAGCTTCTTGATGAGCGGCAAATCGGCCAGCAGCGGCACGAGCAGCTCGCCATAAAACTCCCAGACGGAAATCTTCCCGTCCGAATTTCCGCTGGGATAGAGGCCGATAGCCTGATCGAGGAAGGATGTGCCCTGCGTGGTCAGCGTGTCGTTGATGTAGGAGAATGTGTTGCGGCGATAGCTGGCGCCAAGTGCTGCGCGTAAATCGCCCGCAGGCAGCTTGAACAATGTGCCCTGCGCATTCGCTTCCCAATTGGTCTGCTGCATGGTCGAGCTCGCCTTGATGTCCGCCGAGATCGCATCGATGCAATCCTGCGTCACCGGGGCATCGCTGAAGGGGTTCATGCCGCTGGTGCAGGTGGCGCTTGCAGCACCAAAGCCGCCCTGACTGGCATTGCCTTGCGCCCTGAAACCAGCGCCCCAATTGGGCGCGCGCAGAACCGAGCGGTAGCGTTCGAGCGACACGAAGCCCGTGAGCAGAAAGTCCGTGCGCGATTCGCCCTGCGACCCGGAAATATCCCAGGTCCAGTCCGATCCGGGAATGCTGCCCTCCAGTGCCACGAGCATCTGATAGGTGAACACATCGGCGCTGACCGTGCGCGGCGTATCGAGCGGATATTGGTTGAGCTGCCAGTCGCAGGTGGCTGCCGAGCCGGGAACAGCCGCGCTCGCCCCCGCGCAATTGAGCCCTGCCAGGGCCGCAGGCGATGTGCCTGCCGCCGGTGTCCGGCTCGCCAGAATGCGCGCGAACTCGCTGGGGATCGCCCGGCCATCCACAGGCACATTGACGCTCAGACCATTGCCTGCACCGGCACGCTGCTGGATCGTTTCGGTCGTTGCCTTGTTGAAATAGCCCTGCGCGACGAGGCGCACCCAGTCGGTAATCTCATAATGACCGCGCGTGTAAACATTCCAGCGGGTCAGCGGCAGGATGAGCTGATCGTCATTGAAATTCTCGGAGATGAACCCGGCGGCATTGTCATGCAGACCCGGCCCTTGCGGACCATTGTAGCGATAGGCCCCTGCCCGCGTGGCAAAATTGTTCGCGCCGCCAAAAGCCGTGCCATCGCTGTTGAACCACACATTGCCCGTCGTCGGATAATTGGGGAATGCCGCCACATTGCGACCGGCGAAGATGCTGTTCATCACCCCCTGAGAAGGTCGGTTCACGCCCGGAACATAAGTTGGGTAGATGGAAAAGGTCTGGTTGCCCGGCACTTCCGGGCTCAGATAAAAGTCGCGAAACCATCTGCGATCTATCCGGCGGGCCGAATTGCGATTATTGGTCTCAAAGCTCATGCTCACATTGCCGCGATCATCGGCAAAGTCCGATCCCATGATGCCGCTGATCTGATATTCCTGCCCATCGCCGCGCTGGGTGATGCCCATGCGGCCGTCCAGCTCCAGTCCCTGAAAATTCTTCTTGAGGATGAAGTTGACGACGCCGCCCACGGCATCCGCGCCATAAGTGGCGGACGCACCGCCGGTGATGATCTCGACCCGCTCGATCGCGGCGGAGGGGATGGAATTGATATCCACGACCATGTTTGCATTGCCGGGCGTCGCGCGGCGGCCATCGAGCAGCACCACATTACGGTTGGCGCCAAGACCACGCAGCGAGACGCTGGCCGCGCCGGGCGTATTCGTGGCCGTTGCCTGAATGTCACCGCCCAGAGCTGGCGTCTGCGCAGGGGTGAATTGGGGTAGCTTGTTAAGGCTGGTTTCGATGGCCGAACTTGTGGAGCTTTGCAGCAATTCGGTGCCCACCGTCACGATCGGGCTGTTCGCCTCATAGTCGCGCCGCGCGATACGCGAGCCGGTGATGACGATGGCCTGACTTTCACTCGCCGCGTCATTCTGCGGCGCGTCCTGCGCCAATGCGGGTTGCACGGCGATGATCGCTCCGCCGGTCACAACGCTCGCAAGCAGCATCGCGCGGACCCGTCCTGTAAAGTCAGCCATCATCTCTCTCCCTGTTTTATGGCGCAATATCAACCATTAATGCCCTGATTTCGCAGGGACGGCGGGAAGGGAGAGGGGTGCGCACGGCTATGCTCCAGCCATCAGCCATGCGAGCGCATGACCTGATGATCGCAGCTTCCAGCACCGGAAGTATCCTCTCCATTCCACAGATACTGTTGTTTATGACAATCTTTAGGTGGGTTTATCGTTAGCTGCCCTTAGTGTCACCGCGACAAAGGCCTCTACCTTGCACCCAGCGAAATCTTGGGGGTTAACCCTGCGTCACGCCGCGCCGCTTAAGTGTTTGGTACGGCAGTCTTGGTGTAACAAAATTAACCGCTTCTCCCGCATGAGCGCCTCTCCATCTCAGGAGTTGGTTTCATGCGTGTATTCTGTGCGCTGCTGGCAACAGGTGCGGCCCTCGCCGCGCCTTCGGCAGCCCATGCAGGCTGGATGGAGGCGGACAAAGACCCGCTTGAGGTCGTGTGGATCACCATCGCGGCGATCTTCGTCGCCCTGATGCGCCTTGGCTTTCTGTTTCTGGAAGCCGGGATGGTCCGCTCCAAGAACAGCATCAATGTCGCGATGAAGAACTTCGCCGACTTCATCGTCGCGGGCCTGTGCTTCTCGCTCCTCGGCTTTGCGATCATGTTTGGCGCGAGCCAATCTGGCCTCATCGGCTGGACGGGCGATTTCGCGCTGGCAAGCTTCACGGGCTCGGGCGTAATTGCCTTCTTCTTCTTTCAGGTCATGTTCTGCGGCACGGCGGCGACCATCGTCTCCGGCGCGGTTGCCGAGCGCATGCGCTTTAGCGCTTATCTGCTGTTCACGGCCCTGCTCGCCGGGCTGGTCTATCCGATTGCTGGCCACTGGATCTGGGGCGGTCTGCTCACCGATACGGGTCTGGGCTGGCTGGAAAGCCTGGGCTTTGTCGATTTTGCAGGCTCGACGGTCGTGCATGTGGTTGGCGGCGTCGCGTCGCTGGCGGTCGTAATGGCTGTCGGCCCGCGCATCGGCAAGTTCACGGCAGAGGGCGAGCCTGTCCGCATCCAGGGCCACAGCCCCGTACTGACGGCATCGGGCGCGCTGTTGCTTTGGGTAGGCTGGTTCGGCTTCAATGCCGGCGGCACCGTTCCGGGCACCGCGATGTTCGAGCAGGCGCTGCTAAACACATTGCTTGCTGGCGGCGCTGGCGGTCTGTTCGCGCTGCTCATGGGTCGGCGGATCGATGGCTATTATGTGTATGAGCGCGCGACCAATGGCGTGATCGCGGGGCTCGTGGGCGTCACGGCTGGCTGTGCAACCTCGACATCCCTTGGCGCGCTGGCGACCGGCATTATTGCGGCTGGCTGCGCAATGGGCGCGCAACATCTGATGGAGCATCGCCTCAAGCTGGATGATGCAGTTGGCGCCGTGCCAGTGCATGCCGTCGGCGGCGCGGTCGGCACGCTTTGCGTTCCCTTCGCGGCAGCACCCGGCACGATGGCAAATGGCCTTTGGACGCAGGTCGGCGTGCAATTGCTTGGCGTGGTCTGCGTAGGTGGCTTCACATTCCTGTGCTGCTATTCGGCCTGCCGCCTGTGGAGACGGTTCAACCTGCTGCGCATCAGCCCGCAGGAGGAAATGGCGGGCCTGAACGAATCCGAGCATCGCACTAGGCTGGGCGCGGCGGATCTGCAGGCCGTGCTCATGCAGCTCGTCAATGGTCAGGGTGGGCTCGATAGCCGGGTCTCGACCGATGCAGGCGCGGAGAGCGAAGACCTGGCGCTTGCCTTCAACGCGCTGCTGGAGAAGCTGGAGGTGGAGCAGAAGATGCTCAACGAGCAGCTGATGACCACACATGCCAAGGCCGAGCTTGAATTCACCCGCCGCGAGCGCGCCGAAATCGAGCGTGCCATCGCCGAGGAGCAGCGCCTGCGCCATGACGCCCGCGAGGCTGGCCGCCGCGCGCAGCAGCTCGAAACGGTCCTTGCCTCATTCGATGTGACGATTGCCCGCGCGGTCGAGACGGTTCTTCAGGCTTCCGGCGCACTCAACAGCACGGCAGATGCGCTCTCCTCCGAGGCGGAGAATACGGATCACCGCGCCCTTGCCGCGTCCGACAATGCCAGGGAAGCGCTGGATCGCTCGATGGCCGTGGCCAGCGCGACGGAGCAGATGTCCATGAGCGTGCGTGAGATTGCAGGGCAAATGGACCTGATGCGCCAAGTTGCGGTGGAG
>CBIHKY010000062.1:0-19838 GCA_966205705.1 uncultured Alphaproteobacteria bacterium
TGCCGCCCATGTTGATGCCGAACACGAGGGGGTCGACGGCATCAAAATATGGAACAGCCCCAAGCTGATAATCAATATAGTTTGCAGGGTTTGCTGTCTCCCGCAACCGAATATATGGATTTTTCCCCATTGCAGCAGATGGGGTTGGGATCGTACGAGTGTAATTGCCCGGCGTTACACCTGTGAAACTGTTTATTTCGCCATACTGTTCTCCATCAGTCGAAAACAAAATAGCTTGAAACGCGGTTAGCGTTGTCGTGCCTATAAGCTCGATTGACGGAAGCACTACATTCGTAGGCTCGATGAAGTTAACATCGGCAAGAGTTACGCCCACAGCAGGGGTAGCGCTTAGTTTGAGGGAGCTTGCTACGCTGTAGGGGTAGGAAGGATTGGAGGCATCAGTCGCCGAAGAAAAGCGAAGAGCTATCCGCCGGGTGAGCGTTAAACCTGTGGCGGCTATGCCTGGCCCATCTGGGTCTATGCGAACATTGTTCCTGAACCCGCGAACATAGTTGACCCCTCCAACAACCCTCGTCTCAAACTTGAAGTTCACGCTTCCAGAGTTGGTGATCGCAGTGAATGTAGTTAGGTCGGTAACTGTTCCCGCCACTCGTTTCTGAAATTGATAACCATTGCCTTGGATGACAAGTGCGACCCAATTGCTTTCATCTGTATAATTGACATAAAGCCACCTAAACCGGCTCTGATCAGTAGGGTTGCCCGTCCCCGAAGCGTTAAAGTCGAAGTCGCCTTCGATACTGTATGACGCTTCTGCCATATCTCGGGTGAACCAAAGATTTGGATAACCCAGTGCAGCCTCGCAGCGCAATTTGCCGCTGTTGAACTTAAATTTGTTTGTCGGTCCAACCCAGCTCGCACGGCCTGAGAAATCAGTACCGTTACTGATGCTGGCGAACGATTCATTCCAGACGGTCGTATTCTGCGGCACTGCCCACAGATCGCTGTCAGTCGCTGCGTTGCCGTTTGCGCGAGCTTTGACAAGCCTGCCCGCAGGAAGGGCGCTGTAGAGCAGATATGGCGTGGTGACGGATATGATGGTGCCCGCATCATCCCGCCAAGACCACGTTCCAGCAGGAAAGCTTGCCGCATTGTCGATGTCAAAACGTGAGAGAGCATCGTTGCGCACGAGAATGACCTGAGGCACCGCATCAGCAAGTAGCACAAAGCTCGCCGTCGCGGCTGCGCTGGTATTGCCAGCCAGATCAGTCGCAGGCGCCGAGATGCTGATCGTCCCATCGCCCAATGTCGCCAGATCCCCCGTGGTCAGGACGACCGCGACAGGCGCGCCGGTGCCGGTGATCGTCTTCACAACCGAGTTCGATCCGCGCGTGAACGTCACAGACACCGTGCTGCCGGTCTCCGCAGAGACGGTGATCACGCCCGTGCCCGCCGTCGCCTCGGCATGGGTCGCCCCGTCCGCCACGCCAGCGCCCAGCGCGATCGTCGGCGGCACAGGGGCGGTCGTGTCGACCTTCCACGACCCATTGTCCGCGAGCGCGCCATGGGTCAGCACGGCCGCATTGCCTGCCGTGTCAACTATCGTTCCGCCATTTAGCGCAAAGCTGTTCGCGCCGATCGAGATGCCATTGGCGTCCGTGTCGCCGCTTTGGATCGAATAGCGGAACAGCAGCGTGTTGCTGCCAGGACCGCTGAGGTAATTGGCCTGCCGCGTCACCCCGCCCACGTTAAGCGCCATCTGCGGTGTGCCGGTCACGGTCACTACGCTGTCGAGCGTCACCGTCGCCGTCGCGGTGTCGCCAACATTTAGGAAGTCATTCGTCGCACCAGCGCCGGAGAGCGCAACAGAGGTGATCGTGGGGGCGATTGTGTCGATCGTGATAGCCCGCGTGGTAGCGGTGCTTGGCGTACCACCCAAGGCTGCGGTGGCGCTGATCGTTTCGGCGCCTTGGCCCATCGCCGTGATATCGGCGCTGACGAGCGTGTAAGCCCAAAGGCCGCCACTGCTCGCTACTATGGTGCGGATGTTGCCGGTGCCGAGCGTCAGCTTGATGGTCGCATATGCTGCGGAGGTGCCAGTGATCGCGCTCGCGGCCTCGCTGGCATTGATCACGTCGTTCCCGGCAACCATGTTGATGACAGGCGGGGAGGGCGCTGGCGTCGGCGTGCCAGTGGGATAATCAATGCCCTCGATGGCCTGCACCGACTTGGCATTCTGGCGCATCAGGATCACACGGGAGGCGGGGACGAACACCATGCCTCAGGCCTCCGTATCAGCGAAATGGGCGAGGAGCGTCCAGGTACGGTGCGCCTGAAACGGCGATTCCGCTTTGACCTCCTCAATGATGATGTCGCGCCCGTCGAGTTTGGCTTTTCCGTTCAGGGGAGGTTTGAACGATGGCGCGCTGAAGCTGATGCGCAGGTCGCCGCTCAAGTCTAGAAAGCCCGCCATGAGGCGCTGCGAACCGACCGTCAGTTGGCCGCGCGATGGATTGATGACCTCGCCCTGCATCACTTGTTCCTGATGTTGACGAGCAGCGTGAACTGCTTGGTTTGGGTGGGATTGTCGGTGGTGACGAGGGTGACTTCCACGCCCGCGAGATAGCCTTGGCCATCGAACAGGGGGTTCGCCCACATTGAGCTATCGACGGCGAGCCAGAAACCGAGGACCGGCGGCGCGTCAGGGTCACTGTCGACCAGCACGGGATCGCGACCCGCTCCCTCCATCACCTGGAGCATGGCCGCAGTGCCGGTCGCGCTTGGCATCAGCGTGTAGGAGGCGATGACTTGCCCCGTCTGGAGGTGGTCATCCTCGCTATCGCCACGACTGATCAACTCAACAAATGGCACCACGTCGCGTGGGTCCATCTTGTATCGGATCGTCGGGGCGTCGATCGGGTTGGCCAACGGCCTTGCTCCTCGGGTGCGGGCTGGCCGGTGAGGCCCGAGGAGACGTTAGGCAGGGGCTTGTTGGAGGATTACCGTCGTCAGCCGTGTAGGCGCAGCGATGCCATCGCATTGCGCCGGCAGTGGCCGGGCTGCTCCCCCAGCTTCTCGAATAGCCAGTCGATAGGCTTCTCAGCGATGAGTGCCCACCCGCGGCCAAGAATAGCGTTGCGCCCGACGACGGCGGAGATCGTATCTTCCGCAGCGGGCTTTGGGCCTAGTCCGATCACGAACGCGAGGCCGAAGATGACCGTCTGCGCCCACGCATCGAGAGCGACGGCCATTATGTGCAGCCAGTCAGCCAGGCGAGAGAACGCAGCCGTCATATCGAAGCCGCCATGATGAAAAGCTCGTCAGCCTGCTCATCGCTCCAGCCCAAGCCGGTGAGCGCCATCGCTATGAAAGGATCGTTGCGATTGATCTGTGTCGCATATTCCCACGCCTCGGTGATCTCGTCATCCTCCAGGCTGGCGATGAAGGCGTCCACGGTTGGCTTGAGCCCAGCAGCGCGGATCGCCTTGCGCATTTGAAGCGGGGTGACGAATGCTGGCACAGGCGGCGGGGCTTCTACGATCTCGCTGCCGTTCCAGATCGCGCGATCAATGTCGATATCATCGGGGATCGGCACAATCTCCCAACCCGTCATGTCCTCATCCTCGGGGTTGAGCACGAAGCGCAGATTGCTACCTTTGACGATCGCAGTCAGGCTCATGACGTTGATCCCGAGATCGAGACATTGCCGCTAGCGGTTGCTGTGCCAGAGTATTTTGCGACGTAGATTCTGAGGCGGTAGAGGTGCGCCGATCCGCTGCTGTTGGTAATCGTGCCGCCAAGCGTGCAAACCCCCGGCGCAGTCTCGAAATATCCACCACCCCACTCGTCTGTTGGAATGAAGAACCGAGAAGATGTCGATCCAGCCAAAGCAGCGAGATCGGTCTCCGCGCCGAACGTGCTTACATTCTGATATGTGACCTTAGCTTTTCCGTCGAATGTGCCGGTATTGCTGGGATCGACGTTATAGTCGAACCGCCCGCTTATGGTCAGCGTTTGCCCATCAGGGACAATAATATCAATGTCAGCATGTTCATTGTCCGGTGACGGGTAGCTGAAGGATGATATACCAGAGACGCTCGCACCATCTGCTTCTACATTGGATGACTTTCCGTCCCTGACCTTGTTCAACGAAACAGTCAGGGTGTAGGTGCGGCCATTATAAATGCAGCCGAATGTCGCCGTTGCATAGTTATCCGTGATCGCCGTGAAGTAATAGGCTCCGGTAGTTCCGTCGATCACAGCACCGCAGTTAGTGGCTGATTGTACAATAAAACCTGTGACGCCGCTTGTTAGAAGGCCAAGGCGGGCGTCGCGCAGGTGCATCGTCCCGGCTGCAGCATCGAGCGCCCCAGGGTGCGGGGTTGCATCGTAACTGCATGGAACCGCATAGGCGATTGGGCCGGTGCTTTCCGCCACGATGCCGTCATAGCCTTGGCCGTATGCGCTCTGGCCCTCACTCCAGACCGGCGGCACTGTTTGATCCGACGTAATTGCGGCAAGAAGCAGGGCGTCAAACTCGATTGCCCCAGGGCCCGTTTCTTCAAATGAAGCAGCGTAGCCGTAATATTCCACCTCCAGCCAATAGATTGCGGGGTCATCAGGGACGTCGTAAAACCCTGCCGCTTCCTCCTCACCAGCAACGATCTCGACGGGGTGTCCCGAAAATGCTTCAGATAGCCGGGTGAAGGCAATGATCGTGGACGCATCTTTAGCCAACAGTCTGAACGTTGGCGTACTGCGCACAACCACACCTTCAACTCTGCCTTTCGCTCGCCACGCGATCCTTTGCCCAGGCAAAATTCGGAAAACTCTCCGGCCGTCAAAACGAATTGCACCGCCATCCCAGGGGCCGATCGACCCGATGACGTCGCCTGCGATATTCCTCGTTTCAAGACGTATCGCACGCTCGTCCGTGATCGAGATTGTTGCTGCGTCTCCACCATAGAACGTCCCATCATTGTAGATGATCCAATTCGAAAGGCCGTTGCGAAAATGGCTATTCGCAAGCACGTTTCCCCCGAGAGCGACATTGCCGCCGCTGAGCAAGCCTGCCGCATCCGTCGAGACAGGTCCAAGCTCCAGCCAAGGCCCGACCATCCCGTCAGACACATAGGCCAGCCGCGCGCGATATTCGGTCACGCCATCCACGCCCGGAATGACGATGTAGAGCACCGGCGCACCATTCACCGTGCCCCAGCTCGTCCAGTCGCCACCCGCAGCGCGATATTGGATCAGAATTTGGTCATAGAGCGCTGCCGCACCGCCGCCGTTGAGGCGTAGCAGTGGCAGGCCATCGGCGCCCAGATCAGGGATCAGCGCCCAATCGGAGGAGAGCGGGGCGGGCGGCGCGATGTCGGGCGGGGTGAGCGAGAATGGCGGAGGTGGCACAGCCGTCAGCCCGAGCGCGAAGTCGTGCTTGCTGTCCGTTTCCGTCTCGGCGGTGAAGCTGATCTTTCCGGTCGAAGGATCGAGCGAAACGGACGTTAGGATTACAGGCTGCTCGTCAAATCCCTCCTCTGGAATATCGAGCAACACACAGTCGCCGGTTTTCAGGCCAATGAACTTCGGGCCCGTCACCCACCGCAGCGGGCCAGCTTCACGGGAATTGACGATCTCATACGCCGCGAGCTGCCCGGCCTGCAAATGGCTGAACACGCCCAGATCTGCCTGCACGAGGGGAAGGTCGATCTCCTTGGAGCGAACGCCGCCATCCTGCGTCACGAAAAGAGGAACCGTTATTGGCTTGGCGCTGATGACCTCCCATTCATGCGCTTCTGAGCGGTAGCGAGGGATGGCGGTGTTGAAACGGTCCCGTCTGGACTTGGTGGCCACGCCGTTGAACGTGTCGAGCAGGTCGTCAGACGTTATCGTTGCGATGCTCAGGCGCGGCGTGAAAACCCTGCAACCGATCATGGCGCCGGTCATCGTGGGGACAGCGCCGCCCGCTTGCAGCATGCGCTTGAATATCTGCCACTTGCTGTCCGTCGAATATTCGACACCACCGACAGACCAAGCGTTCGCTTCACCGACGTTCGCGGCCTCCACGAAATCCGCAATCCGGATCATCGACAGCGGCGCGCCGAGGCCAAGCGTCCGCTTGCCGTTCTGCCAGCGCCCGAGGCACCATGTCAGGGCATGAAGTGCAGGGCTGTTCGACCAGACGTAGGTGCTTTCGTCCAGAGCGCGGCATGGCCCGGAACCACCCGGGTAGGTGCTGTCAAGGCGCGGGTCATAGACCATGACGCCGTGGACGATCCAAGCAGGCTCAGGAACGCCGGACGAGTATTTCTTGCCATCGGTATCATAGCGCAGCGCCCATAGTGCGTGACTGATGCCTGACAGCTTGTAATTGGCATTCCAGTTCGGGATACTGGTGCCCATGAGGGACAGGCTGAGTGCAGAGCTTTGCGCGCCGCCGGTCCAGACCTTTTGCGCCATCCAGTTGGCGGAATAGTCCGGTGTGGTTGCGACCCCGGTTGATGGGTTGAACGTGACCTCCGCGCCGTCGGCGGTAAATTTCTCAATGCCTCCGATCAGTCCGCCTGCCGACAACAGGATGGCAAAGAAGACCAGATCCTCAGCCTTTGTGTAGCCAGCGGAGCTTGCTGTGTCGGCATGGATGCGAACGCCTGACATGCGGGTTCGACCAATCGCGTAGGGCAGACCGGATTGTGGATTCGCCTGAAACTCTTGCGGGTTACCCTGTGCTGTGAATGATGGCCTCGTCGCGTAACTGATGGCGGCTGCTGCAACACCTGCAACTGCGCCGATCGTGGCCCAAGTGGCGGCAGTAGCTCCCAGGAACGTCGCAGCCGTCGCTCCCGCAGCCGTGGCCCCCAAGAAGCCCGCGCCCACGGCTAGACCGACGCCGGATGCCACCAGCGCGACGCCGCCAATGATGAGCCCGACAGTGCGGAGTGCCTTAGACATCTGACGGCCTCATGATCGACCATGCGCGATCGATGTTCGTCATCGTCATGTAGACGAGGCCTGCCTGCGCCTCGTGAAAGCACGCCATGTTCCCGTTGCCTGTGACGATGCCTATGCTGCCAATGGGGTGATCTGATGCGAAGCTCACAAAGTCGCCCATCATGGCAAATGCGGGCGGGATTTCCTTGAACCCGATCTTGTCGAGCATGCCGGGCATGTCGGACACACCAAGCGATGCCAGATATTTCATGGCCCCAACTGCGCTTTGATATGTGCCGGTCTTAGGTGGCTTCCATCCGAACTTGCGGGCATGGAACGCGGCGATCTTGCCGCAATCGCACGAACCCCATTTGAATTCGCGCGGCCCGTATTTGGCGAGCGTGAAGCGGGTTGCCTGCTGGCGCTTTACAAGTTCGTTCATCGCCGTGCGATCCAGCCCTGCTGCGCGAGCGTGCTTGGTCCGGCGGGATAGCTATAGGCCGAGGTGTAGGCGCCCGTTGGCCGCTTGCTGCCCCAATAGAGGTTTTTGCCCGCATCCGTGACATGGGAGAAACCGAGCTCGCCGGGGTGGAATAGCTGGTGCCATCCATCCTGCGCGCGGGCGCCTTCCTCGATCTCAAAGAAGCGCTCAAAGACGCTGTTGCATTGGAGTTCCAGAAGCTTTTTGCCGAGGCTGAACGAAATGCTGGGCACATCGATTTCGCCAATGCGCTTCAGTTCCGGTTGGCCGATTGTCAGGCCTGTCACCGGATTGAGCGCTCCGACCAAAACACGCACCTCGCGGCCTTGCATGGCAGGGCTTGAGAGCACAGCCGTGGAGCTCGTGGTCGGCGGTAGAATGGAGATTGAAAACTCAGGAGCTTCTTCGCCCTCAGTGTCCGTCACCTCATCAATGCTGTCGATCGATCCGAAGAATTCATCCTTGCCGTAGTAGATTTCGCCATTGATCGTGACTTGTCCGGCGCCATCCAGCAGGCAAAGCGGACCGCTGCGTCCGGCGATGCCAGCCATGTCGATGCGGATCGCGCCGAAGAGCGTAACCGACTGCGAAGAGAGCGCGGCTTCAAGAAGCGGATCAGCCACTATTGCGCCTCCATCACGGAGAAGCTGATTTCGCGGTCATTTGAGAGGCCGATGGACCAGGAGATTTCATCGCCGGGTGACACGAAGCCCTCAATCATGGGCGCAGCAATCTCGACCACCGCATTGTCGAGCAGGTTCGTCCGCAACATGGGGTAGATCGTGACCGACGCGATGCCTGAGATGTTCGCGGTCGCGTTGGCCGTGAACATGTGGATGTAGCGGCGCCCGTTATGGATGACGCTGAAGAATTGGCCTTCCTTGATCTGATAGCCCACGGTGAGGCCACGAAGCGGAAGGATTGAGCCTCCAGACACATTGCCGTTGACGCGCGGCGCGCCAGGGGTGCCGGGGTCAAAGTCCAGCAAGGGCCAAGGGAGGAGGACGGTTTGCTCTCGCCCGGTGAGTAGGCGGGAAAGGTAGGGCATTCCCTCACCCGCCTCTAAGGGGGGGAGCGTGACGCGCAATCCAAAGCGCGTGCCGACGCGGTTTATGCGCTGCTCTGGGCCACCAAGGAAGGGCGTCAAAACGCCGCCAAAGTCCCTTACGAGAACCTGAAAGTCATTCGGAACCGGGCAGGTGGGCAGGGCTATAGCCATGCCGGGACGGTAAGTTCACCTCCGGTTGAGGATTACCGTCGTCAGGCGAGCGCGCGGAGGGCGAGCAGGCAGCCAGCGATGAAGATCAGGATCGCCAGAGTGGTCGCACCATAAGCGCCGTACAAGCAGCAGGTCCCGACCTTCACGATTGCATCATCGTCATAGGCTGGCTCGCGTCCGTGCGCGCGCGCCTCGGCGTTCCAGCCTCGATAGGTGGACGATATCTGGTAGCGGTCCTGCGCAGCTGTCGCCAATAGCCACGCGACCAGCGTGCAAGCGAGCGCCAAAGAGAATGAAAGGCCGGAACTCCAAAGCTTGGCGGCCAGATCGCGCTGCGGGGCAATCAGCGTGAACAGGCCAATCAGCGCGCCGCCATTTGCCAGCAGCGCCGCGTGGAGCCCGCTGCGTGAATATCCAATGGCGTGGTCGAGCCTCGCAAGCGCTTCTGCGTGCTGCTGATCAGCATAGCGCAGATATTCTTCTTTCGTCTCGCTCACGGTATCTTGTTCCTCGCGCTGCGCCCCATGCGCGCCTCAGTCATCTGGCTGCTCTGCATACCCGAGGCAATGCCGACTGGCACCGCAACGCTGGCGGCGCCCTCCTTCACCTTGGCGTCAAAGTAATCGTTCGCCTGCACCTGCACAACAACGACCTGGCGCTGTGCGGCTGCGGGGGAGGCAGCGCGCGCGCCGGTCATCGATCGCGCGGCGGCAGTGTCGATCATGTTGTTCGGGATGACCTGCGATCCCTTGGGTAGATTGACGAGCTCCGGGCCATCCTCTCCAACCCACGCCAAGCCGCCGGGTGCGCTCTTGGTCCCTCGCGCGAAGCCGGGCACTTTGGAGAATATACCCTCAAGCGCCGATATGCTACCTGAGTTATCGATGGAAACGCCTGCGCCCGCGCCGAACAAGCCGCCCAGCAAGCTTTTCGCGCCGCCAAAGATCGACTGCTGCGCCGCCAGCTTTACCATGTCGCGGATGATGGAGTTTATCACATCGCCCGCGATGCCGCCCAGCTTGATATATTCAGCCGATGCGTCGGCAAGGCCATCGGTGAGCCGGTCGATGGCGTCCAGCTCAATGTTCTCGATCGCGTCGCCCATGTTGGCAGCGGTTTCGCGCACATCGCGGCGGCGCTGCTCCAGGGGACTCTCATATTGGCGGCCAATGGCTTCCGCTTCATTTGCCTTGATCTGGCCAAGGACTGCCAGACGCGCCGCTGCAATGTCCTTCTGCGCCTGCGTGGAGGCTTGGCTCGCAATCACCGCATCGAGCTCGGATCGCTCTTGCTCATAGGCGAGGTCAAGTAACCGCATTTCAAGGCGCTCACGCTCTTCGCGCGTATCTGCAATCCCGGCTTGGGAAGCGACCAAATCCCGGTCGTTCAGGATCTCAGCCTGCAGAATATCGAGCCGCTGCTCAGACAGGGCTTTGTCGCGCTCCGCCACAACTGCTGCGGCTTGGAGGGCGGAGACTTGCTTCGTGAGCGCGACGAGCTTTTCTTTTTGGGGCGCAGTGAGCCGCTGATCTGCATTGATGTCAGCGGCGGCTGCGGCACTGGACGCGGTGATGCGATCAAGCTCGATCTTGGCCCGATCGGAGACGTTGACGACCTCCTCACCCTTATAACGCAGGATGGCATCGTTGAGGCTGGCCTCCTCGCGCGCAAACGCTTCTGGGTCGAGTTTAGACTTCGGGGCCTTGGGAGGCTTTTTGCCACTGGAGGCCGCTGGCGGGCGCCTACCAGCAGGAGCACCGGGCGTGCCGGGCAGGGGATTGCCCATACGATCATAGCCAGCGAACAGCGCGTCAATCTTACGTTGCTGAGCATTGCCTTCAAGGCGCGTCCGTTCTGTGCTGCGTGACTTGTCGAAGGATTCCAGCATGCCGCCAGGTCGCGGCGTGTAATCCGCTCGCCCTTTGATCTCGTCTCCAATGAATTTGAGGTCAAAATTGCGCAGCGCGTCCAACTCGGCAAGCGTTCGCCTTATCTCCTGCCGGAAAGTTTCTCCAAACCCGACACTTTCGCCAGCCAAGAAGTCAAACAGCTCACCGCCCGCGCTGCGCACCGGCTCAAACGCGTCAGCCAGACCCACAAAGGTAGCGCGGATCTCGATGCCGGTCTGTTCTGCCTTATCGGCCAAATCAGCAAAGCCGTCCGAACCGTCCGTCACAAAGTTGGCCAGCGCGGTGGAGAATTCGCCGCCACGATCAAATGCGCCGAACGTTGTGATTGCCGCATTGTTGACCAGCGTCATCGCCTGATCGAACGTGACCGGCATCTGCTTGAACTCGGCATCAATCCCGGCGGTGAACTTCTTGTCGGTGAGCGCGGCAAGCAGCTTATCCGATGTCAGCTTGCCTTCTTCACCCAGCTTTTTGATCTGTCCGATGGGCTGCCCCATGCTCTCAGCAAGCAGGCGCGCGAGGCGAGGCGATGCCTCCAGGATGCTGTTGAGCTCGTCACCACGCAGCGCGCCGGCAGCGAGCGCTTGCCCAAACTGCAAAGTTGCGGAGCCAGCCTCCGCCGTGCTTGCGCCGCTGATCTGCAACGTTTTCGAGAATGTCTCGGTGGCTCGTGATGCTTCTGCCTGAGATGCCCCGAGCTCCTTCGCTCCGCGCACGAAATTGGCGTAGAGTTTGCCGGTTTCCACGAGGCCGGTGCGTGTCTCGTTGGCTATCCGCGCCACATCTTCTTGGGCTTGGCCGAATGTGCCGAACCCCTGTGTTGCAAGGCGCAGCGTCGCATCGAGGCCTTTCGCTTCGTCAGCAAGGGATAGGAACGACCGCGCAAGGGCAATGGCTGACACGCCAGCAAGAGCGCCCTTTAGAGCGCCCATTGAGCCAGAAATGAGGCGTTCGGATGCTTTCGCCGATGCGCCAATCCGCCTGAAACCGCTATCCATGCGACCTTCAAGGCGCTCAACGGCGGCACCCTGCTTGTCAAGCTGCGCCTGCACAACGGTTGTCGTGCCGCGCATGTCGGACTGATATTGCCGGTTTTCAGCGACGAGGCGGAGAATGACAGGATCGATTTCAGACATCTGCCAAGCCTATGTTGCGAGGGATGATTTCATTACCGTCGTTGCGTCAGTGCGCAGAGGGCTTGGGGTCATTGGCAGCCCAAGTCTTAACCGCATTGCGCATCCAATCTGACGGCTCTGGCTTTTCCTTGCCCGTGCCCGATGCATCGTTGTGGGCTTCCAGCGCCTCGAAATATCCACTGAGGGACAGGCGCTCCCAATCCAGCCCTAACTGTCCGCAGTTGGCGAGGATTTGGCCTTTCGAGAACGCGGATGCTTTGGCGCTGCTACTTCCGCTTGCTTTTTTTTTACCTGCACGCCGTTGATTGCCGCGTTGAGAATGCCCCAAGCGAGATAGATTGTCTCCACGGCATCGCTTTGCGGGAAGGTATAGCCTTCAAGCAATTCAGCCGCGCGCATTGAGCCGACTGCGATTTCTTGCCCGTCCACGAGGGCCTTACCGCCACCGATCAAACCTTGAAGAATGACGTTGCGGGCATCGGCAATGATGGCGCGACCGCCGCCAACATAGATTGGCTTGCCTTCGTGTTCCGCCAGGCCGCCGCCGATCTCATCATAAAGCTGGAATATGGAGATCGGATAGCGCTTGTCGTGCCGAAACCCCTGAGGCCCACGCTCGATTTCAACGACACGCGCCATTGGAAGCCAGAAGTTGTAGCGCCCGCCTGCAAAGGCAAGCTCAACGCGGGTTTCCATTAGGGAGTGTCATCCCAAACCAAGCGGTCATTGCCGAGAATGTTGAGGCTGGCCGTTCCTTCGTCCCCAACAGAAACGTTGTTCGAAGTGAGCATCGCGTTGCCGGTGTAAATGCCGATAATCTGGCCACCATCGGAACCATCACGAACACCGAACTCGAACTTATAGTTCTGGGAAATGCCGAGAAGAGCGTTCACGGCAGCAGTTTGTGCCGTATTCCAAACGCCGGTGCCGCTTGCACTCCACTGGAACGACTGGACCTTATTCTTAATGACGGCGGGCAGGCCGGGCTTCGCACAATCGCGGCGTGGCACCTGGCTGGTGTTGACCTCCTGATTGAGATCGAGATTTTCGATGCCGCAAAGCAAGGTGAAGACCTCAGGGGATTCACCGTCACCGACGGACACCTTTACGAAATCAGGATCGAGAGGGAAGCTCACGGGCAAATCTCCAGCTAAGTTCGCCAAAGACTAGTTGCCGTCCCTCGCTCGGTTTACCGTCGTCAGATGCAAGAAGGGCGGCCATCGCTGACCGCCCCCTCGTTTAAAGCCGAACCGTTAAGCTGTCAGGCGAGGCCCGCCCTCAGCGAAGCGAGTGGCGAACGCGGATGGCTCTTGCCGAAATTGAAGCGGTCGCCTGCGCTGGTGAGCGCCGGAATCAATGCGAGTGCGTAATCGACCGCTCGCGCTGCGAAGCTAGCCACAAAGGCCATTGCGGCCACGAGTGAGAGGCAGATGAAGCTGAAAAATTGACGCATGATGGTTCTCCGAGTTTCTGAGATTGATCAATCCAGGAGCCCAGAAGATGCAGCGCGATATCACGTTGGTTTACCGTCGTCGCCTACCACCCGGAACCGTGAGCGGCGTTGATCCGCGTCCCAATCCGACTGCTCTGGTGCCAGCGATTCCAGGATCACGCAACGCAGCGCGTGGGCCGCCTCGTCGTCGCCGTGCTTCGCAAGGCGTTCAGCAGCATCGCCAATGTCGTCGGGATCTATCGCTTCGGACTTGAGCAGCTGGATCAGCAGGGCGCGCAGCATGCGCTCAGAGAGAGGCTGATCCATGCGCGGCGCTATATCAGCCCCAGAACACCCGCGCTAGTACGCTGCACACGACATGGTAGGCGTCGCCTTCCGCGCCATCGATCATCATGCGCGTGGATCGCACGGTGAAGTTGTAGCGGCGGCCGTCGAATTCATAGGCATGGGCCTGCATCGCCTCAGTCATGGCATTACTTATGCGTCCGGCATGGTCGCGCGCGGTTTCCGTGATGGCATCTCCACCCTCGCGAACAGGCTTGGCGAAGGCGTGCAGCAGGAACGTCACCTCTGAACGCGAGGTGCATCCACGGCCCTGCGGAATCGCCTGCGAGCCATCGAGGCGGATAAAAGGCCACGACGGTTGCTCGGCATATGGATCGATCGAATCCTTCGCGACGATGGCGATCAGCGCGGCGTCATTTATCAGCGCCGTTATTGCTGCCTTCTCCGTCGCCCTTAGCATGTCCCCGGCCATTCTTTTCTTCCTTCAATGCGCCGGCGGCTCGCGCCCCCTTGGCGACCTCTTCGTTGACTTCCAATTCTGCGCCTGCCGGATAGTGGGCTGTGCGCAGATCATCGATCTTGTGCTTGTAGAGCTTGGCGAATTTCACGGTCTGCATGATGCTCTCCTATGAGCCACTGGATTTGACGGCGCGGTCGACGGCCTTGCGAACGAGCTGCACGACCTCTGCGCGCTTTGCGTCGCGGGCGGTGGACATGTGCGGGCGAGCTTCCATCTTGCTCGTGCCGAACTCCAGCGCAGCGGCATAAGGCGCGTTGCTGCTCACCTCGACCACGAGAGGCGCAACCTGGTTGGTTTCGATGTTGTTGGCGAGAACGCCCGTGTCCTGATTGGGGTAGGCGCCGGGCGAGGAAGGCACGTGGCCTTTGCCGGACACGCTTCCAGCAGATATGCCGATCTGCGCCTCAACCTGGATCATCTCACCGGCGGCCACCAGAGCTTGCCCGACTTGCCGGATCATATGCTCGCCAGACAGCTTGCGCAGGCGTGCGACATGGGCCTTCGCGCCAAAGATTCCGCCCCTAGCCACCCTTGCGGCCCCGTCCGATCCATCCCGCGCCCACTGTGTCCCGCTCAATCAGGCTCACGCTCCACAGCCCCATGTGCGGGCCTTCCGTGACCTCGATGTTCGCCTTCGTGCCAAGGCCACCCTCAAGCGTGCTGGCGAGAATGATGAACGCAACGTCGGTGTCGATGTAGCCCCCAGCCTCGCGCATCCGCTGGGTCGCGCTGTCGATCTGACACTGGCAATCGCGATAGATGGTCTGGCCGGGCGTCACGATTGATCCGCCATCATCGCGCACCGGTGGCGTTTCGTCGATCACGCGGGCAGGGTGGAACGGGCCCATGAACGCAGCACTGATCGCGGCGCCGATCTGGGCGAAGGCATCAGCGAGGCTCATACGCAGCCGACCAAACGAGGTCCGCCAAACAAGCGCCGGTTGATGCGCTGCAACTCAAGTCCGTAGCTGGTGGATCCGAGCCCGCCCTTGGCGCGCGCTGCGACGATGCTGTCGGAGATGGTGGCGCTGAAAGTCCCGGATTTGAAACTGGTCGCACCGGTCGCCAGCAGAACAGCAGCGCCCGCCGCGCCTCCGATGCCATTCGACGCAAGACTGTGCGCCGTCAGGAGCTCCGTGGCCTTCTGCTGCCAGTCGCCATAGCGATCGGTGATCTCAAGCTCTGCGTCGGTTGCCCATGCCGCGTAAACATCCTCCTCCAGCGTTGAGAACGCCGGGTATTTCGCGGTGAAGGCGTCAACGGGGAGGCGGGTGTAGGGCAATGTCGGCTCCTAAAATGAAGGCCGCCGCGTGCATGACGGGGCGGCCTCAGTCGTCGAACTTGTGGGCGGTGTCAGGCCTTGGGCTTGGAGCCGCCAGCTTTGCCGTCACCGTCTGCATCGAACTTGGCGACCTGAGCCTTGAGGCTGTCGATCTCAGTCGAGGCATCGGCCAACATCTTCTCTGCTTCGTCGCCGCGCTTGGTCTCGGCTTTGACCTGAGCCTTGAGGCTGTCGATCTCCGCTTGCAGGGCAGCTAGGCCAGCATCATCGCCCGTTTTCTCCTCGGGTTGCATGCCGAGGTCAGGAAGCTCTCCTGCGATATCATCCTTCTTGATGTCCTCAGTCTGGCCGGGATTCAGCCAAACCGTGTTGCCATCCTTCAGGGTGATACCGCGAGGGCCCGGTGCATAATTCGTGATTTTTGCCATGATCAGATCCCGTCGCGGTAAGTGATCGCCTTTGGCAGGCGAATTTCCGTGCCACCGACATTCATGATGCCAGCGACTTCGTAGACCATGCTGCCCTTCTGGAACGCGGGGATGAATTCATGATCGGCCGGAAGGTGGAACTGAGCAACTTCGCGCGCTTCATCGTAGGCTACAAGACGGTCGGTGCCGCTCGCGCCTGCGCCAGCCAGTTCACGAACAGGCTTGAAGTTGATGTTCTCCCCACCATCGCGGTTGCCGCGGATGTAGGCGAGGATCGTGGCTCCCGTATCCGACATGCGCGTCTGCTCAATGTAACGCAGCTTTTGCGTGGGAAGCAGAACCGTTGTGCCGGTATGCGTCTCACCCGTCTGGGTCTCGATCGCGTTGATCGCTGCCCAAATGTCGCGACTGATCTGATCTGGCGTTTTCGTCGACCAGGTCGTGGTCGAACCCGTGCCGTCAGCCGTAACGTTGGCGGTAGGAACAGAAGCGTTATTGATGAGGCCAGACCAGCCCTTTTCGCTGGTTGCCGCACCCGGTGTTCGACCGGTCATTGCAACCGAGCGCTTGAACGCGGCCGCAGACTTACGAGCTGCGCCCGCCTTATCGGACGAAAGCGCACGGCCAAGCTTGGCTGACCGCTGCATTTCCTGGGTGTTCCACTCGTAACCGATGGCGGCGAGGTGGTAACCCTGCGTCTTTTGATCAAGGATGGCGTCGGCATATGGAATGTCGAAGGTGTTGCCGCCGATGAACTTGGCCTTGCCGACCTCGTCCATCGAGTAAAATACCGTGCCGACATCCCACATATCGCCGTCCTCATTGACATCGACGATGCCCGTGAGATCGAAGCTAGGATACTTGCGCATGTAGACCTGGGTCTCGATGCGGTACAGCTGGGGTGTAAGGAAGGCGCGGCCGATCTGCGCGTCAACGAGGAATGCGCCAACCTGATCGGCGAACGCAGCGGCGGTGCGACCGTCGTGCAATTCCCACTGCTGGAAGATGCGACGCTGCGTCGCGTCATCAGCCATCACGAATGCTTCAACATCCGAGATTTTGCCGTCGATGAAAGTGATTGCAGTCATAGTTCTGATACCCCTTATCGACGAACGAGGCGGACAACCGCCGCGCTGGTGGCCGCATGATCGAAGAACCAGCCCGGCAAAATCGTGTTGCTGGTGCTGACATTTGTGATGACACCGCCTGCGGTGACATAGGCTTGGTCGCCCTTTGCGACGGTCGCGCCAGCAGTGACCCAAATCGCACCAAGAGCGAGGATGTTGACCCCCTCATATTGTGGATAGGTGTCTGCTGTCGCGCCGGGCAGAAGTGCTAGGCCCGAATTGGCGATCGTGATGCCAAGAAGCTGGCCAGCGGTCGGCGTTGCGGTGCAGCCATTTTCGCCGGTGCCGCGAAACACAGCCTTGCCAAATCCGACGCCAGCGGCGTCTTCGATCGTGCGGCTAACGCGGTTGCTCGTCTCGCCGTTGGCGACCATACCCGGCACTGCCGGAGCAATCTGGTCGGTATAGGTGGTCTGAAGTTCAGCCATCAGTTTTCCCCTTAGCGAACGCGAGCGGCTTTAGCCGCCGCATGAATGGTGGCGGTGTCATTGGCGACAAATGTGGGAGTGCCGAGCGGCTGCACGCCTGATTTGGCGTCCTGCAGGCCATCGAAACGCGCCTCGACGTAATCGTCGGACTTGTCGGCAACAGCGGCATCGCCCTTGATCAGGCGGACCGTCTCGCGGCGCACATCAGCGACCGTCTTGCCCGCAAAGTCGGGGGCTTTGTCACCCAGCAACGTCTTGGCCTTGCCAACCACATCGGCCTTCGCGTTCGCGAGGGCATCGATCTGCGCCTGATCAACAACCTTCGTTTTGAGGTCGTCAATCATGGCGTCCTTTGCAGCCATCGCCTTGTCGTGCGACTTCTGCACATCGGACAGTGCGATTTCAGCAGCGGTTTTCTGATCCTGCAGCTTCGAGATCGCGGCCTGCACGGCATCCGCGTCCGAAAGATCGACCTGCAGACCGTCGAGCACGATCTTCTTCACTTGATTCTCCTGGGTGAAAGCCGCCACTGCGGCGGGGTTCGCGTCACAAAGAGCAACGGAATCTGAAATGGCGCAGGATGGTCCCGCGCGGCCTTTGGCGACGATCGCGACATGGTTGCCCGCGATGGATACCTGCTTAGCCTGGCACTCGGTGCCGTCAGCCGCCTTGAAATCTCCGAACGAGAGATCGGCACTGTAACCGTTGGACAGTTCGCGCTTGCCGTTCTCCACCGCCTTGATGGCAGCGGCATCGGTCAGCAGTAGGTCAAACGCGAGATAGCCGCCTTCTTCCCACTTGGCGCCCATAACGGTGCCGCGCGCATGATCGCGCCAGTTGCCAGCATTGACGGCGACTGAGGGGTGATCATCGGTAACAGGCTTGCCAATAAAGCTGTGCGCGGACTTGGTGTCGAAGACCGCCGCCTCATCGCGCAGGACATTGACGAGTGCTTGGTCGCGCAGGCCGTGCTTATTGTCGGGGTCAACCTCGCGGCCAGCATATTGATAGACGCCAGTGCGAGCAGCCTTCGCACGGACGGCCATGTAGCCATCAGCAGTGCGGCGGGGCGCGTCCAGTGTAAGGGCGTCGGAGAACAACATGCTCGCGACGATATTGCGCGGGCATGGGAAGGTTTACCGTCGTCGGTTAGAGGCGAGTGAACGTCTCGTCAGAGTCAAAGGTGGTGAAAGTACCATCGCCATTCCGGGATGCGTCAACTCCTGTCGACGTGAAATATTCAGTGCCGCCCGGCAGAATCTCAAGCGGTCCCTTCTGAGGCTGAAACTCGACGTAGTTCTGCATCGTGACGATAGTCCGACGGGCGCCGCTTGGCGAAAGTACTTCGAAGCGATCTATTTCCTTCATCACTCTTCCTCCAGTGCAGCGTCGATCATGAGGGGAAAGGCAAGGTCATGGGGCATGTGTTGGCCCATCATGAGCATAGCTTGGCTCGGCTCCCGGATCGCCAAGATCGCCGCCTTCGCATTCTCGCGATACATCCGGCGCAGCGGTTCAGCGTCCGGATCGTCCCATTCCCATTCTGGGTTCACGGTGTCATACATGGCGCGGGCGGCGCGCTCGATAGGGCTGGTTGTCATGCCCGAACTATAGCGGAATCCGTGATGATTGGCGAGAAAATGCTGCGCAGGATGGTTGGGATTCGGACCCACGGCCCCCTCGGTATCGGCTATCGTGCGCCACCTCAGAGAACTAGCACGTCGCACCCTTACTCTTTCGGGTTTCAGCTTTAGACCTGGCTCAGCAACATCACTGCGCAGCGATCTCAATCTAGCAGAATCAGTCTTCGCCGTCGAACTCAAACACCATAACCGAGCGCTCCCGGCACCCACAAAACGGCTTCATCCCAGCGCGATCGTCAGCGGGTGGCGCGGCATGGATGACCTTGCCGTCCACCTTCTTGCCGACCAGCGCCGGATCCTCGCTGTAGAGCATACCGTCGCGCGCCGCATGGTCCTGCCGAGGGTGCGCTTTGCGGCTGTGATGCCAGGCGAACACGCTCAACCCAGCCTCTCGCCGACGTTCCTGCGCGAGTTGTCCAGAGACCTTGCTCAATTGATCTGAGGCAATCCGCAATGATCGATCGCGACCCAACCCCGTAGCCTCGCGGATAGCCTTCGCCACCTCGCGCGCGGGCTTGCGCTGCGACAGGCCGGGGAAAACCTCGTTGCTCACGCGCTGCTTGATCTGTGCCGACACGTCTCGGATGAGGTCGGCGTTCCACTGCACATAGGTGTCCAGCGTTGCCCTCATGTCGTCGGGACCAAGGACGGTGGCCAGATCAACGCCGGTGGCGGAAAGCACTGCGCCGCGCCACGCCGAGCGCACGCGCGATTCAACCCGCAGCGCCCAATCGCGGAGGTCTGGCGTCAGGATCAGCAGCAGCCGGTTCACCTGCATCTTGTCGTCCAGCGTCAGGCCCGGCGCCGGCGCCGTCATCAGCGCCGAGCCCCCGCCCGAGATCAGCGCCAGCACCAGATCGTCGGGCCCGAGCCTCCGCACCGCCGCCAGGATGCGCTGCGCGGCCTCGGCCCCCGCCTGGTCGGGAACGGGATGGGCGGCCTCGATGACCTCGATGCTGCGTGTCGGCACGGCGTGGTCGTAGCGGGTCACGACCACGCCGGTCACGTCGGGCCATTCCGCCTCGACCGCACGGGCCA
>CBIHKY010000063.1:0-19803 GCA_966205705.1 uncultured Alphaproteobacteria bacterium
CGGTCATTTCCTTCTGGAGATTTTGAAAGCTGATTGGATATTAACCACAGTTGACGTTCGGGTTTTTGGGAGAAGTTCGTCAAATTAACCGCAATTTCAGAAAATCCGGTATGATGGAGGGATGAAGAAGCGCGATCTACGCTTGTATATTAAGCGATTTTTGAAGAGCCCTGCTGCGTATGAGTGGCAGTTAGCCATCCCAATTCACGTTAGTGGGCTTCCCCCTGCGTTGCTTATAAGCATGGCGAAGAAGGCTGCGCGTCGAGGAGGAGTGAATTGGTTCGTCCGCTTGTTAAACGGCGTCGAAAGGCAGTGGCTTGATGAAGCGACGAACGTCAAAGGGGTTGATGACCTTGAGACGTTCCTTGCAGAGTATCTAGACCCCACAATCCTGCACTACACAGATGGTGGTTTCAGCTACCCGGCAAGAAACGTGGTTTTCGCGTGTTTCAATGAAGAAGCCGACGCGAAATCCTACTGGCGCGAGCTTTTGCAGTTCGATGACGCCGCGAGTAAGGCATACTGGCAAGAGCAACGCAAAGCTAAAGCTGAAGGCACCTTACAAGCTCTTGTTCGCCCGCGATCAGAAGTTTTCCGTTTGCAGCAATCCTTGAAGCGTAGGCGCGAGAATCAGCGGGCAGCAAAGCTCATTGAGACTCGTTTAACCTCTAGCGATTAGGTCAGCTCCACCAAACGACGGAGCCTATATGTCTAAGATCGAACGCATCCATCCAGAGACTGTCAATTCACGTATGGCACAAGGCTGGGATGAAGAAGAGGCGCGCACGACGCCCATGCAAGGATATCTGCACCAGTCCAAGAAGCCTGTCGCTGCCCAAGTGGCACGAGAGGCTGGCGTGAAGCCTACGGCTGTTCAGCGGTATATGAGGAACGGTTTGACCCTAGGTGCCGCTATCGCAAAGGCGCTGGAACGGCAGAAAGCAAAACCGACGAGCTGATCGGAAAGCAAGATCGAGACGCTTGACACGACTAGTTTCCGTTCCTGATATGTTCCGATGGGCGATTACAGAAATCTCAAATGGGACAGGCTGGAACACTACACTGATCGTCAGGCTAACCTTTACGCTGAATGCTTCCACTGCCGCCGGAAAGCCTTTTTCGACGCAGCAGCGCTAAGCTGGTATTTCAGTGCGAAGGGTTGGAGTGGAAATATCCACACGGTGTATACCAAGCTGCGTTGTCGCAAATGCCGACGACCACCGGGCAAGGTCGGTCCCACGAGAGAGCTTGGTAATACGGCACTGCCTACCAAGCGCCCATAGAAAACTCCCGGCCCTAATATATTGGAAGGACCGGGAGCGAGTTAATGATTGCTGATCTGAGCAGCCTGAAAGGCCAGCAACAACCGCAACTATTTAGCCCCACGCAATCAAGCGACTTTGACCCGTTTGACCCGAGTTTTTTGATCCTGATGTTAAATAATGATGCAGGGGGAAACGAGCCTCTGCGCATTTAGGGAGGATCGACAATGACAAGAATCAAACTGTCCCGTTTCGAACGTGACCAAGGAAGCTACACCAAGATCGGCACACCATATATTGCTTGCATAGAAGCTGACGGACAATGCCCAACCATCGGCGCGCATATGGATGGTTTGATTAGCCATCTCCGCAAATTCCCCGATGAACCTCGCGGATGGTCATTCTGCGAATGGTCGGGCAGCACTCCAAAAGAAGCCAACTTTGTCGAAGCGTTCGCAATCGTCCTAGATTACCCGCTGAGCGCCGTTGAGCGCCTAAGACCTAAGGTCGAGCAGCTTGGATACTCTCACTTCTGGATAACCACAGAGGCGAAGAGAGCAGAGAAAAAGAGCATATGGCAGAACACGATTTCGCTCTGCTTTCCCTTAGCCAATTCGACCAGCTTCGCGCGCTACTCTCGCATCGCATCAATCCTCGCATATGAGCTTGATGAATATGAATTGTTCGAGGGATCGCTAGCAGCCACGCATGTCATTCACATCACCCCATCTAGCATTGCGGTTGTCGAGCCAGCTTGGCGTGGGCTGATTGATCCGCAGGCATTCATAACCGCGACTAAGGACGACTATAAGAATCTGAAAGCTGCGCGCTATCATGGAAAGCGTCCGGTTCAGAAGACGCTGGAGCAGATAACCGGCATTCCAATCCTACTACCTACCGGCATGGTAGCCGATGATACCGGGCTATTCCAATTTCCAGAAACCGCCGATGAAGCTGTTGAGCGCGAGTGCTTCGCTAAGACCGGGATGCTGCCGTAAGCCCGAATAAATATGGATGTAATGCAGGTTCGATTCCTGCTCGTTGACCGAGGTTTGGTAAGGAACGGTGGTTTAATTCCACACAAGCCGGTGAGCCGGGGGTCATTGATATAAGTATGTGTGTCGGATGGTTGGGGGTGTCTGTAGTGCAAGCCTACAAGGCCTCAGGGCATAGGGAACACATTGCGTGAGTTACACCCTTCATCTCCAGTCCGACAACCTAACCTCCATGCGAGGCTACAGGTGATGGTTCGTTGATTCGTAACTGGAAGGACTACTCAACAGAACCGACTAATGTGATGAAAGCCTCGGACTTCCGGGGCTTTCTCTTTATCCGCAGAAAACTGCGAAAAACTGCGCAAAGCGTTTCAGTGTTTGCGCATACACATTGATGAAATTCGGCAGGCCGGATACGAGCTGGCACTGCACTTCAACCGGACGCGCCTCGAGCCCGAGGAACGCGACCGTCGCAACCGTTGCAATCAACGCTTGACCCCCATTTGTTCTGCTTCCCTATGCGGGGTCAAACGGCTGGAGTCGAGGGCTTTTCTGGCGGCACATATTGGGACGGTAACTGGAACAGAGCGTTGAAGCCCGCCTCCAAGGCCGCATCGCCCACCATGTTGAGCACGCCGCCCATTGCCAATTGCGCAAGCGGTGCCTTGCCATAGAAGCGCGCGGCCAGCCCTCGTGCGGTGCCGGTGTAAGCAAGGTCAGGCTGCTCGGCTTTACCAGCCTCGACATGATAGACGCCGTGCGTTAAGCTTGCGCGATAGGGCGTGCCCTCAATGTCGAAGCCAATGGTCAGTGCTAAGTCACCTGCCGCCGCCACATCCAGATTGATCTTGAGCGAGAGCATCATGGCCGTGCCGCTGAGCGGCAGCATTCGATCATGCCCCGGTGAGCGATAGGCCCATTTCGCCATCGCCAGCACCATCGGCTCAGCCTCCTTGCCCCATGGGGTGAGGCCATAGACCTGCACATTGGCAGGCGGTGGCAAGCGCAATCGCTCGACGACATGGCGCTCCTCCAGTTCGGTGAGGCGCTGCGTGAGGACATTGGCGCTGAGGCCCGGCAAGGCGGCACGCAGATCCGAGAAGCGGCGGGGGCCGAGCAATAGCTCACGCACGACGAGCAACGCCCAGCGCTCACCGACAATGTCGAGCCCATGCGCCAGCCCACACGCGTCCGTATAGCGGCGCTTCTGAACGGCTGAACTTGGATGAGTTATCTTTTCTAACTCCATAGTTGCAACATATGATCGGATCGGTCAGGATCGTCAAGGTTAGGCGAGTCGCGCAAGAGCGAAAAGCGTTGAAGATGGGAAGAGGAACAGCTGCCATGCAACGAATGATCGCAGTCAATCTGCCGGTGCGTGATCTGGCGCATTCCATAGCCTTTTACGAGGCCGTCGGCGCGGTCAACGATCCGGTCTTCACGGACGACACCGCCGCCATGATGCGCTTTTCGGACGCGATCTGCGTGATGGTCCTCACCCATGAGCGCTTTGCCAGCTTCACCAAGCGCAGCATCCCCAATGCGCAGGAAAGTGCGCAGATGCTCATCGCCATCAATGAAGAAGATCGCGCCGCAGTCGATAATGTCGTCGCGCGCGCCGCCAAAGCCGGTGGCACGGCCGATCCCAATCCGCCGCAGGATCATGGCTTCATGTACAGCCGCAGTTTTGCCGATCCCGATGGCCATATCTGGGAGCCATTCTGGATGGATATGAGCGCGGTGCCCCCGGCCTGACGTTGAGGAGAGCAAGCCATGTCGTTCCAAGCCTATCTCGATAATATTCAGGCCAAGACCGGGCAAAGCCCTGACGATCTGCGCGAGTGGGCCGCATCGCAGGGCTTCACGGAGGCGGGGCAGCTTTTGCCGGCTGTGAAAGCAGGCGAAATCGTCGCCGCGCTCAAGCGGGATTTTGCTCTGGGGCACGGACACGCAATGGCTGTTTACGCGCTGCTCAAGGGCATTCGCAAAGAAGGCGAGACCTGAAATGCCGCAAACATCAGACGCGATGATCGAAGTGACCGGCTTTGAATGGGTGCCGCCCTTTGCGCGGGGCCATGTGCGCGATTTGCGCGTGCGCTGGGCGCTGGAGGAAATGGGGCTCGATTATCGCACGCGCCTGATCAGTGCGGTCGAGCGACCGGAATTCTACTTTGGCGAGCAGCCCTATGGGCAGGTGCCCTATTATGTGGAGGGCGATCTCCATCTCTTCGAGAGTGGCGCAATCGCCCTGCACATTGCGGAGAAGGGCGAGGGGCTTTTGCCGCGTGATGCGGCGAGCCGTGCCCGCGCGACCATGTGGCTCATTTCCGCTCTGAACAGCATCGAGCAATATGTGATGAACCTCGTCATTATTGACGTGTTCAGCGCCGGGCAGGAATGGGCCAAGCTGCGCCGCCCGGATGCGGTGGCAGCATTGGAGAAGCGGCTGAAGCAACTCTCCGCCGCGCTGGGCGATAAGGACTGGCTCGAAGGCGCATTCACGGTTGCCGATCTCATCATGGTGGATGTGTTGCGCAACCTGAGGGAGGGTCAGCTGACCATCCCACAAAATCTGGCTGCTTATGTCGCGCGCGGCATGGCGCGACCTGCATTTCAGGCGGCTCTGGCCGCGCAAATGGCAGACTTTCTGCCCGATCCCAAAGGAGACGATGCATGACCTATGTCGATGGATTTCTGTGCCCGGTGAAGCCCGGCCGCAAGGATGATTATATCCAGATGGCGCGCGACGCCGCTCCGCTGTTCCTTGAGCATGGCGCGCTGCGTGTGGTCGAGACATGGAATGACGATGTGAAGCCCGGCAAGACCAATGATTTCCGCACTGCCGTGATCGCGGAAGAGGGCGAGGATATCGTCTTTTCCTGGGTGGAATGGCCGGACAAGGCCGCACGGGACGCTGGCTGGGAAAAGCTGATGGCGGATGAGCGTATGAAAGGCCCCGACGACAATCCGATGGCGGGCGCCCGGCTCATCTATGGCGGGTTCAGCACGATTCTGGATCAGAGCCGCTAAGGCGACAGAAGGGGAGAGCGGCGATGAGCAACAAGCAAGGCGAGTTCATCTGGTATGAACTGATGACGAGTGATCTTGAGGCCGCTCGCACCTTCTACCAATCCGTGGTTGGCTGGCAGGTCGGCGCGCAGTCCGGCATGCCCGGCATGGATTATCGCATGATCGACGCGGGCGATGGTCAGGTCGGCGGCATGATGCAGCTTGATGAAGAGATGCAGGCTGCTGGCGGGAAGCCGCTCTGGATCGGCTATATCGGCGTGGACGATGTCGATGCGACGGCTGCGGCGATCATAGCGGCGGGCGGGCAAATCTTTGTGCCGCCGACGGATATTCCGGGCGTGGGCCGGTTCGCGATGGCCGCCGATCCGCAAGGCGCGCCTTTCTATGTGATGCGCGGCGCTGTGGAGGGCGGGGTCAGCACGGCCTTCTCATCCGAGCGCGTGGGCCATTTCGCCTGGAACGAGCTTTCGACACCCGATCCGTTGGCCGCGCTCGCATTTTATGGCGAGCTGTTCGGCTGGACGAACCCTAATTCCATGCCAATGGGCGAGCTGGGCGAGTATCGCTTTTTGAATGTCGGCGATTTGGGCATCGGCGCTGTCGAGCCGTCTAAACAGGCCCGCGCCACCTGGCTGCATTATGTGCATGTTCCTTCCATCGCGCAGGCAGTGAAGGCGGTTGAAGAAGGCGGTGGCGCGATCCTGACAGGGCCACATGAGGTGCCCGGCGGCAGCTCAATCATCACCGGCACCGACCAACAGGGCGCACGCTTTGCACTGGCAGGTCCGCTTTAAGGAGATTGGTGATGCCTTATCCCATCACGCCCTGCATCTGGATGGATGGCACCGCGGAGGAAGCCGCGAACTTCTATGTCGCGCTCTTCCCCAATTCGCGGATCGACCAGATTTTGCGCTACACGGCGGATTCTCCGTTCCCGCCGAACTTCAAGGCAGGCACCGCAATGATCGTCAACTTCACCTTGGAGGACCGGCCCTTCGCCACGCTCAACGGCGGGCCGATCTTCCCGCAGACCGAGGCTGTGTCGTTCGTCATCCCGGTCGATACACAGGCGCAGATCGATCATTATTGGAACGCTCTCACCGCAGATGGTGGCACGCCGAGCCAGTGCGGCTGGTGCAAGGATCGGTTCGGCGTCTCCTGGCAGGTCGTCCCCCGCAAATTGCTGGACCTGCAAGCGAGCGGCAGCGCAGACAAGGTGGAACGGATGAGTGCCGCCATGATGAGCATGCAGAAGCTCGATCTCGCCGCGCTCGAAGCTGCCTTTGCGGGAGATTGACGCATGACCTATCAGCTCATCGGCCACCCCTTTTCCAGCTACACATGGAAGGCGATGATCGCACTGCATGAGAAGGAGCTGCCTTATGAGCTGCTGATGGTCGAAGAGGAGGATGTGACAGCGCAGCTGCGCGCCATCTG
Source organism: uncultured Alphaproteobacteria bacterium (assembly GCA_966205705.1). Taxonomy (GTDB): domain Bacteria; phylum Pseudomonadota; class Alphaproteobacteria; order Sphingomonadales; family Sphingomonadaceae; genus Sphingobium. The sequence goes on from CBIHKY010000063.1 coordinate 6,725, forward strand.
GCCTATCGGCAAATTTCCGGTGCTGCTGAACGATGGCACGCCGATCATCGAGGCCACCACGATCATCGAATATCTCGATCTGCATCATTATGAGCGCGCGCCGCTCATTCCCGCCAATGCCAATGACGCACTCGATGTGCGGTTCATGGACCGGATTTTCGACAATCATGTGATGACGCCGGTGCAGGCTGCCGTGAGCGAGGCTTTGCCGCGCAAGGCGGGCGTGAGTGATCGGGCACGGATCGAGCTTGCGCGCGAGAAGCTGGAAACCATCTATGGCTGGCTGGAGGAGCGGATCGCGGGGCATAGCTGGGCCTGCAGTCAGGGCTTCAGCCTTGCCGATTGCGCGGCGGCGCCGTCGCTCTTCTACGCCGATTGGGTGGACAAAATCGCGGCCGTCTATCCCAATCTGCTGGCTTACCGCGCGCGGCTCAATGAGCGGGCGTCTGTGGCACGGTGCATCGAGGGCGCGCGGCCCTTCCGCCATTATTTCCCGCTCGGTGCGCCTGACCGGGATTGAGCACATCACATGAGGAGACGCGCTATGAGCGAAGAGACGGAACTCACCCTGAGCGTTAGCATTCACATCGCTGCCCCGCCGCAAAAGGTGTGGGACATCATGACGCAGCGGCAGGCAGATTATTGGTGCCCCAAGCCCTGGACGGTCGAGATCGTCGAGCAGGACATGCGACCCGGCGGGCGCAGCGCGATGATCATGCGCGGACCAAATGGTGAGGAAATGCCCACCGAAGGCGTCTATCTGGAGGTCGTGCCCGGCAAGTATCTCATGACGACCGATGCCTTCACTGCGGGATGGCAACCGGCCACGGCCTTCATGGTCGGCATATGGGCCATCGAGCCGGACGGCGATGGCACGCGCTACACAGCCTCCGCGCGGCACTGGACGCAGGAGGCGTGCGAACAGCATCGGCAAATGGGGTTCGAACCCGGCTGGACCGCCGTTGCGCAGCAGTTGAAGGCGCTGTGCGAGGGGGTCTAGCCAGCCTCAAGCAGCGCCACGATCTCATCGGTCGAACGCACATCGGCGAACAGGAAGAGCATATTGTTCAGCGTGGTCATATGCTCGGCATCGGTGAGTGCGGCATTGGCGTCACTGGCGAAGATCACCCGGTAATTCATCTGCATGGCATCGCGCGCAGTGGATTCGCAGCAGCAATTGGAGAGCGTGCCGCTGATGATCAAAGTGTCGATGCCGCGCGCGCGCAGGATCGCGTCCAGATCGCATGTGCCGTGGATGAAGGCACTGAAACGGCGCTTTTCGATCATCTGGTCGCGCGTCTCATCCACCTCGATGGCGGGCCAGAGCTGCCAATGATGCGCGCCGGGCGTAAAGGCCGCTTGATGGCCGCTGGCGATGTCTGGCGAGAAGCGTGCATAGAAGCTGGACCATGAGGATAAGTCCTCCACCGGCGTCGTGAAGTGCAAAAAGCAGTTGGTAGCACCCGCGTTCCGCGCCGCTGCGGATATGCGGTTCACATTGGGCACGATCTCCCGCGCGATTGGGACTTCGACCGGCGCGCCGGGTTCCACAAAGCCGTTCTGCATATCGATGATGAGGTGCGCGGTGCGGGCCGGGTCAATCCGCTCGATGACATGCAGTTTGCCGCCACGCGCCGCTTTCATGCGGGTCACAAGCTCTGCATCGAGTTCGATATGGTGCATGTCGCCGCTCTCCTATGCGATCATTTATCGGCTGTTTTGCTGCGCCGATCAATCACCTGCCATCAGGCATTTCATTCTCGCGGGGAGGAGCTACAAGATGAAGATTGTCAGAAAAATGGGGTGGGAGCGGGCATGAGTTCGGATCGGAACGCGAAGAAGAAGCAGGATGCGCCGATCAGCACCGTTGGTGATTTTGACGATTGGGCCAGCGAATATGGCAATTTCTATCCGGCAGGCGAGCGCCTGGACCGGGAATATCGCCTCTCTCGCCTGCTCGTGATGGCAGGCCGATCCTGGACGACGCATATCGACAATCGCCTGCGCGCCGAAACCGGGCAAAGTCGCGCGCGCTGGCAGGCCCTGTTCACCATCGCCTTTGGACCGCAGCCGGTGACGCTGACGGACCTTGGGCAGCGGCTGTTCGTGCAATGGCCAACGCTTGTGCGAGTGATCGAGGGACTTGCTGCCGATGGGCTGATCAACCGGGTGGACAATCCGCGTGACGGTCGCTCGAAGCTGGTGTCGCTTACCCCCGCAGGCTTGGCGGTGGTGCATAAGATTCAGCCGACGCTGGATGCGGAGCGGCAGAAATTGCTATCCGATCTGGATGATGAGGAGCTGGAGCAATGCGCCGATCTGCTCCAGCGCATGTTCGCCCGCGTCGCACGGGTTTAATCGGGCAGGGCGAGCAGTGCATTTAGCAATCGCCTTTCGCTAATCTTGGTGGCAATTGCAGGCCATGCCGACGATCGCCCTGCTCCTCGCCTCCAATGTGCTGATGACCATCGCCTGGTATTGGCATTTGAAGGGCGGCATGGCCAAGCCGCTGCTCATGGTGATCCTGATCAGCTGGGGCATCGCCTTTTTCGAATATTGCTTCGCCGTGCCCGCCAACCGCATTGGCTATTCGCACGGGTGGAGCGCAGGCCAGCTCAAGATCACGCAAGAGGTGATCGCGCTGGGCGTGTTCGGCGTGTTCATGGTCGCTTTCCTCGGCGAGCCTCTGAACTGGCGGCATTTCGGCGCCTTCATGTGCCTGATGGGCGCTGTGGCCTTCATGTTCTGGGGCAAGCCCTGAGCACCGGCTTATTCCTCCTCGCAAGCGGGGAGGAATTAAACGGTCAGAAATCGTAAACCAGCGTGGCCCGCGTAATCGTGTCAGTCTTTTCCGCGCCGGGCTGTGGATCGGTCTCGTGACGCAAACCATAAGAGAGGCGCGCAGAGAGCTTGCCTGTCAGCTTGCCGGTCAGCGCCGCTGTATTACTGTAGGTGCTATTGTCCGGCCCCCAGATCGCCTGCGCCGCATTTTTAAACTCGAAGCCGGGCGATAATCTCCAGAAGAAATCCGCGCCAGCCAGCGTGTTCAGCTCCGTATCATCGGATTCCAGCAGCCAATTGGTCTGCCGCCATGCCGGGCCGCCTTTGAGATCGAGCGAGATGGTCGGGCGGCGGATCAGCCGCACACCCACGCCGCCAGACGCCGTGACACGGTCCGAAAAGCCCTGGAACCGATCCTTTTCGTACATTGCAAGGCCGTAAGCATAGATCGCGTCGTTCAGCGTGAAGTTGGGCTCATAGCTCGCCATCCACTGGTTGCGGGTGGTGATGCCATCGGTGCGCTGATAATCGACGATTGCGCGGAACTTGTGCCGCCAGTCGATGCCCTCTTTGGTCAGCGAGAAGCCTGCGCTGAGGCCCGTGGCCTTGGTGTTGCCGGTGGAAATCATGCCGCCCGCCTCGATATTCCCGCGCCACAGGTTGAAGATGCCCGCCTCGCGAATCTTGGCCTCGCGTTCCTGTTGCTTCGCAGTCATATGCGCATTCACCATCGCCTCGATGTCCTGCGCATAGCCAGGGTGCGTCTGCCGCGCGAATTTGGCGACCGTATCGATCGCGCCCTTGTCGCCGCTGGCAATCGCCGCTTCCATCATCGCACGCACGGATTCGGGCAATTCAGCCAAAGCCGGGGCCGCGCCAGTTGCTGCCATGATCGCAGCCAGCGCCAAAAGACCCCGAAAGGCTGTCGTCATTTATGATCTCCTGAGTGAGTTATCCCTTTTAGATAACAGGCTGGTTGCGCGCTGTCCCGTTGGTGGACACGCGTCTGCCCTGCAGGAACAACGGTTCAGCGGGTGCCGGGCATCAACCGCGCACTGGCGCGCATATGGGCATGGGTGATCGCAACGGCCAGCGCATCGGCGGCGTCGGGCCCAGCGATGGTCACGCCGGGCAACAGCCGCGTCACCATCGCGGCGATCTGATCCTTGGTTGCAGCACCGGTGCCGACGACGGATTTCTTCACCATCCGCGCCGCATATTCGCCCACGACCATGCCGGTGCGTGCTGCGCCGAGCAACACCACGCCGCGCGCCTGCCCGAGCTTGAGCGTGGATTGCGGGTTGGTGTTGACGAACACTTCTTCGACCGCAGCTTCGCCCGGCTCATAGGCAGCGATGATCCCGGCAAGCGCCGCATCCAGCGCCACAAGCCGCGCAGGCATCGCCATGCTTGCGTCCGTGCGGATCTGCCCATTGGCGATGTGCGAGAGGCGGTTGCCTTGCGCGCGGATCACACCCCAGCCGGTCGTGCCAAGGCCGGGGTCGAGACCCAGAATTAGCATGAGAGCATGATCATCAGGCAATTGCGCGGGTGAGGTTCACCCAGCGGCCAATCATCCCAGCTTTGCCATCACATCGTCAGGCACTTCATAATTGCCCCACACGGCCTGCACATCATCATCATCGTCGAGCGCGTCGACCATCTTGAGGAGCGTGCCGGCATTGTCCTCGTCCAGCTCAACCGTCGTCTGCGGCTTCCAGGCGAGCTTGGCGCTGTCTGCGGCGCCGAACTTGTCTTCCAGAGCCTTGGAGACCTCGTGCAGCGCATCCATCGCCGTCCAGATTTCATGCTCGTCCTCGTTGGACACGACATCCTCAGCGCCTGCTTCCAGCGCGGCTTCGAACATCGCATCGGGCGTGCCTGCAGCGGCCAGATAGGTGATGAGGCCCATCCGATCGAAGCCGTGAGATACGGCGCCCGACGCGCCAAGATTGCCGCCATATTTGGAGAAGGCCGTGCGCACATTGGTCGCGGTGCGGTTGCGATTGTCGGTCAGCGCCTCAACGATGATCGCCACGCCACCCGGGCCATAGCCCTCATAGCGGATTTCTTCGTAATTTTCCGCGTCGCTCTTGCTCGCCTTGTCGATGGCGCGCTGGATATTATCCTTGGGTACGGATTGCGCCTTGGCTGCGTTTATGGCGAGGCGCAGGCGCGGGTTCATGTCCGGATCGGGCGCGCCCATCTTGGCGGCCACGGTGATTTCGCGGCTGAGCTTGGAGAACATCGCGGAGCGCTTCTTGTCCTGCGCGCCCTTGCGATGCATGATATTTTTGAATTTGCTATGGCCTGCCATGTCGACTTCTTCGATTGCTGGATCGGGAAAATGGATGGCGCCTCCTATCGTGGCCTGCCCGCTGAGGCAACGGGGGGCAGACAGGCGCGGGGTCTCAGACGTGAAATTGTCATAATTATCGGCAATGGACCCGATGAATTGCCCGTTGGCGGCTTGAGAAGGATTTGATGCATGAAGCTCAGTCGCAGGGAAGCCGTGGGCCTTGGCGGCGCCATGATGCTTAGTGCCGCAATCGGCGCGGGTCAGGCGCGCGGCGCGACAAGGGCTCCCGCTGCAAATGCGCCGACCCTCCACGGCGACAAGCCGCTCATTTTCGCCCATCGCGGCTGCTCGGCCCGCCGCCCGGAGCATACGCTGGCATCCTATGAGCAGGCGCTGATCGACGGCGCGGACTTTATCGAGCCGGATCTGGTTGCGACAAAGGATGGCATCCTCGTGATCCGCCATGAGAATGAGATTTCCGGCACCACCAATGTCGCGACGAAGCCGGAATTTGCTGCCCGCCGCACGACCAAAACCGTCGATGGCCAGAGCATCACCGGCTGGTTCACGGAGGATTTCACCCTCGCCGAACTCAAAACCCTGCGCGCCATAGAGCGGCTGGGCAAAATCAGGCCGGAAAGCCAGAGCTATGACGGCCAGTTCGAGGTGCCGACCTTCGAGGAGATGATCGCCTTCACCGCCGCGCAATCAAAGGCGCGCGGTCGCCAGATCGGGCTGGTGCCCGAGCTCAAGCACTCGACCTATTTCGCGTCGATCGGGCTGCCATTGGAGGATCGCTTCCTCGCGATCCTCGCAGCGCATGACTATACCCGCAAAAATCCGGTGGAAATCCAGTCCTTCGAAACGGGAAACCTGCGCTATATCCGCGGCAAGCTCGGCAAACCCGCCAATGTGAAGCTGCTCCAGCTGATGGGCGGCCCCACCGATGTGCCACCCGACATTGCCCTCGCCGGTGGCAAAACCACCTATGGCGATATGGCAACGCCGGATGGTTTCGCGCAGATCGCCATCTATGCCGATATCGTCGGCCCTTCTTCGCGCATGCTCATCCCGCTCGATGCCGATGAAAAGCTCGGCAAACCCACCAGCTTCGTTGCCGATGCCCATGCCGCCGGACTGCTCGTGCGCCCCTACACCTTCCGTCCGGAAAACCGTTTCCTCCCCGCCGATCTGCGTGGCCCCGGCGGGCCGGATGCGCGCAACGATGCTGGCTCGGTGGCGGAGATGCAGCGCTATCTGGCGCTCGGGATCGACGGGCTGTTCACGGACGACCCGGCGCTTGGGCGTCGGGCGGTGGATGGCTGAGCGTCCAAAGATATTCGTCATGCCAGCGCAGGCTGGCATCTGTGGCGGCAGAGCGCGACGGTTGAACATGGACCTGCATGACTGTTGCTGAAGTGGTGCCCGTACGGCCCGAGACCCCAGCCTTCGCTGGGGTGACGATCTCATCCTATGAATGAGCGCCGCACACTCTCACCCAAATCCCGCGCTGGCCTCGCGCCCCTGCTCGCGCTATCCCGCTGCCCATGACGTCTCGCAATCACCTCTATCTCGTCGATGGCTCAAGCTACATCTTTCGCGCTTACCATCAGCTGCCTCCGCTCACCAATCGCCACGGCGTGCCTGCTGGCGCGGTGTATGGCTATACGGCGATGCTGTGGAAGCTCGCCGATGCGCTGGACAAGGAGGAGGGGCCGACCCACCTCGCGGTGATTCTGGACAAGGGCTCGCACACCTTCCGCAATGATATGTACGATCAGTACAAGGCCAATCGCCCGCCCGCGCCGGACGATCTCATCCCCCAGTTCCCGCTCATCCGGGAGGCGACGCGCGCCTTCTCGCTCCCCTGCATCGAGGAAGCCGGGTTCGAGGCGGACGACATTATCGCGACCTATACCGTCAAGGCGGTCGAGCAGGGTTGGGACGTGACCATCGTCTCCTCCGACAAGGACCTTGCCCAGCTCATCCAGCCGGGCGTGGATATGCTCGACACGATGAAGAATGAGCGGCGCGGCGATAGCTATGTGATGGAAAAGTTCGGCGTGTTGCCGACCCAGCTGCGCGACGTGCTGGCGCTGATGGGTGACAGTGTCGACAATGTTCCCGGCGTGCCCGGTGTCGGCGCCAAGACCGCTGCGAAGCTCATCACCGAATTTGGCGATCTGGAGAGCGTGCTGGCCGCAGCGCATGATATGAAGCCTTCCAAGCTCAAGGAGCGGCTGATCGAACATGCGGCCCTCGCGCGGCTCTCGCGCGAATTGGTGACGCTGCATTGCGAAGTGCCGCTGCCGCATAGCCTCGATGAGCTGAAGCTGGATGGCATCCCCGCCGAGCCACTGCGCGCCTTCCTTGAGGATCAGGGCTTCAAGACCCTGCTCTCGCGCCTCACCTCCAAAGCGCCGGGTCGCGCGATTGGCGAGCCGGTTGCGGCGACCCAAAGCAGCGCGCCCACCAGCGAGACGCCTGATACGCCGCCCTTCGTGCCGCTCGCGCCCGTCGATCGCGACAGCTATGAGATGGTGACGACACTCGACCGGCTCGATCACTGGATCACGCAAAGCTATGCCAGCGGTGTCATCGCCATCGATACCGAGACGGATGCGCTGGATTCCATCGCGTCGGGCCTCGTCGGCATCTGCCTCGCCACTGCGCCGGGCAAGGCCTGCTACATCCCACTCGCGCACCGCAGCAGTGATGATATGTTCGGCGAAGTGCCGCCGCAGATCCCGCTGGGCGATGCCATCGCCCGCCTCAAGCCGCTGTTCAGCGATCCGGGCGTGCTCAAGATCGGCCACAACATCAAATATGATCTCAACGTGCTTGCCCGCAATGGCCTGCCCGTTTCGCCCATCGATGATACGATGGTGATGAGCTTCGATCTGGACGCGGGCCAATCGCTGGCCGGGCATGGCATGGATGAACTGGCGCAGACCCTGCTCCAGCATCAGTGCATCAGCTTCAAAGAGGTTGCGGGCACCGGCAAGAAGCAGATCAGCTTTGCGCAAGTGCCCCTTGATGCCGCCACCCGCTATGGCGCGGAAGATGCGGATGTGACGTATCGCTTGTGGACGCGCCTCAAGCCGCGCCTCGCGCAGGAAGGCGCCACGCGCATTTATGAGATGGTCGATCGGCCACTTATTCCGGTCGTGGCGGGCATGGAACGCGCTGGCATCAAGGTGGATCGCGATCATCTTTCGCGCCTCTCGGGCCGCTTCACGCAGGAAATGGCGCGGCTGGAGGAGGAGATTCATGCAGCGGCAGGCCAGCCCTTCGCGATTGGCTCCACTCAGCAATTGGGCGCGATCCTGTTCGAGAAAATGGGCCTCAAGGGCGGCAAAAAGGGCAAGTCCGGCGCTTATTCAACCGACGTGACCGTGCTGGAGCGCATGAAGGCGGAAGGCGCGGAGATTGCCGGGCTGGTGCTGGATTGGCGCCAGCTCGCCAAGCTCAAATCCACCTATACCGATGCGCTGCAGGCGCAGATCAACCGTGACACCGGTCGCGTGCATACCAGCTACAGCCTCACCGGCGCGCAGACCGGGCGGCTTTCCTCGACCGATCCCAACCTCCAGAACATCCCGATCCGCACCGAGACGGGCCGCCAGATTCGCGATGCGTTCATTGCCGAGCCGGGCAATGTGATCCTCGCGGCGGATTACAGCCAGATCGAGCTGCGGCTGGCTGCGCATATGGCGGACGTGCCTGCGCTGCGCGATGCCTTCCTGCGCGGCGAGGATATTCATGCCGCCACCGCGCGCGAGCTGTTTGGCGAGGTTAATCGCGATACGCGTGGGCGGGCCAAGACGATCAACTTTGCTATCCTCTATGGCATTTCGCGCTGGGGTCTGGCCGCCCGGCTGGAGATTGACGCGGATGAAGCGCAGGCGATGATCTCCCGCTATTTTGAGCGGTTTCCGGGTATCTCCGCCTATATCAATGAGACGCTGGAGCGGGTGCGCGCAACCGGCCACACACAGACGCTATTCGGGCGCAAAACCTGGTTCCCGCAGATCAAGGCCAGCGTGCAGCATGTCCGCCAGGGCGCCGAGCGCGCAGCGATCAATGCGCCCATTCAGGGCACGAGCGCGGACATCATCAAGCGCGCGATGGTCCGCATGGGGCCGGCACTGGCCGATGCCGGGCTGCATCGGGTGCGGATGCTCCTGCAAGTGCATGATGAGCTGGTGTTCGAGCTGCCCGAGGGGGATGTGGCGGCGGCAACGCCGATCATCCGGGATGTGATGGCGGGGGCCGCTGCGCCGAGCGTCAATCTGTCGGTGCCGTTGGGTGTTGAGATTGGGACGGGAGTGAGCTGGGGCGCGGCGCATTAGGCTTCGTTCAACCCTTCGTCGTTGCTAGTCCTGCCACCCAAAGAGCAACGTCATCCCGGGCTTTGACCCGGGATCCCGCTTTCTGTTGCAGCTTCCAAAGGCAGCGGGACCCCGGATCAAGTCGGGGGTGACGTCGTGACTTAAAAGCTCGAATGTGCAGCAAGGACTTCAGCGCTCACCATCCATTCAGCTTAACCCCCGCACATTGCGCTAGCTTCGCGCCCGGCTTTGCCGCACCTTGCGCGCCGATGTGAGAGGATGCCGCCATGCTGATCCGCAATGCCCCCGACATGACCGAGAATGAGGTCACGGACTACGGTCTCTATCTCAAGCGCCGCGAGTTCATCCTCGGCGCTGCGGCCGCCATCGGCGCAGGCTCGCTCATCATGCCCGCAGCCGCGCAGGCTGCCGCGCTCAAATATGGCCCGAACAAAATGTCGATCACAGAGGACAAGACGCCTCTCAAGGATGTGACCGGCTATAATAATTTCTACGAATTCGGTACGGATAAGGAAGATCCGGCAGCCAACGCCGGGAGCCTGCGCACGCGGCCCTGGAGTATCACGGTCGATGGCCTGTGCGCCAAGCCGCGCACCTTCGCGATTGAGGACATATTGCGCCGCTTCCCGCTGGAGGAGCGCATCTATCGCATGCGCTGCGTGGAAGCCTGGTCGATGGTCATCCCCTGGGTGGGCTTCTCGCTCAACAAACTACTGGCCGAGGTGGAGCCGACGAGCAAAGCCAAGTTCGTCGCCTTCGAGACGCTCAATGATCCAAAGCAAATGCCCGGCCTGCGCAGCCGGAGCATTGATTGGCCCTATCGCGAGGGGCTGCGCATGGATGAAGCGATGCACCCGCTCGCGATGCTGGCGGTCGGCCTTTATGGCAACACGCTGCCCAATCAGAATGGCGCCCCTATTCGCCTCGTGGTGCCGTGGAAATATGGCTTCAAGGGCATCAAGTCGATCGTGCGGATCAGTCTGGTGGATCGCCAGCCGCGCACAAGCTGGCAGATGCTCGCGCCCGATGAATATGGCTTTTATGGCAATGTGAACCCGGCGGTCGATCATCCCCGCTGGTCGCAGGCGACCGAGCGGCGCATTGGCGAGTTCTTCAAGCGCAAGACGCTACCCTTCAATGGCTATGGCGGGCTGGTGGCGAATATGTATCGCGGCCAAAGCGCGCGTAATCTGTACTGACCGCCAGCATGAGCAAGCCGTGGCGCGATCGCCTGATCTCGGCGTTGGTCTGGCTGCTCTGCGCAGCGCCTTTGCTGCTGTTCGTCTGGCAGGGCCTCAATGACGATCTGACCGCGAACCCCAGCGAATATATATTGCGCGCGCTTGGGCTGTGGGGGCTGCGCTTCCTGTGCATCACGCTGGCGCTCGCGCCACTGGCCAAGCTGCTCAAAGCGCCGATGATCCTGCGCTATCGCCGGCGCATCGGTCTGTGGGCCTTCGCTTATGTGGCACTTCACCTCACAACTTATGTCGCCATCGACAAGCAGTTTGACTGGCCCACCATTGGTGAGGATATCGCCAAGCGGCCCTATATCACCATTGGCATGGCGGCCTTTGCGCTGCTCATTCCGCTGACGATTACCTCGGTCAATCGCATCCGCCGCAAGATGCGCGCGCGGAACTGGCAGCGGCTGCATCAGCTGATCTATCCCATCGCGGTGATGGGCGTGATCCATTATTATCTGCTGGTGAAGGCGGATGTCACTTCGCCGCTACGTTACGCTGCGATCGTTGCTGTGCTGCTAGGCTATCGCCTCGTGATGCGCCTGCGCTCGAAGCGGCGGTCAGCCAATCGTCGCGCTTCTGCGGAGCCTGTAGTTGGCGCCCGATGATCAGTGAATGCTATCCGCGCAATCGCATCGGCGGAATGATCTTGAAAAGATGACGGATACAAAAATGCCGCCTTGGTCAATGACCATAGGCGGCTTTTGTTATCCAGTTCCAGATGAGGCCCTGGACCCGGGGAGTAACACCTCCCCTTGAGTTTAGTGTCAGGCGTAGAGCACTGTGTAGAAGGTCAGCAATTGTGCGCCGACTGCTCCCAGGGCTACGACACTATTCACGGCGTAACGCATGTTGTTTCTCCAATGTTCCGCAGCTTGTTTGCGGAGGCGCGCCACTACGTCCGCTTGCCTGTACCGGCAACCGCAATCGGCGGCCGTGCAGATGCAGTTTTTGCACTCAGAATTGAAGATCGGCGGATAAGGGGAGGTTTCGCCGATTACAGACTGAACAATGTCTATCGCTCACGCTAACAGATGTGACTTTTCTGCATCAGATTAACCGACTTTGTGTGGCTTTCGAGGAATTGGACGAAGGTCTCCACATTTGGTGGCGAGCCTGCGACTCAGTCTTCCCCAGCCATCTCACCCGGCTCATAGCCGCGCATCAACCTGTCATATTCCGGACCTTTGGGGCTGGGTGGCGCAGCATGGTTCTCGCCATCGGCCGGGTCAGGTCGTGCAACGTCACTGAGGGGAACGTTCGGCGTCTCGGGCGTCGTGTTGATCGTGGCATCCTGTCCTGCGCCACCGCGACCATTGCCGTCACGTTCGTGCCAGGCGTCTCCGGCTGCGGCGTCCCGATAGTCTTTCGCCAGATCCTTGTCGTCGCGCTTGTCCGACTGCGTCATTGCCCTGATCCTTTGTTCGTGCATCAGCATAACGCCTGCTCATCAGGGGAGTTGCCGCGGCGCGATATTTGGCGCGGACTGCTCAGCAAAGATCGTCCAGCTTGGCGTGGATCTGCTCCAGCACTTCCAGCGTTATGGCGAGCTTGGCAGGGTCGATGTCCCGCAAAAGCTCTTCGCGTAGCTCATTGGTGATGGCCATGATGTCGCGCGTCGCTTCTCGGCCCTTCTCGGTGATCTCATTGTTCGTAACGCGCCGATCCGTCTTGCTCTGCTGGCGGGTGATCAGCCCATCCTTCTCAAGAACGTCCAGCATGCGCACCATTGTCGGGCCTTCCACGCCCAGTAGCTTGGCAAGCGCTGTCTGATTGAGCGCATCGTCCGAACAGGCGAGCAGATACATGGTCTCCCACCGCGCCATGCTCTGGCCGACCGCGCGAATGCGATCATTCGCCAGCTTGCGCCAGCGCCGGGCAGCGACGACGATTGCGCGCGTCGTGCGGAAGAAGCTCAGGTCACGCGCGTTCGGCTCGACGTCGGCGTAGAAATTGCTCAAGTGCCGGGCAGCCCGGTCGATCGGGAAACCACCAAAGCGTGCGTCGGGTTGGCCAGGTTGAGCTTGCGCGATCTTGTTGTCAGTCCGGCCTGATGCTGTTTCGTCCATATCGCCCCGCATATATCCTAATGATCGTTACAATGTCGAACCCGACTTGTCTCGCGTCGCTTCAAGCAAAAGCGCGCGCCCATTCTACCACTGGCAAAAAAATACGCCGGGCGATGCAGGAAATGCATGGCCCGGCGCAGTTGGGGGATAATCGTAAATTAGAAGTTGGCGCGGATACCGGCTTTGTACATGCGCCCAACCGGGTTGAAGAGCACGTTGTTGCCGCTGCCGTTCGCGCCGGGGAAGTTTGGCGGATCGGTGTTGAGCAGATTATCGATTCCGTGATTGTCGGCGAGCGTGTCGCTATCAGTCACCGGCTCCTTCACCGTGCCCT